>NZ_CP024636.1:1307720-1328184 GCF_009728735.1 Pantoea phytobeneficialis
TGTGGTACCGGTGGAAAAAACGTCCGGGAGCTCAGTCAGGGGGCGTGCGCGGATGTCAAAAACAGGCCCGGCAGACGTAAGGGCGAAACTGTATATGGCGGCGATCGTAGCGATCAGGTGGAATGCCCCGGCGAAGGCGCTGTACCAGAGGCTAATCGCGAAGGGCAAAGCCAGCAAGGCCGCGCTTGGAGCGGTGATGCGCAAGCTGGTTCATCAGTGCTTCGGGGTGCTGAAAACGCGGATGAAGTGGGATGAAAATTACGCAGCTACCGCTTGACGTTCAAGACGGTAGCTACGGGCAGCTCATGTCAGGTTACCGTCAGCCATTTATTGATGGTGACATCGTCCAACTGGGCCACTTTTCCCTGCGCCACGTTGCGACCACGATGCAGCAGCAGAAAATAGTCAGCCACGCGGCGGATAAAGGAGACGTGTTGCTCCAGCAGCAGAATGGTCAGGCCGTAATCGCGGTTCAGGCGGCGAATCAGATTTCCCATCTCCTCTTCCAGCCACGGCGACATGCCTTCGGTAGGTTCATCAAGGATCAGCAATTTCGGTTGTAACACCAGCGCGCGCGCTAATGCCAACTGCTGCTGCTGATCCATCGGCAGTTCTCCGCTGCGCTGGTGGCGTAATGAATAGAGCGCCGGGAACAAATCGAACACCATTTCCGGAATGGCGCGACTGCGGTCGTCATGCGCCGCCATCAGCGCAATCAGCAGGTTATCTTCCACACTCATTTGCGAGAAAATATGGCGACCTTGCGGTACGTAGCCGATACCCATGCGCGCACGTTGCTCCGCCGGTTGCAGCAATAAATCTTCAGGGGGGGAGCCATCTTCCTGCCAGGTCATCGACCCGCTATTGATCGGCAACCGTCCCATAATGCAGTTGACCAGGGTGGTTTTACCCATCCCTGGGCTACCCAGCACGCCCGTGCAGGTGCCAGGGGGCAGATCGAGGTCCACATCCCACAGGATATGGTTTTGACCGTAAAACTGATTCACCGAACGTAAACTTAGCATCTGACATTCTCCTTCCAGATAATTAGCCTGAATGCTCCCGCTCTGTGTCGTCTGGCAAACAGTCAAACACGATTCATCATTGCCACTCTCACCATCAGTGAGTTGATGCGTATGCTTATGGAGAAACCTGCAATTCCCAGGCCAGTTTGCTGATGCCATGAAAAAAAGCAGCAGCAGCGAGGCAAAATCAGGAATTAAAGTTGAGCGATGCTTAACAATTGCTGGGGGTGATAAAACGGCTGCACTTTAGCGGTGCTGAATGCTTAACGTTTCTGGTGCATCTGTGCAGTAATAAGGCAGATCGCTCAGGAATAAGTGGCCTTATTTACTGGGAATTTCGGGCTTTCAGTGACGTCAGCACGGAAAAAGAATAGTTAATGCCACGCGGGCTGTGGGAAAAATAAACATAAAAAAATTTTTTTTCGCACGCCAGGAATAGGCTTAGAAAATTATGCACAGGCGATGGCGGCGGGGCTGCCGTCAGTTATCCACTATTCCTGTGGATAACCTTGTGCATTAGAGACTGAAAACAGAGCGCAAGCGAGGAAATACGCGGCCTGGATACATTATGCTGAGAAACTGGGCTTTTTACTGATTTACAAATAAATCAGTATGTTATTTAAAATCAAGCCTGAGATTTTTCTTGTTGGTCATACAACTGCAATTTTATGACGCTCTATTGACAAATGTTAAAAGCATCACCCATCTGGGGATAACCTTGCGCAACAAGGTTTTGCCAGATGCCGCATAAATTGCACTGAAGCGAGTCGTTGCTGCTCCCTGTTATCGTGCAGGATATCTGTAAATATATCCAGTATTTTTTTCTGGCAAATTCGCCATAGCGGAGTAGAATTAGCAGCCTGCCCGCCGATATCTCCTGCAGGAACGAAAAACCATGAGTAAAGCCTTCAAACTCAACTCCGAATTTAAACCCTCAGGGGATCAGCCTGAGGCGATTCGTCGTCTGGAAGAGGGGCTGGAAGACGGTCTGGCACACCAGACGCTGTTGGGGGTAACCGGTTCGGGTAAAACCTTTACCATCGCCAATGTGATCGCCGATCTCAACCGGCCAACTATGGTGCTGGCGCCTAACAAGACCCTTGCGGCACAGCTCTACGGAGAGATGAAGGAGTTCTTTCCGGACAACGCGGTGGAGTTCTTCGTCTCCTACTACGACTACTATCAGCCTGAAGCCTATGTGCCCAGCTCCGATACCTTTATCGAAAAGGATGCCTCGGTGAATGAGCACATCGAGCAGATGCGTCTGTCTGCCACCAAGGCGTTGCTGGAGCGACGTGACGTTATCGTGGTGGCGTCGGTGTCGGCCATCTACGGTCTGGGTGACCCTGATCTCTACCTGAAAATGATGCTGCACCTGACGCGTGGCATGATCATCGATCAGCGCAGCATTCTGCGTCGTCTGGCTGAGCTGCAATATACCCGTAATGATCAGGTTTTCCAGCGCGGCACCTTCCGCGTGCGCGGTGAAGTGATCGATATCTTCCCGGCGGAGTCCGATGAGATTGCGCTGCGTGTGGAGCTGTTTGATGAAGAAGTGGAGCGGTTGTCATTGTTTGACCCGCTGACCGGTCAGGTGGTTTCGGTGGTGCCGCGTTTTACCGTCTATCCGAAAACCCACTATGTCACGCCGCGCGAACGCATCCTGCAATCAATGGAAGAGATCAAAAAGGAACTGGTGGTGCGCCGTCAGGTCCTGCTGGAGAATAATAAGCTGCTGGAAGAGCAGCGCATTACCCAGCGTACCCAGTTTGACCTCGAAATGATGAACGAACTCGGCTACTGCTCGGGTATCGAGAACTATTCACGCTACCTGTCCGGACGTGGGCCAGGCGAGCCGCCTCCGACGCTGTTCGACTACTTACCGGCAGATGGTCTGCTGGTGGTGGATGAGTCCCATGTGACCATCCCGCAGATTGGCGGGATGTATCGCGGTGACCGCGCACGTAAAGAGACGCTGGTGGAGTATGGGTTCCGCCTGCCGTCGGCGCTGGACAACCGCCCGCTCCGCTTCGAAGAGTTTGAAGCGCTGGCACCGCAGACCATTTATGTTTCGGCAACGCCGGGTAATTACGAGCTGGAGAAATCCGGTGGTGAGGTGATTGATCAGGTGGTGCGTCCGACAGGGCTGCTCGATCCGATCCTCGAAGTACGTCCGGTGACCACCCAGGTGGATGACCTGCTGTCGGAGATCCGCAAACGCGTCGAGGTCAACGAACGTGTGCTGGTGACCACCCTGACTAAACGCATGGCGGAAGATCTCACCGAATATCTGGAGGAGCACGGCGAGAAGGTGCGTTATCTGCACTCAGACATCGATACGGTGGAGCGTATGGAGATCATCCGCGACCTGCGTCTGGGGGAATTTGATGTGCTGGTGGGGATCAACCTGTTGCGTGAAGGGCTGGATATGCCGGAAGTGTCGCTGGTGGCGATTCTCGATGCCGATAAAGAGGGCTTCCTGCGTTCGGAGCGTTCTCTGATTCAGACCATTGGCCGCGCCGCACGTAACATTAACGGTAAAGCGATTCTTTACGCAGATAAGATCACCAACTCAATGGCACGCGCCATCGAGGAGACTGAGCGACGTCGTGAGAAGCAGGAGCGGTATAACGAAGCCAACGGCATCGTGCCGCAGGGACTGAACAAAAAAATCACCGATATTCTGGAGCTGGGCAAAAACGTGGTCAAAACCCGTGGCAAGGGCAAAACCGCCACGCGCAGCGCCGCTGAAGCCGAAGCCAGCTATCTGGCGCTCACCCCGCAGGCGATGCAGAAGAAGATTCACGAGCTGGAAGGACAGATGCAACAACACGCGCAGAATCTGGAGTTTGAAGAAGCGGCACGGGTGCGTGATCAGTTGCACGAACTGCGCGAGCTGTTTATCGCTGCGTCCTAATGCGCGATAAATCGCGCCGCTACGACTCTCAGCGCGGGTGAGTCGTGGCGGCGTGTTTATCACGCCTTGTTTCAAAATGCCTGGATGGCATGCTCCAGCGCCAGGCGTAACAACTGGCGGTCATGGCGATATTTGATATCCGCCGCTTCCAGCGGTTCACGGACAATTAAGCGTCCTTCCACACCGCGAATATCCGCTGCCGGGCTGACCACCACCGCATCAATCACCCGTTTGCCTATCGCTTTTTCCATAATTACCAGCTTATCCGCGACGGTCAGGCGAGCGGCTGCCGGACTGAGTTCGCGCCCAAGATTACCGATAAACACCATAGTGGCGGGGGTACGACGCAGCGCACGCGCCATCTCTTCCATCAGCAGAATTGGCATCAGACTGGTATAAAAACTGCCGGGACCGATCAGAATCAAATCGGCTTCAGCAATCGCGTCCAGTGCTTCCCGGGTGGGCACCACATTCGGATGTAGCATCAATTCCTGCGGTGCTTGTTGCATCTCATCGACGGCCGTTTCGCCGTAAACCATATTGCCTTCGCTATCCTGCGCCACCAAATCCACGGGCTGCTCTGACATCGGAATCAAGAACGCATCCACTTTCAGCAGATTACGAATGATATTGATCGCTTCCAGTGGCCGCACGCTGAGATGGTCGAGCGCTTTCAGGATCAGGTTGCCAAGATTGTGGCCGGCCAGTTCGCCGTTGCCGGTGAAACGATATTCGAACATGGCGGAACCGACGCTCGGTTCTGTGATCAACTGGTTGATACAGTTGCGCATATCGCCCCAGGCGATGCCGCCTTCTGAACGGCGGATGCGTCCGGTAGACCCACCGTTGTCGGTGGTAGTCACAATACCGGTCAGGCGTGAGCCGAGCGGAGCCAGCGAGGACATCACGCGACCAAGGCCGTGTCCACCGCCCAGCGCCACCACGCGATCCAAATCTGCCAGGGTACGATTCATGTTGCTCCTTATCGCTGACGCTCACCCGTTGAGCATCAGTTAAACTGATATGTATCAAAATCTGTCGGTTATTTTAACGTATCCTGTCGCGAAAATGCGGTGAAAAAACGTTATGTATCAATATATATAGCGAAAATCCGCGATGGAAGCGAACAACAAATCGCGCTAACATTCGGGCAACCGTGTTGTTCGAATGGACAACATACACTCAAAGCCTGATTGCCTAAGTCCTCCGGATAGGGTGTTCAGGCCGCAGCCCCGAGCTGCCAGGGTGCAGAAAGAAATGCCTGCATCTCCCGTATTTGGAAAGGTGTTCAGGTGTCACAATTTACTGATGCATATGCGCGCAGCTTTTATTATCTGCGCCTGTCGGTCACGGACGTGTGTAACTTCCGTTGTACCTATTGCCTGCCCGATGGCTACAAACCGCAGGGTACGCGCAATAAAAGTTTTCTCTCGCTGGATGAGATCCGCCGCGTGACGCGTGCCTTTGCGGCCGCGGGCACTGAAAAAGTGCGTCTGACCGGTGGTGAGCCCTCTTTACGTCGTGATTTCACCGAAATTATCGCTGCGGTGCGGGAAAATGCTGCCATCCGCCAAATCGCGGTGACCACCAACGGCTATCGGCTGGCGCGTGATGTGCGTGACTGGCGTGCTGCCGGGCTGACCTCAATCAATGTCAGCGTCGATAGCCTTGATGCCCGCCAGTTTCATGCCATCACCGGTCAGGACAAATTTCATCAGGTCATGGCCGGGATTGATGCCGCGTTTGAGGCGGGTTTCAGCAAGGTCAAAGTCAACAGCGTGCTGATGCGTGATATCAACAGCCACAGTCTCGATACCTTTTTACAGTGGATCCGCACACGTTCGATTCAGTTACGTTTTATCGAGCTGATGGAAACCGGCGAGGGCAGCGATCTGTTCCGTCGCCAGCACATTTCCGGCGAGGTGATCCGCGATCAACTGCTGATGCAAGGCTGGCAACGTCAGCCGCGCGGGCGCAGCGACGGTCCGGCGCAGGTGTTTCGCCATCCGGACTATCTCGGCGAAGTCGGTCTGATCATGCCATATGAAAAAGATTTCTGTGCCAGCTGCAATCGCCTGCGTGTTTCGGCGATCGGCAACCTGCATCTGTGCCTGTTTGGCGAGGGGGGCATTCCGCTGCGCGATCTGCTGGCTTCCGATCAACAGCAGGATGAGTTACAGGCGCGTATCGCCTTAAGCCTCGGGCAGAAAAAGCAGACGCATTTTCTGCATCAGGGCAACACCGGTATTACCCAAAATCTTTCCTTCATTGGTGGCTGACAAAGGAGTTATGGCCATGAGCAAACTTTCCGGCGACTTTGTTGCCCTTAATGTGGCGGTGATGACGGTGTCTGACAACCGTGATGCCGCCAATGACACCTCTGGTGATTACCTGCGTGAAGCACTGAGCGAAGCCGGGCATCAGGTGGTGGATCACGCGATTGTCGCGGATAACCGTTATCGCATCCGCGCCACGGTATCGCGCTGGATAGCCAGTGAAGATGTCCAGGTGGTGATCATCAATGGTGGTACCGGTTTTAACAGCAAAAACAGCACGCCTGAAGCGCTGCTGCCGCTGTTTGACCGGGAGATTGAGGGATTTGGCGAGCTGTTCCGCATGATCTCGTACGAAGAGATCGGCAGTGCCACGTTGCAGTCGCGTGCAGTCGCGGGTATGGCGAATGAGACGCTGATTTTTGCCGTACCCGGATCCGGTAATGCCTGCCGCAGCGCGTGGGAACGCATCATTGCCGATCAACTGGATGCACGCACTCGCCCGTGTAATTTTGTCTCACATTTGAAGAAGTTGTAAGTATGTCCTCGTTAACCCATATCAATGCCGCCGGTGAAGCCCATATGGTTGATGTCTCCGGCAAAACCGAAACGGTACGCGAAGCCCAGGCAGAAGCGCTGGTGCTGATGCAACCGGCAACGCTGCAAATGATCATCGATGGCAGCCATCACAAAGGTGATGTCTTTGCCACTGCCCGCATCGCGGGGATTCAGGCGGCAAAACGCACCTGGGAACTGATCCCACTGTGTCATCCGCTGATGCTGAGCAAAGTTGAGGTGACGCTGGTTGCTGAACCCGAGCATAGCCGGGTACGCGTCACTTCACGCTGCCGCCTGACCGGCAAAACCGGCGTCGAGATGGAAGCCCTCACGGCGGCTTCAGTGGCGGCGCTGACGATCTATGACATGTGCAAAGCGGTGCAAAAAGACATCGTTATCGACCAGGTACGTTTGCTGAGCAAAAGCGGCGGCAAATCCGGTGATTTTCAGGCGGTGTCCCATGATTAAGGTGCTGTTTTTTGCTCAGGTGCGTGAACTGACCGGCACCAGCGCGCTGGAGTTATCGCCGGAATATGCCGATGTGGCGGCCCTGCGCAGTGCGCTGGCGACGAAAAATGATCGTTGGGCGTTGGCGCTGGAATCCGGGAAATTGCTGGCGGCGGTCAATCAAACCCTGGTACCGATGAGTCATCCGTTGCGCGCCGGTGATGAAGTGGCCTTTTTCCCGCCAGTGACCGGGGGGTGATGATGGAAACCCGTATTCGCGTCGGCAGCGCAGCCTTTAGCGTGGCCGAGGAGTATGCCTGGCTGTCTGCCCATGACAGCGATGGCGCTGTGGTGACCTTCACCGGGAAGGTGCGTAATCATAATCTTGGTGACAGCGTGGCGGCCTTGACGCTGGAACATTATCCCGGCATGACGGAAAAAGCGCTGACGGAAATTGTCGACGAAGCACGTCAACGCTGGGCGCTGCAACAGGTTTCGGTGATCCACCGTATTGGAGAACTGTTTCCTGGTGAGGAAATTGTATTTGTCGGCGTCAGCAGCGCGCATCGCAGCAGCGCGTTTGCCGCAGCGGAATTTATTATGGATTACCTGAAAACCCGTGCGCCGTTCTGGAAACGTGAGGCGACGGCACAGGGCGATCGCTGGGTGGATGCGCGCGATAGCGACCATCAGGCGGCAGAACGCTGGAAATAACGTAAAGGAACCCGATGGAAGCGACTGTAATACTCAAGCGTGCAGCGCTGTTGGCGGTACTGGTGCTGGCGGGATGTACCAGCAGCAAAAAGCAACCCGAGGCACCGGTTCGCCAACCTGGGGATGTGAAAGCACAAATCCGTCAGTTATTGCCCAGCCACGTTACGCAGAAAGCGGACTGGGCTGATGATATTTATACCGCCTTCCGCACTCAGCAAATCGATCCCAGCGTCAGCAACCTGTGCGCGGTGATCGCGGTGGCCGATCAGGAATCGAACTTCAGCGCCGATGCGGTGGTGCCGGGCCTGCCAAAAATCGCCTGGGCTGAGATCAACCGGCGTGCGGGCAAGCTTTATATCCCGGCCTTCGCGGTACGCACGGCATTGCAGATCAACTCTCCCACCGGTGAAAGCTACGCGGCGCGCCTCGACAAAGTGCGCAGCGAGAAAGAGCTGAGCGCCATTTTTGATGACTTCATCGATATGGTGCCGCTGGGACAAAAACTGTTTGGCAACCTTAACCCGATTCATACCGGCGGTCCGATGCAGGTCAGCATCGCTTTCGCCGAAGCGCACGCCAAAGGCTATCCGTGGCCGGTGGAGGGTTCGATTCGTCGTGAAGTCTTTACCCGACACGGTGGTATGTATTTTGGCATCATGCATTTGCTGGGATACCCGGCGGATTACTCACAGCCGCTGTATCGCTTCGCTGACTTTAACGCCGGTTGGTATGCCAGTCGCAATGCCGCTTTTCAGGCGGCTGTGGCGCGTGCCAGCGGGATCAAACTGGCGCTCGATGGCGATCTGATTCAATACGGCAGCGATGCCGCTGGGGCGACAGAACTCGCGGTGCGCAGCCTGAGTAAGCAGCTGGACATGAGCCAACGCGAAATCCGTCGCGATCTGGAGAAGGGCGAAAAGCCTGAGTTCAGCACTAGCGTATTATGGAAACAGGTGTTCACGCTGGCGGATAAAATGGCGGGTAAACGTCTGCCGCGCGAAATGTTGCCGGGTATTAAGCTGGAAAGCCCGAAAATCACCCGTAACCTGACCACCGCTTGGTTTGCTCAGCGCGTGGATGGCCGTTATCAACAGTGTTTGACGCGCCGTTGACGCGGCAAGTTATAGGCTCCAAACTTACAGAGTTTGTTTAACAACTAAACCCGCGCGATAAATCGCGCCGCAACATGAATCCATTGAGAGGTGCATCATGGACCGATATCCACGTAACGATTCAATCGTGCAGCAGGCCTCCGCCGGGCTGCAAACCTATATGGCGCAGGTGTATGGCTGGATGACCTGTGGTTTGCTGCTGACCGCGTTCGTCTCCTGGTTCGCGGCGCGCACGCCTGCGGTGATGGAGTTGGTGTTTGCTAACCGCATCACCTTCTTCGGTCTGATCATCGCCCAGCTGGCGGTGGTGTTTGTGCTGTCCGGAATGGTGCATCGTCTGAGTGGGGCGCTGGCGACGGCGTTATTTATGCTCTATTCGGCGCTGACCGGCCTGACGCTCGCCAGTATTTTTCTGGTCTACACCTATTCGTCAATCGCCAGCACCTTCTTTGTCACCGCCGGGATGTTTGGTGCTATGAGTTTTTATGGCTATACCACCAAACGCGATCTCAGCCGTTTCGGTAGCCTGCTGTTTATGGCGTTGATTGGAATTTTGCTGGCGTCGCTGGTGAATTTCTGGCTGAAAAGCCCGGCGTTGATGTGGGCGATTACCTATATCGGCGTCGTGGTGTTTGTTGGCCTGACGGCATATGACACCCAGAAACTGAAAGCCATTGGCGAGACGGTGGATGTGAATGACAAAGAGAATCTGCGTCGTCTCTCCATTATGGGTGCGCTGACGCTGTATCTCGACTTTATCAACCTGTTCCTGATGCTGCTGCGTATTTTCGGTAACCGCCGTTAGCCCCCCACCGTAGCGGCACGATTTATCGTGCGCTTTTACGCCTGCGCGATAAATCGTGCCGCTACGATGATGTACCGTTTTCTGACGGTGTCGGTTTTGCCATCTTCCGTTCATTCTTCTGCCGTAAATGCCGGGCGCGGCTCTCCAGCCACAGGTACAACACCAGCGCCAGCAGCAGCGGCAAAATAAAATACAGCACACGATAGGCCAGCAGCGCGGCAATAATGGTGCCGTGTGACGTACCCTGACCACTCAGTAGCGCCAGAAATACTGCTTCCAACACGCCGATCCCGGCGGGGATATGAATAATCACCCCGGCGATACTGCTGATCAGCAACACCCCCAGCACCTGCGGATAACCCACCTGTTGTGCCAGCAACAACCAGATAATCGCCCCCATCACCATCCAGTTGGCGCAGGACACCGCGAATTGAAACAGCGCCATGCGCAGCGAGGGGAGTTGCAGGTGCTGGCCTTTTATTGTCCAGTGACGTCGTTTGGCAAAGGCGCAGGCCCACAGATAGATCGCGACCAACACCAACAACGCGCCGCCGATCAGTCGCAGGGTGTTTTCGCCGATAAACCAACCCGCGGGAAGGGGAACCATGCCCGCCACAAATACCACACCCGCCAGCAAAATGTAGCCCAGCCAGTTGGTGGCGATGCTCAGCGAGAAAATGCGGGTGATGGTGCCGCCGGGTAAACCCAGTCGCGAATAAAGGCGATAGCGCATAGCTACGCCACCGACCCAGGTACTGAGCGTCAGATTGAATGCATAACAGATAAACGACACCAGCATCACCTGACGTTTAGCCAGTTTATGGCCGCAGTAAGCGCGGCCAATCAAATCATACAGGCCATAGGTCAGGTAGCTGATAACAACCAGCGCCACCGCGCTGAACACCAGCGTGCGGTTGTAGTTGACGATCACCTGATAAACGTCATCCCAGTTTACCTGGCGGGCATACACCACCAGCAGCACCAGCACGGCAATAAAAAATAACCCGGTAAGGATTTTCTTCACGCGCTGCCAGCGCGAATGTTTTTTACTCATCAGGGTCTGGCTCCTTTGTTTTCGGCCTCAACGCGATCCTGGGTTTCCATCTCCGGTTGTACTGGGGGAACAACCTGCGCCAGCCGGGGCGTATGGGCGGGTAACCATCCGGCAATCGCCGGGAAGTGACGTAAGAAGTGGAAGACCAGCACGCTTTTGGTCAGGTGCCACCAGGTACGCGGTGGCAGCTTATCGCCCTCAACCCGTTCGCAATCCTCGCGTAGCAACTGCTCAAGGTTTTCCCGCAGCGTTTGGTTAAAGGCGCGGTCATGCACCATCAGGTTGGCTTCCAGATTGAGTGACAAGCTGAGCGGGTCGAGATTACTGGAACCGACGGTTGACCACTGCTGATCCTGCACCGCGATCTTGCCATGCAATGGACGACGGCAATATTCGTACACCTCGACACCGCCATCGACCAGATAGTTGTACAGCATCTCAGCGCCCACTTTGACAATCGGCATATCCGGCTCGCCCTGGACGATCAACCGTATCCGCACGCCACGACGCGCGGCATGGCGCATCGCACGCAGCAAACGATAACCGGGGAAGAAATAGGCGTTGGCGATGATCACATCCTGTTTGGCTTTGCGCAGCATGTCGAGGTAGTGCTGTTCGATATCATCACGATGGCCGTCGTTGTCGCGAAAGACGAACAACACCTGCGCATCACCCGGCAGGGCATTCAGCACCGGACGATGCGAACGATGGCCCCACCAGCGGCGGGTCACCTGTTCGCTGCCGATGGCTTGTTGCACGTAGCGCGCAATATCCAACACCACCGGACCTTTGACTTCAACGGCGTAATCCTGTTTGGCCTCCGGGCCAAAGTCGGTGTTATGTTCGGCAGAGAAATTGATGCCGCCCACGAAGGCGATGACCTCATCAATGACCACGATCTTGCGGTGCAGGCGCCGGAACAGGTTGGTGCGCATCCCCAGCACCAGCGGGCGCGGATCAAAATAGATAAAACGCACGCCCGCAGCGGTCAGGCTATTGACGTAGCTGTCTGACAGGTCCGGTGAGCCGTAGCCGTCCACCATCACTTCAACCCTGACGCCGCGCTGCGCCGCCGCCAACAATTCGCGATGCAACGCATTACCGACCTGATCCTCAAACAGGATAAAGGTTTCCAGTAGCAAGGTGCGTTCGGCGCGCTGGATGGCACCAAAGACGCGTGGAAAGAAGGCCTCGCCATTTTCCAGCAGGTGGAGTTGGTTACCGTCACGCCAGCTAAAATTCATAACACCACCTCGACTGCCAGTGGCGCATGGTCTGACAAATGCGACCAGGGTTTTACCGGCAGCGCCCACGGCTGGCTGATGGTGGCATTGCGGATATAGATGCGGTCCAGGCGCAGCAACGGAAAACGTGCCGGGAAAGTGCGCGCCGGGCGACCATTCTTTATGCTGAACACTTCATCCAGTCCGGCATGGCGTTTAAGGTATTTGTTGGCCCGAACCTGCCAGTCATTAAAATCACCTGCTACCACCAGCGGCGCATCGGGTGGTAGCGAGGCGATCATCTCGCACATCATGCGCAACTGAGCGCGACGATGCGGCTCGCGTAGACCGAGATGCACGCAAATCACATGCAGCGGCTGCCTTTGCCCCGGCAGGCTGATTTTGCAGTGCAACATGCCGCGCTTTTCACCTCCGGCAACAGAAATATCGCGATTTTCATACTCAACGATCGGAAAACGTGACAATATCGCGTTCCCGTGATGTCCTTCAGGGTACACCGCGTTGCGGCCATAGGCATAATCGTGCCACATGGTGTCGGCGATAAACTCGTAATGTGAAGTTTCCGGCCAGTTTTCAATGTGTAAGGCGTGGATGGCGTGGGTGCCCATCACCTCTTGCAGGAAGACAATATCGGCCGAAGTCGCCCGTGCAGCATCGCGCAATTCCGGCAGGATAAAGCGACGGTTGAAGCTGGTGAACCCTTTGTGGGTATTGATGGTCAGGACTTTTATCGAAAATCCTTGTGTATTTTGTGTCATACTGCGACGCGCTCCTTTTCATCATCAACCGGATAAAGTGTAGTCTTTGTCACAAATGGAAGGCGAAGGGAGCAGAAAATTAGGGTGTTATCCGAAATTTGCCTTACATTGAGGAAATCTGTCTGGCCGCGGCCAGATACACTTGGGCGATCTGTTGGGTCTGCCAGGAGAAGAGAATGAAATGGTCTAATCGTGTTCAGATTGTTACCGGACAAACCTGCGTTCATATTGCGATGCACCTGCTGGTGATTGCCGCGCTGGTCTGGGGCTGGAAACATAAGGCGCTGGTTGAAGTGAGCAGTACCCTGGTGGCGGCCTACGTTGTGGTGTTTATCACCATGCTGGTCACACAGCGTAGTGCCCGTTTGCGTATGCTAGGCGACTCTCTGGAAGAAGTGACCACCACTTACTACTTTGGAGCGGCAATGCTGACGCTGTTCCTGGTGTCACGCATCATCCATAACAACCTGCTGCTGGGCTGCCTTGGTGTGGTCATGCTGGTGGGACCGGCGCTGGTTTCCCTGCTGGCGAAAGAACCTGCGCAGCGCGTGCAGAAGAAACGCAGTTAACTGATGGTAGCGGCGCGATTTATCGCGCTGTTTTTTTTTACAGTCGATTATCGCGCAATGCTGGCTGAAAGCTGCTACACTGCCGCCCTTACGCATGGTAGTTTGTGCCCTTTTCACACGTAGGCTTTAGGCTTGCGTCATATCCCCCCTGAAAACTACATCGCAAACTGCGGTCAGGGCGGTTCGGAGTAATACACCTGCATGTCTTTTGACTCTCTCGGCTTGAATGCCGATATTTTGCGTGCGGTAGCGGAACAGGGCTATCGTGAACCGACGCCAATCCAGCGTCAGGCTATTCCCGTGGTGTTGGCTGGTCGTGACCTGCTGGCGAGCGCCCAGACCGGCACCGGCAAAACCGCCGGTTTTACGCTGCCCTTGTTACAGCGTCTGTCAGCAAAAGATGCACCCGCGCGCGGACGTCGCCCGGTGCGTGCGCTGATCCTCACGCCAACCCGTGAACTGGCCGCTCAGGTCGGTGAAAACGTACGTGATTACAGCCAATACCTTAACCTGCGTTCGCTGGTGGTATTTGGCGGCGTCAGCATTAACCCGCAAATGATGAAACTGCGTGGCGGCGTAGATGTGCTGGTGGCAACACCGGGCCGTCTGCTCGACCTGGCGCATCAGAATGCCGTCGATCTGTCCCATGTGGAAATCCTGGTGCTGGATGAAGCAGACCGCATGCTGGATATGGGCTTTATCCACGATATCCGCCGCGTGCTGGCGAAACTGCCTGCCAAACGTCAGAACCTGCTGTTCTCTGCCACCTTCTCCGACGAGATCAAGTCGCTGGCGGAAAAGCTGTTGAATAACCCGGAGCAGGTGGAAGTGGCTCGCCGCAACACCGCGTCTGAGCAGGTTTCGCAGCAGGTGCATTTCGTTGATAAAAAACGTAAACGTGAGCTGCTGTCGCTGATGATTGGTCGCGACAACTGGCAGCAGGTGCTGGTGTTTACCCGTACTAAACACGGCGCCAACCATCTGGCTGAACAGCTGAATAAAGATGGCATCACCGCTGCGGCAATCCACGGCAATAAAAGCCAGGGGGCGCGTACCCGTGCGCTGGCTGATTTCAAAACCGGTGGCATCCGTGTGCTGGTGGCGACCGACATCGCTGCGCGTGGCCTTGATATCGAAGAGCTGCCGCATGTGGTGAACTATGAACTGCCGAACGTGGCGGAAGATTATGTACACCGTATCGGCCGTACCGGTCGTGCCGCCGCGACCGGTGCTGCACTGTCACTGGTGTGCGTTGACGAGCACAAGCTGTTACGTGATATCGAACGTCTGCTGAAGCGTGAAATTCCGCGCATTGCGTTGCCTGGTTTTGATCCCGATCCGAGCATCAAAGCGGAGCCGATCCAGAATGGCCGCCAGCAGCAACAGCAGCGCGGTGGTCGTGGCCGTGGTCCGGCAGCGGGCGGTAATCCGCGTCCTCAGGGTGAGGGCCGTGCGCCACGTCCACAGGGCGAAAACCGTGCACCGCGCCGTCAGGGTCAGGATGGCAAACCGGCGCGCTCACGCCGTCCGGCGGCCAGCAAAAGCGGTAATCACTAAGGCGATGCGGGTTTTACTGGCGCCGATGGAGGGCGTGCTCGATTCGCTGGTGCGCGAGCTGCTCTCCGAAGTGAATGATTACGATCTGTGCATCACCGAGTTTTTGCGCGTGGTCGATCAACTGCTGCCGGTAAAATCTTTCCATCGTCTCTGCCCGGAACTGCAACATCAAAGCCGCACGCCGTCCGGTACGCGTGTGCGGCTGCAATTGTTGGGGCAATATCCTGAGTGGCTGGCAGAAAACGCCGCGCGTGCGGTGGAGCTTGGCTCCTGGGGTGTTGACCTCAACTGCGGTTGCCCGTCGAAGCTGGTTAACGGCAGCGGCGGCGGGGCGACGTTGCTGAAAGATCCTGAACTGATTTATCGCGGCGCGAAAGCGATGCGGGAAGCGGTACCGGATCACCTGCCCGTCACGGTCAAAGTGCGTCTCGGCTGGGATTCCAGCGAACGGCGTTTTGAGATTGCCGATGCGGTGCAGCAGGCGGGGGCCAGCGAGCTGGTGGTGCACGGTCGCACCAAAGAAGAAGGCTACCGCGCCGAAAGCATTAACTGGCAGGCGATTGGTGAAATCCGTCAGCGACTGCGGATTCCGGTGATTGCCAATGGCGAAATCTGGAACTGGCAGGATGCGCAGGATTGCCTGCGTATCACCGGTTGCGATGCGGTGATGCTGGGACGCGGCGCGCTCAATGTGCCCAATCTGAGTCGCGTAGTGAAGTACAACGAAGCTCCGATGGCGTGGACCGATGTGGTCGCGTTGTTACAGAAGTACACCCGGCTGGAAAAGCAGGGTGATACCGGTTTGTATCATGTGGCGCGAATCAAGCAGTGGCTGGGTTATCTGCGCAAGGCATATCACCAGGCGGATGGGCTGTTCAGTGAAATCCGCACCTTAAAAGTCTCGGCTGACATCGCGGCGGCAATTGAACGCCACGCCCAACGTTGCATTAACCAGACATAAAAAAATCCGCGACCCGTTAGCAGGCTAAGGGTATAGTAGTGCTTCAACTTCACCCAGTTACGCAACGCCACCGCACATGTCTGACGCCGCTGTACTGAGTAATGCTCAGTTAAATAAACGCATTGTTTCCGTCCTGATTTTCACCTTTTTTTGCTATCTCTCCGTAGGTCTGCCGTTGGCGGTGCTGCCGGGATTCGTGCATAACCAGCTCGGTTTTAGCTCGTTTGTGGCGGGTCTGATTATCAGCGTTCAATATTTCGCTACCTTAATGAGCCGTCCACACTCCGGTCGTCTGGCAGATCGCTTTGGTCCCAAACGCGTGGTGATGCTCGGCCTGATCTGCTGTGGTATGAGCGGCGTGTTGTCGATTGTCGCTGCCCTTTGCCGTGATATACCGCTTCTCAGCCTGCTGTTGCTGGCGTTGGGGCGCGTCTTTCTTGGTGTCGGTGAGAGTTTCAGCAGCACCGGTTCTACCCTGTGGGGCATGAATATTGTCGGACCGCTGCAAACCGCGCGCGTCATCTCATGGAACGGTGTGGCAACCTATTTCGCGATGGCGATTGGCGCACCGCTCGGCGTGTTGCTGAATCAGTGGTTCGGCATCAGTGGCTTTGCCGGGCTGGTGGCGTTGATGGGTCTTGTGGGATTTGTGCTGGCGTATCAAAAGCCGCCGGTCAGCGTTACGGCGGGGGTGCGTATCCCGTTTCATCGCGTGGTCAGCCGCGTCTGGTTGTTTGGTCTGGCGCTTGGCTTTGGCACCATCGGTTTCGGGGTGATCTCCACCTTTATCACACTTTATTTTGCCAGCCGTGACTGGACCGGCGCGGCCTTCGCATTGACGGTATTCAGCCTCGGTTTTGTCATTGTGCGCCTCGGCTTTGGTCGCTACATCACGCGTTTCGGCGGCCTGAAAGTTTCGCTGGTCTCCTTCGTGCTGGAGTGCGCCGGGCTGGTGCTGATCTGGCAGGCCGACAGTGCCTGGCTGGTGGATGTTGGGGCGTTCCTGACCGGTGCAGGTTTCTCGTTGATTTTCCCGGCGCTCGGCGTGGAAGCGGTGAAGCAGGTGCAGCAGCAGGATCAGGGATCGGCGCTTGGCACCTATTCAGCCTTTCTGGATTTGGGGCTGGGCTTGACTGGCCCGGTAGCGGGATTGCTGATCAGTCACTGGGGGATGCAGTCGGTGTATCTGGCGGCCGCGTTGATGGTGTTGGGCGCGTTCCTGATTACGCTGCGCCTGCAACAACAGCGCGGCCGTCGTTCGGCCGTGCAGACCGCGGGTTAATACTTTTCTGCTCTCCGGCACGGGTGCGCAGACATGGCGAATCACCGTTAAAGATGGATAAACAGGGCGTAAAGCAGCCCGGCAAGAAGTACGGATACCGGCAGCGTCAACACCCACGCGACGGCCAGATTACGTAAGGTCGCGAGCTGCAAACCGGAACGGTTGGCGGCCATCGATCCGGCGACCCCGGAAGAGAGGACATGGGTGGTGGACACCGGCAGACCAAAGCCGTCGGCGGCGCCGATGGTTGCCATCGCCACCAACTCGGCGCTGGCCCCCTGGGCATAATTCAGATGGGTTTTACCGATGCGTTCACCCACCGTCACCACAATACGCCGCCAGCCGACCAGGGTGCCGAGGCCCAGCGCGATGGCGACCACCACTTTTACCCACATCGGGATAAAACGGGTGGCGTTGTCCAGCTCGCGTTTCAGCGCCACCAGGTTGCGTTCCGTCTCTTCCGGCAGCGCCACTTTAGCGCTTTGCAGATGCTTAATCGATTCCGAAGCGAGATACATATCATTACGGGTATTGGTGACTGACTGCGCCGGAATATTCTCCATAGAACCGTAGCGGCGAATCTGATCGCCGATAGCGCCGAGCATCATCCCCAGCGCGGGCAGTACCTGGGGGCGAGGCTGGCCGGTGCGCACAAACTCGGTTAACACCTCGCGTGGTGCCGCGATCTCTGAGGTAGACGAACGTAACGTCAGCAACTGCTGTTCCGTGATCTGCGTTAACGCGGCGACGCGTGGAATCTGGTCTGGCGGCAGTGAGCGGTTGAGGGCATAGGCAATCGGCATGGTGCCGACGAGAATCAGCATAATCAGCCCCATCCCTTTCTGACCGTCATTGGAACCATGCGCAAAGGAGACCCCGGTACAGGTCAGGATCAGCAGACCCCGGATCCACACCGGCGGTGGCTGGTCGTTTTTCGGCGCTTCATACAACTGACGGTTGCGGATCAAGGCTTTCATCGCCAACAGCAACAAGGCGGCACAGATAAAACCGACCATCGGCGACAGCAGCAGCGAATAGCCGACTTTCAGCGCCTGATCCCAGTCCACGCCACTGGTGCCGCTGCGACCATGCAGCAGGGCGTTCGCCACCCCGACACCGATAATCGAACCGATCAACGTATGGGACGATGATGACGGCAGGCCAAAATACCAGGTACCCAGGTTCCAGATAATTGCCGAGAACAGCAGGGCATACACCATGGCAAAGCCATTGCCGCTGCCTGCCTGGAGAATCAACTCCACCGGCAGCAGCGAGATAATGCCAAACGCCACCACGCCGCTCGAGAGCAGTACGCCGAGAAAGTTACAAATGCCGGACCACACCACCGCCACGCCGGGCGTCAGTGAGTGGGTATAGATCACTGTGGCGACAGCGTTGGCGGTATCGTGGAAGCCATTAACGAATTCAAAACCGAGGGCAATCAGCAAGGCCAACCCCAGCAGAAGAAAGGGGGTATAGCTGGTGACGGGCGCGCCGGTATCGGCGACATCGTTAAACAGGTTGAGAGCAGTGAAGGCCAGCCCGGCCAGCACCAGCAGCAGAAAGAGTGCACGGGAAAAGCGGCCGCCGCGCGGGTGTAAATCAGGACGTCCGCCGATCGATGACGACGCTGACGCAGGTAAACTATTTTCGCTCATGGCACACCCCGGTGGTGGATAATGATGCCGGATAGCATCCGATACCCGCAGTGTGATACCGGTTTTGTATGACAGAATGATGATATTGCCGGTGGCCTGTCATCTCTCAGTCATCTTGCTGACGCAGGCTGAGTGTCTGACCGCTGCCGGATCTCCTGATTGCTATGCTCCAGCCTGTTCTGCCGCTTACCACGCTGCCCGACTTCAATAACGAAGTGGCCGGGTTGATTCATGGTTATCTGTTCTCGCCCGATTCTCCTCCTCAGCGGCTCAGCGCGCGCGAAGCGTCCCAACTGGCCCGCCAGAGCTTGCCGGAAGCGCATTTCCTCTGGCTGCATATCAACCTGAATCATGCCCGCGCCGAACGTTGGGTGCAGGTCCATTTTGATGTCGACAGTGACTTCTTCGATGAGATTCACTCCGCTTCACCGCGCACCCGCCTGGCACAACAAAACGACGCGCTGTTGGCGGTGCTGAACGATGTCACCTTCAGTCGCGAGGAGCACAGTGCGCAGAATGCGACGCTGTGGATGTGGTGCCGCCCGCAAATCATTGTCAGTGCGCGCTACCGGCCGGTCGGGATGATTGAGCGTATGCATCAGCAACTGGGGCGCTTGTCGTTTGCGCAACCCGATGCGCTGCTGCTGTGGCTGCTGGGCGAGCAGGAAGCGCAACTGGAACAGGTGGTACGGCGTTCCAGCGCGGCGGTGGACGCGATTGAAGAGCGCCTGCTGAGCCAGGCGATCAAAGCCAATCGCAGCGAACTGGGGCGTCTGCGGCGTATGTTATTGCGCATCCAGCGTCTGCTGGCACCCGAACCGGCGGCATTATTTCGTCTGTTGAACCGTCCACCCGGCTGGCTGAAGCGGGAACCGCTGAGTGAGCTACGAATTTTTACCGAAGAGTTCAGCGTGGCGCTAAATGATCTCGCCAGCCTGATGGAGCGGATTCGGTTATTGCAGGAAGAGATCGCCGCCCGCCTGATGGAGCAGAGCAACCGCACGCTGTTTTTACTCACGGTGATCACCGTGCTGGCATTGCCGATCAACATCGTGGCGGGATTTTTTGGTATGAACGTGGGCGGCATTCCGTTGGCGAGCAACCCGCATGGCTTTTTATTGCTGGTATTGCTGGTGCTGGCGTTTACCCTGGTGGCGGGCTGGCTGGCGCTGCGGCGGCCACGGAGTTAATTGGTTGTGCGATAAATCGCGCCGTTACGTTTCGTGCCCCCGTTGTAGCTACCGTCTTGAACGTCAAGCGGTAGCTGCGTAATTTTCATCCCACTTCATCCGCGTTTTCAGCACCCCGAAGCACTGATGAACCAGCTTGCGCATCACCGCTCCAAGCGCGGCCTTGCTGGCTTTGCCCTTCGCGATTAGCCTCTGGTACAGCGCCTTCGCCGGGGCATTCCACCTGATCGCTACGATCGCCGCCATATACAGTTTCGCCCTTACGTCTGCCGGGCCTGTTTTTGACATCCGCGCACGCCCCCTGACTGAGCTCCCGGACGTTTTTTCCACCGGTACCACA
>NZ_CP024636.1:1328284-1390762 GCF_009728735.1 Pantoea phytobeneficialis
GTTGCCGGGCAACAGGCAGAGGTCGAGTTTGTTTTTACTGACATCAATACCGAGATAAATCATAAGACAGCTCCCTTTCACATGAACCATCACGCCATCTTGCCTTGTACATACGAAGTCAGAGCTTCTGGTTACCGTTCAGAGTAGATGCTGGCGTGAAAGGAGAAACGGAGGGCTTTAAGCTACGGCACAAGATCGGGTCTTAAGCGGCGCGACAAGCTGCCTCCGTTTCGTGTAACGGGTAGCTAACCAGTTACAACTTCAAGATACAAGCGGCGCGATTTATCGCGCAATGTTTTATGTCAGGCAACAAAAAGCCAGCCCGAGGGCTGGCTTTTTCTCATGATCCACGCAGGGATTACGAGTTGTTATTCGCCGTGGTGCTGTTGGCTGCTGCCGGAGCCGGGATGTTGGCACCCTGTGGGGTCATCGGCTCTTCTTTTGGCATTGCGTTCGGGGTTTCCTGTACCGGGATTGGCGCAGGCATAGCTTCACCCGCCGGGCCATTGATTTTGGTTGGCATACCCGTACGCGCCTGGATAGCGTTGTTGACCGCATCCTGGTTGGTGCTGGCATCCGCAATCACTTTGGTCACCGCCGCCGTCAGCGTAATCGGTACGATTTCGCGTGAGTTGAATTGCTCTTCGGTGGTGGACAGCGGGTTGTGAACTTCCACGTAGCGTGAACCGTCCGGCTCAACAGTGGCTTTCACCGGCTGATCGATAAACTGGACGCGCGTACCAACCGGCACGTTTTTGAACAACCATTTGATGTCGTCAGCACGCAGACGCACGCAACCATGACTTACGCGCAGACCGATACCGAAGTTGGCGTTGGTGCCGTGAATGGCATACAGACGACCAATGTACAGTGCGTACAGGCCCATCGGGTTATCCGGGCCAGCCGGGAATACTTCCGGGATGGATTCGCCGCGTGCCGCGTATTCAGCGTGCATCGCTTTGGTCGGGGTCCAGGTCGGGCCATCTTTCTTACGCTGAACGCTGGTGGTCCAGTTGATCGGGGTATCTTTACCCAGCTCGCCGATACCAATCGGCAGCACCACTACGGTTTTGGTGCCTTTCGGGTAGTAGTAAAGACGCATTTCAGCGCTGTTGATCACAATGCCTTCACGCGGAGCGTCAGGCAGAATCAGCTGCTGTGGGATCACCAGGTTGGTGCCTGCTTTCGGCAGATAGACGTCAACGCCCGGATTGGCTTCCAGCATGTTGCTGAGGCCCATCTGGAACTGAGCGGCAAAGGCTTCCAGCGGAAGTTTGCTGTCTTCAGGTACGGTAACCTGAATATTTTCGCCAATCAGACGACTGTTAGCGGGCGGTAGCGGATAAACCACCGCAAAGGCCGACTGGCTGAACGCCGCCAGTACGAGGGCGAGTGAAGCGAACGCGCGAATGCTCTTTTTCATGTTTTTACAAGTCGTTATAGCCGTATTTCAGGCTTGTCAGTGTGTCGAATCCATCTTGGTCTTAGTGACCCGCTGCGCATTATATGTGCATTGAAGCGGTGATGGGAATCACGATTTTAACAGGTTGAACATACTTTACGTAAATAGCTGTAATAAGCCGTTTATTCAGATTGCCACGGGCCTGATTTCAGGGTTGCCACAGGGTGACTTCACCACTCAGCTTGCGGTTCAGAAAGAACGCCGCACTGATTAACGCCAGATGGGTCAGCGCCTGGGGCATATTACCCAACGCATGACCATGCGGGGTAAATTCTTCGGCATACAGCCCCAGCGGATTGGCGTAACTCAACAATTTTTCAAATTCGAAGTGCGCCTCATGCACCCGACCGGCGCGTGCCAGGCACTCAACATACCAGAACGAACAGGCAGCAAATGATCCTTCACCGCCTTTCAGCGCATCGGCAGGGGTTTCGTTGATGTTGTAGCGACGTACCAGGCCGTCACTCACCAGATGGGTTTTGATCGCGTCCAGCGTCGCCAGCCAGTCTGGATCGGTGGCACCGACAAAACGCACCAGCGGCATCAACAGCATCGAGGCATCGAGAAAGCGGCCATTGCGTGTCGCGGTAAAGTGCCCCAGCTCCGGGTTCCAGAAGTTTTGCCAGATATCATCGCGGATGGCGCTACGCACTCGATCCCAGCGTTCATAGGGCATCGGTAATGAACGTTTCAGGCCGAGGCGCAGGGCGCGATCCAGCGCCACCCAGCACATCAGGCGCGAATGGAGAAAGTGTTGCGGCTCGCCACGCATCTCCCAAATTCCGGCATCGGGCTGCTGCCAGTTATCGCATACGTAATCGATCATGTTGGCAACGTGCTTCCAGCCGCGTTGGGAGATCGCCTCGCCATATTTGTTGGCAAGATAGATGGCGTCCATCAGCTCACCGTAAATATCAAGTTGCGTCTGCCGCCAGGCGTCATTGCCAATGCGCACCGGGCGGGAATTGGCGTAGCCGGAAAGGTTAAGCAGTTCGGTTTCATGCAGCTCGGTGCTGCTATCCAGACGATACATCACCTGCAAATGCGGCGTGTCATCGTGGCTGTGCTCAACACAGCGTCCCACCCAATGGGTAAAACTTTTCGCTTCTTCCACATAACCGAGGCGCATCAGCGCATACATGCTGAACGAGGCGTCACGAATCCACGAGGCGCGATAGTCCCAGTTGCGCTCCCCGCCCAGCTCCTCCGGCAGGCCAAAAGTGGCGGCGGCGGCAATCGAGCCGTGTTGATGGGAGGTCAGCAGTTTCAGTGCCAGCGCCGATCGCGTCACCATCTCCTGCCAGCGCCCCCGGTAAGAACTGTGTCGGCTCCAGCGCCGCCAGTAGTGCAGGGTGTCGCGAAAACAGCGTTCAGTCGCCAGTGTGTCCAGATGGGGATCGTCGTCGCTGCCAAACACAAATTCGGCATGCTCGCCCGCCTGCAAAGTGAAATTGGCGGTGGCGCTATGATTTTCCCGCGTCATCACCACGCTGGCGCTGAGACGTAACGAGGGCTGGCCCTCGGCATGAAAGGCGATGCCGCCAGGCCGCGCTTCGGTGTACGTTTCAGCGCGCGCATAATCATGGCGAGGGGCGCAGAGCAGGTTAAAACGCGCAGAACCGCGCACCATCTTCACCCGGCGTACCAGGCGTGGCAGCTTGCCGCTTTCATCGCAAATCGGCATGTAATCGGTGATTTCCGCGACCCCTTCTTCGCCCAGCCAGCGGGTTTGCAGAATATTGGTATCAGGCAGGTAAAGTTGCTGCTGGCGCGCATTCTTCCATTGCGGGGCCAGTGAGAACAGCCCGGCTTCGTCGCTGTCGAGCAGGGCGCTAAACACCGAGGGGCTGTCGAGCTCGGGCCAGCACAGATAATCGATGGTACCGTCACTGGCGATCAGCGCGCAGGTGCGTAAATCGCCAATCACCCCATGATCCTCAATCTTGCGTTTGATTGCGCTCATCCTGCCTCCGTTACGCCAGTCCGTTGTTAACTATAGCCGAAACGGTATGTGCGGCCGCGGCGGGGCACAGAACGATAACTTCTATACTGTGGAGACACCCTACACACAGGAGAAGGTTATGGCGCTGGTCAAACAGAAAGTGGCGGTGGTCACCGCGTCCGACTCGGGTATCGGGCGCAGTTGTGCGCTGATGCTGGCAGAGGCGGGATATACCCTCGGCATCACCTGGCGTTCAGACGAAGAGGGGGCGCACGAAACGGCGCGACTGGTGGAGAGCCGGGGCCAGCAGGCGCAGGTGCGGCAACTGGATCTCTCCGACCCGCAGGCTGGAGGTCAACAGTTGGCGCAGTTGATTGCGTCATTGGGGAGAATTGATGTACTGGTCAACAATGCCGGCGTGATGACCAAAGCGGATTTTCTCGAACTCAGCTTTGAGGACTGGCGCAAGGTGTTTAATGTCGATGTGGACGGTGCTTTCGTTTGCGGCCAGATCGCCGCACGCCACATGGTGGATCAAGGCAACGGCGGGCGAATTATCAATATCACCTCGGTGCATGAACATACGCCGCTGCCCGATGCGGCGGCCTATACCGCGGCAAAACATGCGTTAGGCGGGTTAACCAAATCGATGGCGCTCAGCCTGTTACCGCATCAAATCCTGGTCAATGCCGTGGCGCCGGGAGCGATTGCCACGCCGATGAATAATCTGCGTAACGAGGATGCGCGCAGCACGCGGATGCCGGAAATCCCCATCGGGCGACCGGGCGATACGCGTGAGGTCGCCAGCCTGGTGGCCTGGTTGTGCTCAGAATGGGCGACCTACACCACCGGGCAATCCTTTATTGTCGATGGTGGGTTTATGCTGGCAAATCCGCAGTTTAAGGGATATCACCACGGCTAATTGGCGCGGCGGCGGTTCCAGCGACGGATAATAAAACGTAGCAGGATGGCAAATCCCACCGCCGCCACCAGCCACAGCAAATGTTTTAAATGTTGATCAAGCTGGTGCAGCCAGGGGGCGACGATCTCACCGGCAAAATACCCCAGGGTGACAAAGATCAGCGCCCAGAGCGCGGCACCAATCACATTCAGCAGGAAAAAACGCAGGGGTTTCAGGCGACTGGTGCCGATGATAATTGGCCCGACGATGCGAAAGCCGTACATGAAACGAACGCCAATGACAAACAGGCTGGGATGGCGTTGGATCAGGTGGTTTGCCTTGCGGATGGTATCCTGATGCTTGCGAAAACGGCGCAGAATGCGGGTGCCGAAACGCCGTCCCAGCCAGAACAGCAACTGGTCGCCAATAATCCCGCCCGCCATCGCTGCCAGCACCACGCCGCCGAAGTGCAGCAATCCCTCGTGCGCCGCCACACCCCCCAACAGGGTGAAGGTTTCCCCTTCGGCGATACAGCCAATCAGCAGTGCCAGGTAGCCGTACTGGCTAATTAATCCGTTGATATCAAGATGCAAAATCCTCCTCCCTGTTGTAAGCAAACCTGGTAACAGTTTACACCTGACGGCGATTTTTTGTGCCGCTTGCCGCAAAAACCGCCGCGCCGATTATACTTGAAGTGAAGCTGCCCGCGCTGCGAGGCGTTGCGTTTCGGGGCAGCCCGTCGCATCAGAGGAGTGATTTTATGAATCATGTCTGGGGACTTCTCGCGCATCCTAACCAAGAAATGCGCGATATCAAGCAGGAAAACGAGAGCGTTTCGCACCATTACACCCACCATGTTCTGCTGATGGCGGCGATCCCGGTGATCTGCGCCTTTATCGGCACCACACAGTTGGGCTGGAATCTGGGCGAAGGGCAATTTGTCCAACTCAACATGCTGACCGGTATCGGGCTAGGCATTCTGTTTTATCTCATCATCTTAGGTGGCGTGGCCGTGATGGGCCGCGTTATTCACTGGATGGCGCGTAACTATCCGCAGCGTCCCAGCATTCAACGTTGTACCGTGTTTGCCGGTTATGTGGCGACGCCGCTGTTTATTAGCGGATTGGTCGCGCTCTATCCTCTGGTGTGGCTGTGCCTGCTGGTGGGTACGCTGGCACTGGTCTACACCGGTTATCTGCTGTTTGTCGGTATTCCGGTGTTCCTCAATATCGATAAAGAAGAGAGTCTGCGCTTTTCCGGCTCGACGCTGGCGATTGGTGTGCTGGTGTTTGAGGTGCTGCTGGCGCTGACGGTAATTCTGTGGGGCTATGGACCGAAGTTGTTCTAGTTGCAACCGGTTCTGATGGACTTATTCGCGCCACACATTGTGGCGCGAATTATTTCCGTGCATCTGCCTGCCTTGGGTTTTTAACGCCCGGAAACAATCTCTCCAGGATATTTCGTAGAGAACCACGTATCATGCTGTCGCCAGCCCGCATCCCGTCTGGCTTGATGCGCGCGGCCTGTGCGATAGCACAGCACAAAACTCCTTACCGGATTTTTTTGACACGATGTCTGTAAAAATGCGTATTTCTTTACTGTCGCTGGCACTGATGATCGGCGCACCGGCAGTGACTACACCTGTTCAGGCGGCACCTGCTGCTGCACTGTCCAATCTGGCTCCTGTCGCGCAGCCACAAATTGCGTCCGGCAGTGCGATGATTGTCGACCTGGATAATGGCAAAGTGCTGTTCTCCAGCCATCCCGATCGAGTGCGCCCGATCGCCTCGCTCACCAAGCTGATGACGGCGATGGTGGTGCTGGATGCGAAGCTGCCGCTGGATGAAATGCTGTCGGTGGATATCAGCCATACCCCGGAAATGCGCGGCGTGTTCTCCCGCGTGAAGCTCAACAGTGAAATCAGTCGCCGGAATATGTTGCTGCTGGCGCTGATGTCTTCGGAAAACCGCGCGGCTGCCAGCCTGGCCCATCACTATCCGGGCGGTTATGACGCCTTTATTCGCGCCATGAATGCCAAGGCGCGGGCGCTGGGCATGACCCACACCCATTATGTGGAGCCGACCGGGCTGTCGATTCATAACGTCTCCAACGCGGAAGACCTGATCAAGCTGGTGAAAGCCACCCGTCAGTATCCGTTGATTGGTGAGTTAAGCACCACCAAAGAAGACACGGCGGTGTTTAAACATCCGAACTACGCCTTACCGTTCCGTAACACCAACCATCTGGTATACAAAAACGACTGGCGTATCCAGCTGACCAAGACCGGTTACACCGATGAGGCTGGTCACTGCCTGGTGATGCGCACGGTGATTAACAACCGTCCGGTGGCGCTGGTGGTGCTGGATGCGTTCGGTAAATACACCCACTTTGCGGATGCTAACCGTCTGCGTGACTGGCTGGAAACTGGCAAAGCGGCGCCGGTCCCGGCGGCGGCACTGGCGTACAAAAAGCAGAAAGCCTCGCAAACAGCGAGCACCGGCGCTCAGGGACAGAACGTCGAATAATATTGATGTTGCAGATGCGGCCAGCGGGGCGGCATCTGCAAAAAGCCTTATCGTTAGCACCAATGTTTTACACCCTCATTCCTATAGTTTCGCCGTTGCCAAAGGCCTACACTAGCCGCCACTTAGGGTCACTAAGACGCGTCTGTGGACGGTTAATGCGCTGGAATCTCACTCTTATGTTTACGTTTCGAACTCTTTTTGCTCCTTTTTTGCTGATGTTGGCGCTGCTGGCCCCGGCATTCAGCCAGGCGGCAGACAATAATGCCCCGGCTCCGCAGGGCGAAGATGCGGCACCCAAAGTCAATGCATCGGTGGAACTGCCGAAAATGCAGAAGATTCTCGACAAGATTAAAAGTCAGGTGTCGGGAGAAAATAATGAAAGCAAGCTGAGCCAGCTGAATGAAATGGCGCTGGAACTGTCGGGCAATGCCGATACCCTCGGCCAGGCATTAGTGCCGCAGCGTCAGCAGCTGGATGCACAGTTGGCAGTGCTCGGACCGGCACCTAAACCTGACAGCGGCATGACCGAAACGCTGGAAGTGGCGCGCAAGCGTAGCTCGCTGGAGAACCAGAAAACCAAGCTGGACGATCAAATCAAGCAAGCCGAAGGGATTAAAAACGGCGCGCTGACGCTGTCGTCGCAAATCGTCAACCTGCGTCGCGATCAGTTGAAAAGCCAGTTGGCGCTGAATGCCGGCAGTATCCTTGGCCCACGCTTCTGGGCACCGCTGGCCAGCACCCAGGATCTCGATGGCGAGAAGATCAGTGACTTCCTGAGTGAATTGCAGGACACCGCCGCGCTGTCATGGGAACCGGGCTGGCGCTTTGGCACCATTGGCTGGTTGATCGCCGCGATGCTGGTGATGACGCTGGGCCGCCGCTACGGTGAGGAGTTTCTCGCCTGGGTCAGCATTCACAAAATGCCGGAAGGACGACTGCGCCGCAGCTTCCTCGCTTCGGCGATTGCCCTCACCACCCTCGCAGCCGTGGTCCTGACCTTCAATTTCTTTGCGCTGGCCTTTGCCCGCCGCGATGAGGTGTCGTCCGATGTGCAGGACTTTATCCTGCGCCTGGTGCAACTTAGCGTTTACTGCGGCCTGATTGCGGGCCTGGGACGCGCGTTCCTCTCCACCCGTCGCCCGAGCTGGCGTCTGCCGGCCATTTCCAATGAAGTGGCGCTGGCGTTGAAGCCTTTTCCGCCGATCACCGCCGCGCTGGTGTTTATCTTCCAGACGGTGGAGTCCTTTAACTACAGCGTCGGCACCAGCCTGAATACCACCATTATGGCGAACGGCCTGACGGCACTTCTGATTGGTAGCACCGGGTTGGCGATCAGCATGCGTACCAACCGGGTGCGTCGCCGAATGGCGCAGAAGGGCAATCCACCGGAAGCGCGTTCAACGTTGGTCGGTCTGATCCAAATGGGCCTGACGCTGACGGCGCTTGCCATTCTGATTTCGTTGGTGATCGGTTACATCTCGCTGGCGCGCTTCCTCAGTTATGAAGTGATTTGGTGTGGCATTCTGTTCGGTTCGTTCTATTTCCTCAGCCAGCTGGTGACGGACGGTTGTGAAAGCCTGTTCTCAATACAAACCCGCAGCGGGAGACGCATCCAGAGTTCACTGAATATTGATGAGCGCCACCTGCAACAGGCTGCCACGTTGTTAGGTGCGCTGGGCAAAACCTTGTTGATCGGTATCGTTGCCCTGGCGCTGCTGAACGGCACTTTTGCCTCGACCACACCGATTGGCCTGATCCAGAAGGTGATTGAATTCTGGGGCGGCAAAGGGCTGGAGTCGCTGAATATTGTTCCGGCGCATATGGTCAACGCCATTATCTGCCTGGTGGTGGGGATTTATGTGCTGCGCTCGGTGCGCCGCTGGCTGGATAAAGAGTTCCTGCCGAAAACCACCATGGACGCGGGGATGCGCGTGTCGCTGGTGACGCTGTTCAGCAACATTGGTTACGTGCTGATTATCCTGCTGACGCTGTCGATCATGGGCTTGCAGTGGAACAAACTGGCGTGGATCGTCAGCGCCCTGTCGGTTGGTATCGGTTTTGGTTTACAGGAGATCGTAAAGAACTTTATCTCCGGTCTGATCCTGCTCACCGAGCGCCCGGTTAAAGTTGGCGATCTGGTGAGCATCAGCGGCATCGAAGGGGATATCCGCCGTATCAACGTGCGCGCCACGGAGATCCAGCTCAGCGATAAATCCACCGTAATTGTGCCGAACTCGCAGCTGATCTCGCAGAACGTGCGAAACGCGACCATGGGCAATGCGCAAGGGGTGGTGACGATTTTGCTGACCTTCCCACTTAATATCGATCCGGTACGCGTGCGCGAGATCCTGCTGGAAGTGTATGAGGAGAACGAACGTATCCTCGAAATGCCTGCGCCGTCCGTCTCATTCAAGGATCTGACACCGGCTGGCATTGTTCTCAGCGTGACCGGCAACGTTGCCAGCCAGCGCCAGATTTCAAGCGCCAAAAGCGATTTGCTGTTTGATATCCTGACGCGGTTGCGTAAAGAAGGCATCGTGTTGTCGACGCCGCAGACCATGATTATCGAACGTCGCGCCCAGCAGGGGCTGACGGACGACAGCCAGCAATTACCATAAAGATCGCACTAACGTAGCGGCGCGATTAATCGCGCCGCTACGTATCATTAAACCTTCACCGCCCATCCTTTCTGCTTACTGGTTTTGCCAATTCCCGGATTAAAACTGTTGGTGGGATCTAACCGACGATAAAACGCCTGAAGTTGCGACTTCGCGGCGTACAAATGGCCAACATTGTGCTCTGCCGGGTACTCCGCGCCACGTTGGCTAAGAATCGCCAGCATCTTCTCTTTCAGCGCATGGACATCCACCCCTTTCTTCACGATGTAGTCCTGATGGAATACATGGCAGAAAAAGTGACCGTAGTAGAGCCGATGGCTCAGATCCTGGTCGAATTCCGGCGGTAGCCGTTCAAACCAGTCGTTGTCGTTGCGGCGCAGCGCGATATCCAGCGCCAGAATATCCTCGACTTCATCAGCATGAATGGCGTGATAACGCACGGCGGCCCCGGCAGCCGCAAATCGGTGCAAAAACGCGTGAGCACCCTCTTTGGCGTCACAGGCAAAAAACTCACCGCCACCTTCGCGGAAAAAGGCGTGCAGATACTCCTGCGCTTCCGCCACACCGTCACCGGACATTTTCAGCATCAGATGATGTTCATATTTGTCGCGGTACTGCTTCAGGCGTTTCGGCAGATGGGCCGGGAACCATCCGCTCAGCCGCTGCAACAGGCGATCGGTTAAATGTGGTTTGACCCATTTGCGCTTCGCCAGCCAGGCATCGAACCTACCCTTAAGAGTGAAAAACAACGGCATTTTGTCGGTGCCCAGCCGGTCGATCATCAGGAAGGTATCTTTGCCATACACCTCAGCGATATCAAAAATAGCACGATGCATATACTCACCCGCCACCGGTAAGTGGGTAAAGTTCGCCAGAATATGTCGGCGGATCTCAGCCAATTCCGCCGGATCGTTGCTGCCGATATAAAACACCTGCTGCTGCGGTTCACTGACAAAGGTATCCAGGCGCACGGCAAACACCGCCAGCTTACCGGCACAACCGGAGGCTTCGAACAGGCGGCGGGCATCGGCATTGAAACGCGCCGGGGTCGCGGCGTGGATATCGCGTACACGCTCGGCGTATTCATGATCTGAGGCATGACGATCATCCCAGATCACATCGCTTTGTTGCCAGCGATCATCATCCAGTCGTCCCAGTATCTCTTCCGGCGAATGGCCCAGTTCGATACCAAGGTGGTTGACCAGCCGCAGCTTGCCATCCGCATCAATTTGCGCGTAGAGCGCCATCTCGCTATAGGCCGGGCCGCGCTTAATCAGCGACCCGCCGGAGTTGTTGCAAATACCGCCCATCACCGATGCGCCAATACAGGACGAACCGATCACCGAATGGGGTTCACGTCCCAACGGTTTGAGGGCTTTTTCTAACTGGTAAAGCGTGCTGCCCGGGAACGCCAGAATCTGTTTACCGCCATCAATCAGTTGCAGTTTATCCAGCCGTAGCGTGCTGATGATCACCACCGGGCGATCATAATCATTCCCCTGTGGGGTGGAGCCTTCCGTCAGCCCGGTGTTGGCAGCCTGCATCAGAATGATGGCATCGGCCGTGACCAGCGCCTGCAACACGCGCCACAATTCGAGCAGCGAGCCGGGAAACACCACCGCCAGCGCTTCGCCTTCACCGGAGCGAAAGCCTTTACGATAACGGGCGGTGTGTTCGGCATCCGTCAGCAGTTGCGCAGGACCGACGAGGCGGCGCAGTTCACCCAACAGGGCAGAGTCAGAGGAGGCGTTTTTCATTGGCTTATCCTTGTCATAAACGGTAGCGAAACAACTGTAGCACGCGTTGCACGAAGCGGCCGCGATGTGACATCGTCGGCTACCTGCTATCCTCAACTTATGGCACACTTTGCCGGTTATTTTTATATTGTGCAGTCACTTAAGAGAACCCGACCTGATGAAATGGATTTGCTCTGTAAGCCTCGCTGTATCCCTTGCCATGCAACCCGCGCTGGCGGATGAGATGTTTGGCAACCATCCGATGACCGAACAAGCGCGTGATGCCTTTGTAAACCAACTGCTTAGCAAGATGACGCTGGATGAGAAAATTGGTCAGCTGCGTCTGATCAGCGTCGGGCCGGATAACCCAAAGGAAGCCATCCGTGACATGATTCAACACGGACAGGTTGGGGCAATTTTTAATACCGTGACGCGCCCGGACATTCGCGCCATGCAGGATCAGGTGATGCAACTTAGCCGCCTGAAAATTCCTTTGTTCTTTGCTTATGACGTGGTGCACGGCCAGCGCACCGTGTTTCCGATCCCACTCGGCATGGCGGCCAGTTGGGATCTGGACGCGGTCGCCGAAGTGGGGCGCGTTTCCGCTTATGAAGCGGCAGACGACGGTTTGAACATGACCTGGGCGCCGATGGTGGACGTCAGCCGCGAACCGCGCTGGGGACGTGTGTCGGAAGGCTTTGGTGAAGATACCTTCCTCACCTCACAAATGGGCAGCACCCTGGTGAAAGCGATGCAGGGCAAAAGTCCGGCGGATCGTTACTCCATCATGACCAGCGTGAAGCATTTTGCGTTGTACGGTGCGGTGGAAGGGGGACGTGATTACAACACCGTCGATATGAGCCCACAGCGAATGTTCCAGGATTATATGCCGCCGTACAAAGCCTCGCTGGATGCTGGCAGCGGTGGCGTGATGGTGGCGCTCAACTCGATAAACGGCACACCGGCCACCGCCGATAGCTGGCTGTTGAAAGATCTGTTGCGTGATGAGTGGAAATTCAAAGGCATCACCATCAGCGATCATGGTGCGATTAAAGAGCTGATGAAACACGGGGTCGCCAGCGATCCCCGCGATGCGGTGCGTATTGCGCTGAAATCCGGCATCGATATGAGTATGAGCGACGAGTACTACAGCAAATACCTGCCGGGGCTGGTGAAAAGCGGTGCGGTGAGCATGGCGGAAATTGATGATGCTGCGCGCCATGTGTTGAACGTCAAATATGATATGGGGCTGTTTAACGATCCTTACAGTCATCTGGGGCCAAAAGGCAGCGATCCGCAGGACACCAACGCGGAGAGCCGTCTGCATCGTGCCGAAGCGCGTGATGTGGCGCGTAAGAGCATCGTGCTGCTGAAAAACTGGCGCGAAACCTTACCGCTGAAAAAGAACGCCACCGTGGCGCTGGTTGGCCCTCTGGCCGATAGCCAACGCGACATTATGGGCAGTTGGTCAGCCGCCGGGGTGGCGAAGCAGTCCATCACCCTGTATCAGGGGATGCGCGCGGCGATGGCCGGTAAGGGCACGCTGCTGTACACCAAAGGCGCGAATATCACCGATAACCAAGGCATCCAGAAATTCCTCAATTTGTATGAACAGGCAGTCACTGTTGATGCACGTTCACCGCAGCAGATGATTGATGAAGCCGTTGCCAATGCGAAGAAAGCCGATGTCATCGTGGCGGCGGTGGGCGAAGCGCAGGGAATGGCGCATGAGGCCTCCAGTCGCAGCGAACTGACCATCCCGGAAAGCCAACAGAAGTTGCTGACGGCGCTGAAAGCCACCGGCAAACCGTTGGTGATTGTGCTGATGAATGGTCGCCCACTGAATGTGGTGCATGAAGATCAGATCGCAGATGCGATGCTGGAAACCTGGTTCAGCGGTACCGAAGGTGGTAACGCTATCGCTGATGTGCTGTTCGGCGACTACAACCCGTCAGGCAAGCTGCCGGTATCCTTCCCTCGTTCGGTAGGGCAGATCCCGATTTACTACAACCATTTGCCAACCGGTCGTCCGTACAACTTCGAGAAGCCGAACAAGTACACGTCGCACTACTACGATGCCATCAACGGACCGCTTTATCCGTTTGGTTATGGTCAGAGCTACACCACCTTTAGCGTTTCGCCGGTGAAGATGTCAGCGAAATTTATGCCCCGTAATGGCACGGTGGCAGCCAGCGTCAAGGTCACCAACACCGGCAAGCGCGATGGCGCAACGGTGGTGCAGATGTACCTGAACGATCCGGTTGCCAGCATCAGCCGTCCGGTGCAGGAGCTGCGCGGCTTTAAGCGCATCATGCTGAAAGCGGGCGAGTCCCAGACGGTGAACTTTGAGATTGACGTCGATGCGCTCAAATTCTGGAATCAGAAAATGCAGCATGTGGCCGAGCCGGGTAAGATCAATGTGATGATTGGGCTGGATTCGGTGCGCACTCAGGACGCATCATTTGATTATCTCTAAACCCAACGCAGCGGCGCGATTTATCGTGCAAACGTAGCAATGGCAGCAGATGCCAAATGGCATGATATAACGTGCCGCTACAATTCACAGAAATGTTAGCAACCCGGTCAGCCTTGAGGTTGACCGGGCAATTACCCGAAAATCATGAACATCCGCAAACGCATCGAACAACAAGTCTTCCGCCTGAATGGCCTGTCACTCAACGAATTCGACATCTCGCAACCCCCTGGCGATCCTGGGCTGTTTGGCCCCGACAGCGTCATCTGGCGTGTACATGGCGATTTCGCCGCCATGATGTGTGGCGGTATCAGCGCCTTGTTGTTGCAGATGCTGCATCCGGCGGCGCTGGCGGGCGTATGGGATCACTCCAACTTCCGCGATGACATGCTGGGACGGCTACGGCGTACCAGCCAATTTATCGCGGTCACCACCTTCGGCAATCAGCAGGATGCACACACCTTGATCGAGCGGGTTAAACGCATCCATCTGCGTGTCACCGGCGTCGACAATGCGGGGCAACCCTATGCGGCCAGCGATCCGCATCTGCTGACCTGGGTGCATGTGGCGGAAACCAGCCGTTTTCTCGCGGCGCATCTGCGCTATAAAAATCCTCACCTGAGCCTGATGGAAAGGGATCGCTACTATCAGGAAGCGGCGCTGATCGCGGAATCGCTAGGGGCAGAGCAGGTGCCGAAAAGCGTTGCGGCGGTGGAAAACTATTTGCAGGCAATACGTCCACAGCTGGTTTGCGATGCACGTACCCGGGAGGTCACGCAGCTGTTGATGAACGCCCCGGCTCCCAGCTGGCAGGCGAAACCGGTGATGCATATCATGATGAAAGCAGGGATTGGCTTGTTGCCAGACTGGGCGCAACAACTGGCAGCCTTGCCCATCAATCCGTTGCAGCAACGGTTGGTGGATGGGCAAATACATCTGATTGCTGGTTTGTTGCGCTGGTCAATTCAGCGTGGTGCTTATGCCCGGGCGATGAAACGCATGGGCCGATAAGGGTTACAGGTGTAACTCGTCCCTGGCCTTGGTGTAGGTGCGCGGTGTTTTGGCTTCCCGACGCAGCGTCAGCTGCCGTAACTGGTAATGGTGGATCAGCATGCCAAGCCCAAGCCCCATCAGCGCCAAAGGTAACAGGCAGTAATAAATATCAACCGGTAACAGAATCAGCAGGGCGATGCCCGCCACCAGCAACGTCAGTGCCGACATCACCCAGCTGTAGCGAATAAACAGCCACACCAGCAGGGCGAAAATCACCACATCTCGCAGGTTAAAATCCACATTTTGCAGCACCATTGCGTCAACTCCTTCGATGCGAATGGCGCGACAATAGCATGCGCAACGGCAAAAGAATCGCGAATTTATTTGAAGCTTGCCGACGCATACGGCATGAAACTTCAGTAATCCTCATCTTTCTCCTGCGCACTTTGAGAGTTTTACCCTTGTGCCACATGGCACGAGTGTCGATCCTGCTCTATTCTCGGGGAAAATGGATCCCTCCAGGCATTGTCGAGGCGTTATGACACACCAACCTCTGATTGCTGAGGTGCCGAATCAGCAAAATACACTTACGGCCATCGTCGAGCAGGACGCGCGCACGGCCTATTTTTATATCTGGCCAAACGACCTGTTCCGCAGCCAGTATGCGGTACGCGGTTGCTGGTTACGCAACCTGCTGCCCGCACCGGCGCGTGAAGACAGCGATGCACTGGAGCAGGGTATCGCGCCGTTACTCAGTGCCGAATTTTGCCGCACGCTGGAAGCGGAACCGCCGCTCGATCCGGCCGGGTTACAGATACTCTGGGAGCCGAGCGATGATGGTGCGGCGCTGTGGTACTACGGTCAGTTGCTGGCGGTGATCCCTGGCTGGAGCCTGTACCAGGACAAACAGGTGAGCTTCTCGGCCGGGTGTATCAAAAAGAATCGCCTGACGGCACCGCTCGGATCGGCCTCAACCAATGACTATTACGCGCGTGCCGAACAGCAACGCCATTTCTGGCGTGACTGGCATGACGGACATTTATGGGAAGTGGTGCAGCGTGAGTTGATGCAGTGCTACCAGGCACAGTTCGGTGAATCGGTGAAGTATTACGCCATCGACCAGGGCAACTGGCCGCCGATGGCGATTTCGCAGCACTGGCATCAGGGCGTGTGGTACTTCCTCACCCTCGGCATGGGGATCCGACCGATGCCGCAGGTCGATTATCTGTTTGATGAGCTGGCCCCGCAGTATCGCCGCATCGAACTGGCGATGGCAGTGGATGGCGAAGTGATGAACGAAGCCAATGCAGTGCAGATGGCCAGCGCACTGGCGGAGTTTGCCCATCTGCCGTGGGCGCGCCTTACCTGGCTGGGTGAGGGGCATACGCTGGCGTCAGAAGTGGCACCGGTGGGGTTTGAAAGTTTCCTGCTGGCGAATGGCCTGGCCCCGGAAGCGGCGCAGTTCCGGCTGCCAAAGCGTGGGGGCGACCGGGTGAATTTGCTGTGGTCAACGCCAATCACCGAGGCGGAACGCCAGTTTGCGCAGGCCGATGAACGCGGTGGACAGCAGTTGTTGCAGCGTCTGCTGGCTGATGGCAACAACCATATTTTTCGTCCAAGGCAAGAAGTGGTGGAGCCTCCGGTTGCCTGAATCGTAGCGGCGCGATTTATTGCGCAGGTTTTGCTATACGCGCCAAACACATCGCGCCGCTACATCATCACCTTCATCAATTATTTTATTGCTTTGTGATCGTGCGCACCTCAAGTTCCTTCTTAACACGCCGTTAACCCGGATCAGGCATCTCGCCACTCCAGGGTAAGGGCACTCTCATGTTAAAAACCACACAATCCCGTTTCACCGCGACCCTCATCGCATTTTTCGCCGTGCTGATGCTGGTCACCGTGCTGGTGATCAATCAGTTTATTGCACCCCAACTCAGCAACAATGAGAGCCGCCTGGTGCGTTACGAAGTCGATGGCCTGGCCGGACGTATCGTCGAACAGATGAACCGCGTTCAGGCGCAGCAGCGTGCTATTACCGAAGCTGCCGGGGTAATGGATAGCGCCAGCATCGATACCTTGCTGCCTGCGCTGGTTAACCAATATCAGGACAGCAACGTATTTGGCGGCGGTATCTGGCCCCTGCCGAACCGTCGCGATCCGGCTAAAGAGAAAGACAGTTCATTCTTTGCGCGCAACGCCAGCAACCAGTTACAGGTGAATACTTACTGGAACTCTGACGCTGCCGACAAATACTGGGAGCAACCCTGGTACAAAGACGGTATGGCGGCCGCGAAAGGCCAGTGCGCCTGGGCGAAGGCCTATCAGGATGCGGCCAGCCCGCAACCGCGTACCAACTGCGCGATGGCGATTTACCGTAATAGTACCGCCTGGGGCGTGGCGACCATCGACGTGACCCTGGGATTCTTCAACCAACTGGCGAAACAGATGGGAGAGGCGATTCATGGTCGCGTCTTGATCGTCGAAGCCGATGGCAAAGTGGTCGGTAACGCCGCGCTGGTTGATGCTGCGGCGAAACTGGAAAACCTGTCCGATACCCAACTGCCGCTGGCTCCAACGCTGAAAACGTTGCTGGCGCAGGCGGGCAGTCAGCCGACACAGGCGAGCTATGATACGGAAGATGGCGAGCATACGCTGTTCCTGCAAGCCATTCCCGGCAGTCCGTGGTATCTCGCCAGCGACGTGCCCTCCAGCCTGTTGGATGCGCAAACCCATAGCATGCTGACCCGATTGGGCCTGGTGCAGATCCCGCTGGCGGTGATCCTACTGCTGGTCTTGCTCGGCTTTGTGCGTGCCATGATGAAGCGCTTAAGCCAGCTCAACCGTAACATTGAAGCGTTATCAACCGGCGGTGCGGATTTGACCCAGCGTCTGCCTGCCAGCAACAGCCCGGAATTTAACGCCGTGGCGCAGAGCTTCAACCAGTTTATTGCTTACCTTCAGGGGCTGATGCGTCAGGTGGGTGACAGCGCGCTGGCGATTACCGCTGCCTCGCGGGAGATCGCCAGCGGCAACGCTGATCTGTCGGCGCGTACCGAATCACAGGCCAGCTCGATTGTTGAAACGGCGGCTTCTATGGAGCAACTGACCGGTACGGTGCGTCAGAACGCGGATAACGCCACTCATGCCAATCAACTGGCTGATGGCGCTTCGCAGGTGGCGGCGCGTGGCACCGAGGTGGTGCGTCAGGTGGTCAGCACTATGGGCGAAATCCATCATTCATCGCGCAAAGTGGTGGATATCATCAGCGTCATCGACAGCATTGCTTTCCAGACCAATATCCTGGCCTTGAACGCGGCGGTAGAAGCCGCGCGCGCGGGCGAGCAGGGGCGCGGTTTTGCGGTGGTGGCGTCGGAAGTGCGTAACCTCGCCCAGCGCTCGGCCAACTCGGCGCGAGAGATCAAGAAGCTGATTGAGGAGTCGGTCACCAATATTGATGCTGGCAGCCAGTTGGTGGAGCAAGCCGGACAAACTATGGATGAATTGATGCACGGCGTCAGCAGCGTCACCACGCTGATGGGGGAGATTATGTCTGCCAGCCGTGAGCAAAGCCTCGGCATCGATCAGGTGAACGTGGCTATCACCCAGCTTGACGGCAGCACCCAACAGAATGCCGCGCTGGTGGAACAGGTTTCTGCTGCCGCGCGCGCGATGGAGGAGCAGAGCGTTCAGCTGGAGTTAGTGGTGCAAAGCTTTAAACTTTAAGCGCTTTTCCACGGTGGTGCCGAGTGCGCCACCGTTTCTCCTTTCTTATTAACTATTCCCCGTTTTTTATGCTGCTTCAAAATCCAGCTGCTAAAATTAATTTTCCGTTACGCAAACGCACGGAATGTACGCAATTTTTCCGGCCCCCGGCGCGGTGATTGTGTACAATGGTTGAGATTTTTCTGAAGGAGTTGTCATGTCCGCCATAGAAGTTATCCTCGTCGACCACCTCGATCGTCCCACTGGCAAGATGGAAAAGCTGGAAGTTCATGAAAAGGGATTACTGCACCGTGCGGTAACGGTTTACGTGTTTAACTCGCGGCATGAACTGCTGCTGCAACGTCGTGCCAGTGGTAAATACCACTGCGGCGGTTTGTGGAGTAACACCTGTTGTGGTCATCCTTATCCGCAGGAATCCACCCAGGCTGCCGCTGAACGTCGCCTGCGTGAAGAGATGGGGCTGTCGCTGACGCTGACGCCGGTATTCGAGCTGAGCTACAACCTGCCGCTCAGCAATGGCCTGACGGAACATGAATACGGTCATGTGTTTTTTGCCATCAGCGATGAACAACCGGAACTGAACCCGGAAGAGGCCGATGCCTGGTGCTATCGGTCGGTGGCGCAGATTCAGCAGGAGATTGCGCAGCACCCGGAACAGTTCACGCCGTGGTTTCTGTTCACCTTTGCCCGCATTCCTGCCACGTTGGATGCGTTTCAGCTCACCGTGTAAAAAAACGCCTCATTGCTGAGGCGTTGTCATATCAGAATTGATAAACCAGACCCAGCGCCATCACATCGTCAGTCGCCAGTCCGAGTGGGTTATTATCTTTAAGCATATTAATACGGTACTCAGCGAATAAAGACATATTGACGTTGAAATAATAATAAGCACCAATGGCTGTGTACTTAATAATATCGGCGTCACCGATGTTTTCAATATCTTTCCCTTTCGAAGAGATGTAAGCAATTGAAGGGCGGAATCCACTCAGGAATTGATATTGTGCAACGGCTTCAAAATTTTGTGCTTTATTCGCAAATCCCCCGCTGATCGGGGTGGCATTCAGCGTTTCATCATACGCGGCCGCGAGGTAAATCTGATTCGCATCATATTTTACCGAAGCGGCCCAATGTTGGGCTTTATCACCATGACCACGGCTTAAGTTATTTTGCGCATCTGTACGGTCAAGGCTGGCAAAAGCACCCACAAAGCTTAGGCCAAAATCGAAAGCATAAGAGGCGGAAAGTGCAAATCCATCACCATTAGCGCGGATAATTTGATCGGTACTGCCAGTTCGGTCATTTTTACCTTCGTATTGTGCGGCCACGTTCAGACCGTCCACCAGACCAAAGAAACCTGTGTTACGCCAGGTGAGCAAGCCGGTCGAGCGGCCCACGAGGAAGACATCATTGTAATCAGAGTCGCTACCGAAGAAAGGCAGCATATCGGTGTTGCTCATCACGTCATAAACCAAACCGAAATTGCGGCCATAATCGATAGAACCCAATTCACCATATTTCAAACCGGCGTAGCCAAGGCGAGTAGCATTACCATTTTGAGCATCGCTACCGCCTTCAGAATTATGCAGGCTGAATTGATATGACCAGCTGCCATAACCCGTCAATTTATCCGAAATTTTTGTCTCCCCGGTAAAACCGCCCTGAAGATTTGACGACGCATCACCATCATTATTACTGTCATCAGAAAACATATGGGAAACTTTTATTTTGCCATTCAGGTCCAGCTTGTTGCCGTCTTTATTATATATTTCCGCAGCCTGAACCGGGCATAAGGCAGCCAGTAGCGGCAGCATAGCTGCCGCTAAAAGTGAGCGTTTCATCATTACGTTTTTACCCTGTCTGAATTAATTATTTATTACCCCTCGTTGGGGGGATATATGGTGAAAAAAGATAAAAATCAGGAATGGTGTTTTAGTTTGCGTTTATTTAATCGTCTGGCGTTCCTCCCATTGCTCTTTAGTGAGCGTTTTAATATCGAATTGATCGCGTGTGCGGCAATAGGTATTTCCCCCCATACGCCCCACCGCATCCATCAGTTGTTGGTCTATGTGCAGATTTTCCGGGTTGACCGCATCACTGCGCACATATACCCCGACCACCTCACCCAGAATGATTTCTCTCGCCGGGCCAACCTGTAAGGTGGTATGACGGCGGCACTCCAGTGCCGCAGGGGCAGCGAGAATGCGCGGGCTGTGCACGTATTGGCCCGGCACGGTTTCCAGACCGGCCTCCTCCAGTTCATTGACCTCGGGACCAAATTTAATGGCACAGATCTCCATCTGATCCACCAGGGCATCATCGACGATATGCACCGTAAACTCGCCCGTTTCACGGATATTGCGTGCGGTGTCTTTGAAACGCATATCGGCATAGTTCTCCACACCGATAGCGACAATCGCCGGGTCGTGAGTCAGTACATTGAAAAAGCTGAACGGGCCGGCATTGGGAACACCGTCGCGGCTGACCGTGGTCACCAGGGCAACCGGGCGCGGAATTACCGTGCCAATCAAAATCTTGTAACGCTCACGTTCGGTTAATGACGCAAAGTCAAAAAAAGTATGTGATGTTGGCTGGCTCATCTCAGGCTCCGCTGTCAATACGATGTGTTTCAAGGGGGGTGTGATGGCTAAGATTTTCAAAACCGTCTTTGGTGACAACATAACAATCGCCAATGTTGCAGCCTGCCGCCAGCGGTTCCAGCCATTGGCTATGGAGCACAAATACCATCCCTTCTTCCAGGCGATCGTAGTTATGAGAGGAGATGTTGAAGCTGTTTTGCGCGCCAGCCATACCGATGGAGTGACCCAGATTGGGATTGTGTGGTCCATAGGTGGCAGGGTAGACATGCATCAGCTTGCGCCCCTGGGCTTCCCAGTCGATATCGCGAACATACTGTTGGGGGATCAGACGTGCGCCACCGTCAGGCATGGGTGACCAGTTGTAGGGCATGGTGCGAGCTTCGGCTGACGTCAGCATGCCCTGTTCGATCATCGGTTCGAAGGCAGCGTTGTTGATATCCCGCATCAGTGCGCCGGGCTTAATTAAACGCTCCGCACGTTTCACACCGTCGGTACAGGCTGTCAGCACCTTCTCCTGGTGCGGAGTGATATCACCCACGGCAATCATGCGCGCGGTCTGCGCGGTGTAACCCCGCCAGGTGACATTGGAAATGTACAAATTGATCAGATCACCGGCACGCACCACATGACCATAAGGCTTACCGCAGTGGGTACCAAATTCGTTGATACCAATCTGGTAGCCATCCCCGGTCTCACCACCAAACGCCATCTGTGCTGCCGTAAACGCCGCGAAGATCTCATGGTCAGTGACACCCGGTTTTGTCACATGATATGCCGCCTGCGTGCCAATACTGATCAACTGTGCTGCGGCCCGGAACATCTCAATTTCACGGGGTGAACGGACTTTCTGCATGCGGTCCAGAATTGGGTTGTCGGCAATAAATTTATTGCGCGGCATCAGCGACGCCAGGGCCGCCCAGAAAGTGAGGGAGGTACGATCGCCGATACTGCCAATTTGCGCGTTCACTAACCCTAACCGTGTGAGGATCTCCGCACATTTCTCGGCCGTTTTGATTACCGAGTCACCGGGACGATCTGCATATTCACGACCAATCGGACCAATCTGCCAGATTTCATCCACCAGCAACGGCTCACCACCCGGTGGCAACAATACCGACTGGGTAAAAAAGGAGAGTAGCGTCAGCGGTTTATCACTATCAGTCGGGATAATGAGCACACCTTCTCGCATCCAGTCACAGATATAACGCAGATACGCATTTGAGGCGTGGAACCAGCCCACGCTCCCGGCGTGGACGATCAGCGCATCGTGTCCGGCTTCAACAGCCTGGCGGCGAATTTTGCGCAGACGTTCGGCAAACTCCTCCTCCGGCAATGGTAACGGGGCTGAAAACGTAAAATCTGGCTGGAAATCGGCAAGCAGAGAGCCAATGCGATAGCCAGCGGGCTGAGTCGCATGAGTGTTCATAGGTGAATCCTTGTACTTGATTAAGTCATTAATTTTGTGGGCGTGGAGCCAGCACACGGCGTGCAACCAGCAAACCGAGCAAGGTGACGGCGATGAGAATCCCTGAGATAGCGGCCACACGGACATCGAGTGACTCTTCAATCAGAGCAAACATTCGCAGCGGCAACACCGTGGTTGAAGCATCTGCAAGAAACAGCGAAACCGTGACGTTATCCAGTGACTGAATAAACACCAGAAACGCACCAGCCAGAATGCCGGGCATCAACAGTGGCAACGTGACACGACGAAGCGTCATAAACCAACTGGCCCCCATAGTGGTTGATGCTTCCGCCAGAGAGGGGTTAAGTCCCTGGGCCACAACAGACGCGGCGCGATACATCAACGGGCCAAACACCACGATATGCCCGGTAACGGTCAACCACAGCGATGGCTGGAAACCAATAAAGTTGGCGACGATCAATGCTGCCAGCCCATAGACCAGGCTGGGTAACACCAGCGGAGCAAGCAGTAATGGCTCGATGCTGTTCACGGTTTTACGTTTCATCCGCGTCATACCAATGCTGGCGGGCACGGCAAACAGCAGCGATCCCAATACCGCCAATCCGGCGATTTTCAGTGAGTTCCATGCCGCTATGTGTTCAGTACCCGAGCGCACCGGGTCGAGCAGCGCTTCATACCAGCGCAATGAAAATCCTTCCGGTGGATATTTCAGTGTTTGCCCGGCGGTGAAGGACATCATCAGAGCAATCACAATCGGTGCGACCAGGTAAATCAGGCACAGCGTGCCAAAGCCATACACAAAGACTTTGTACAGCAGGGCCGGAACGGGATTTTCGCGTCGATTAAGCATGACCGTTCAATCTCCTGTGACGTGAAATCATGGTGAGTGCCACCAGCAGACAGCCAGTCGAAAGCAGCAATACCACGGCAATGGCGGAAGCGAGAGGCCAGTCGAACAGCGTACCGACTTCGCGATAAATCAGCTGTGGCACGTACACATTACGTGCACCACCAATCACGGCCTGGGTGACGAACGAGCTGCTGGTACTGGCGAATACCAGGATCCAGCCTGCCAACAGGCCTGGTAACATCAGTGGCAGCATCAGGGTGATCAAAATGCGCCAGGGGCCAGCTCCTGAGACTTGTGCCGCTTCGGTGAGTGAGTATTGGGTGCGGGTCAGAATGGCGATCAGCGGCAAAATGATCAGCGGCAGATCAATCTGACACATTGCCATGACCAGACCGAGCTCCGTAAACATCAGGCTGGTCGGCATTCCGGTAATGCCAAGCGCCATTAATGCTTCGCTGATTGGTCCCTGACGTCCCAAAATGACAATCCAGGCGAACGTTCTCACTACGTTACTGGTCAGCATCGGGATTAGCGTCAGGAAAATGATCACCTGACGTAAGGTTCGCCCGCTATGCCAGTAAAGCAACGCGATAGGTACGCCCAGCAGGGTGGTGCCGATAACTGTTTCCAGTCCCAATCTCGCGGTGTTAATCAACACACGAAAGTTGAATTCATCACCGAAAAAACGGGCGTAGTGATCCAGGGTGACACCACCTTTAGTGATGAAACTAAATCCGACCAAAACCGCGAGCGGCGTTGCGAAGAACACCACGGAGAGCAATAGCATGGGGACAACGTAAGGAAAGCCGCTCTGTTTCATCACATCACCTTATCCGGCAACAATGGTGTCAAATTCGCGAATCCAGGCATCACGATTTTTGTTGATGCTGTTCCAGTCGGGGTAGACCAGAGTCTTAAGCTGATCGCGCGTGACATAGGCGGAGATTGCCGGTGTCAGCGCAACATCGCTGTTGGTCGGGAACATTTCAGCCGGTGGCAATTTGAATTGATCCTGTGCAGCCTGGGAGATGGCCGCATCCATATAGGCGTAGACGGCATCGGCATTTTTGGTGCCCTTCGTCAGATGAATATTGACCGGTGCCGCTGGAGATCCCGTTTCCGGATGGACGAACTCGCAGTTCATCCCCAGACTCTTCAGGCGTGCCACGTTGCTGGTACTGCACATGAATACCGCGATCTCCCCCTGCTGGAACAAGGTCATTTGATGATTGGTGCTATCAACAATGCTCTTTAACTGCTCAGGATGATCCTTGAACAACTTAAACACGGCCGCCATGTCATCTGGCCCGGAGCCATAGATTTTGGCGATTTCGGTGTAAGCCATGACCGCGGTGTTGGAGGCAAAACCAGTCCAGGAGACCAGGCCTTTGTAGGCGGGGTTTTCGAACAGATCTTTATAACCCTTCGGACGTGGCACAAGGTCCGGGTTATAGGCGATGCCGTTGACTTCTACCGTAACCGTTGGGCCATATTCACCCTGAAAACTCGGATCGAGGAGATGCCAGTTTTTCAATCTGGAGGGATCGATTTTCTGGATAATGTCATTCTGAATGGCAATGGTCATTTGCCCTGGCGACATTAACAGCGCGTCATAAGGGGGATTACCGGGGCTGGCCATCACTTTTGCCAACTGGTCTTGTGCCAACGCAGGGGCAATGGTCAGGCCATACCCCTCTTTTTTCATGATCGGGGTCAGTATGTTGCGATAGGCATCTTCCCAGTTCCCCGGAAAGGTGGCAGCAATTGCGGTTTCTTTCTCTGCCGCCAGCGCACGTAGTGACACCGGTAGCAAGGAGGTTGCGGCTGCTCCTGCCAACAATTGACCGAACCGACGACGACTAATCTCAAAGTTTTTCATGATGTTCACCTCTATTTAATCACTCAGGGTTTGCGGTTCAGCCGGAAAGGCATGACAGCGTGTCGTATCGATCTCAGCAAAAAGCTGCGATCCGGGAAGGGGGATGCGGGTTCCGGGGACTCTGACCTCAGAAGCCCGCAGCGTAGTACCACAATCAAGCATCAGGTCGTGCACCAGCACGGGCCCCAGTGGGACGGAAACCGTCAGCCTTGCTGGCTGACACTGTTCTCCAGGCTGCGCTGACAAACGTACTTCTTCAGGACGGAATGTGATGGTGACTTTCGAGCCGGTGGTAAAATTCAGACGGCGAGGCAGACGCAGCGTTTTGTCACCAGATAGGCCGATCAACGTGGTGTCGTTATCAAAGCGCAGTACGGTGCCAGCTAACTGGTTGGTTTGGCCAATAAAGGTGTTTACGAACAGTGATTTGGGCTGATCATAAACTGCCATCGGTGTGTCGATCTGCTCAACATGGCCTTTGTTCATCAACACCAAACGATTGGCGAGGCTCTGCGCCTCCTCCTGATCGTGCGTCACGATTAGCGTGGTGATCCCCAGCGTTTTTTGCAGGTGTAACAATTCCACCTGTAAATCAAAACGCAGCGCGCGATCCAGTGCTCCAAAAGGCTCATCCAGCAACAGCAGAGAAGGGCGACCTGCTATGGCCCGGGCAACTGCAACGCGTTGCTGCTGACCACCGGAAAGCTCACGCGGCAGACGATTGCCATATTCGCTGAGGCGCACCATTGCCAGCATCTCTTCAACACGCTGTTTACGTTCAGCACGCGAAACTTGCTGACAAGCGAGCGGATAGGCGATGTTTTCGGCGACAGTGAGATGGGGAAACAGAGCGTAGTTCTGGAAAACCATGCCGATACCCCGCGCCCTGGCCGAGACCAGGGCCAGATCCTGATTGCCCAGTTCAATTTTTCCAGCTTTAGGCTGAATAAGTCCGGCAATTGCCCTTAACACGGTGGATTTACCACAGCCGCTTGGCCCCAGCAGTGCCACTATTTCACCGGGTTCAATCGTGAAAGAGACATCGCTGATTGCGTTGTTGCCACCGTAGCTGTGAGTAAGGCCCTGAACGTTCAAGCGCTTACGTTCGGACGAGTTCTGCATATCTGCCATAGTGCTTCCCTGGTTCTGAGTCGCGAGATGAAACGAAAAATTCACATGGAAAAGGAGTTGCAAGCGGTATGCCAGGATCACAGGTCGTTGGGTTTATTTATCATAACTAATGGAATTGTAATGATAATTATCTTTTAAAATATGTGCGAAAGTTTGTGCGAAAATTAGTGATACTGAATTTCATTAAGTAAATTCGGAATTATTTTTCACTAAATTGGTGCGTCCTTATCATCAGAATGGTGCAGAACCACCGGTAATGGGGCAACGGGGGAGGGAAAAATGGGGGTTTTCAGGCTGCGATCGGGATTGGTTGACTGAAAATCCTCTATCTACAATATTAATTTTATTGAATATTGTTTCTCACTAACTTAATAATTAACTTTATACAAAAAATTATTAAATTTATTTTGTTGTTTATCAATGAATTAAAATTATTTTCCAGGCCGATGGCATGCTGCTTGCAGGTGCTGTATCGACACACCATCCCAAAAAGGAGTACGACATGAAATTAGGTATCGACGGTTTAAAACTGCCTGAAGCAAAAAAACGTGGTCCCTTAGCGAGTCTTGAACATGCAAAAGCACTGGGTTTGAGCGGGATTTTTTTCAGCACATTACTGGATATGAGTCCCGATCTGGACAAAGGGCGGTTACGTGATATCCGTGCGAAAGCAGATGAACTGGGTCTGTATCTGGAAGGGGGACTTGGTAAAATCAACCCTTACTGTAGCGCTGAATCTCCTGAGCTGCGTGACATTGGCAACGGCGATATCATCGCCGGTTTGACGCGAATGATAGAGGCGGGGGCGGAGATAGGTTGCTGCGAGTTGTGGGTTTCTCCGGGTAACTTCAAACCAGCCTATCCAGGGCGTCTGGCGGTGGATCGCTTCCGCACCGACGTGACCTGGGATGAACAATTGCTGGCTATGGAAAAGGTGTTGCGCAAGCTGGCACCTGTCGCACGCGCCAATGGTGTGCATATGAATATTGAAACCCACGATGAAATCACCTCATTTGAAATTTTGCGACTGATTGAATCTGTGGGTGAGGAGTGCGTTGGCGTTGTACTGGATACCGCGAATATGTTGCAACGCGGAGAGCATCCCGTCTTTGCTGCCCGTCGTCTGGCCCCCTGGGTGCGGCAGACCCATATTAAAGATGCCTATATTGGGCGCGCGCCTGGCGGTCTGGATTTTCAGCCCCGTCCCTGTGGCATGGGGATTGTCGATTTTGCCGCCATCCTGCCGCTGCTGGCTGAGGTAAACCCGCAACTGCATCTGTCGCTGGAGATTGCCCAGTCATCTGACGATAAACGTCGTGCGGCCAATCCGCGTCAGTGTATCCAGATTGATGACCCTCTGTGGCGCGTTGGCCACCCTGATCTGACCGGGGAGGAGCTGGAAGCCTATTTTGCCATGTTAAACGCTTATGAGAAGCGGGTCACAGCAGGGGAAATTCCCGATTGGGCGAGCTATGAAAGTGCCAATTATGGCTACCCCAGTTATGAGCACCAGCATTATGGTTTTGCACAGGCGTTAGGATTTATTGAACAATCTGCCAGCCATATTCGCAACATCTGTGCCGAAAAGGGTATCGTGTTAACACGATAAGTTACGCAAGAATATTATCACAAAGATAGATAAGCCGTTTTACGGGCTGTTATGATAGTTGCAGTCGACGTGTTGGATGAAGTAGGGAGAGGATAATGAAAAAGACACGCAGTCGAGTGACGCCAGCAACCAGTAAGGCTGCCAGTAGCGCTGACAGCCATGATGATGTCTCAGAGCGAATTCGTATCACGCTGGCCACGGCCATCGGGGAAGGGGCGCTAAAGCCAGGTAGCAAGATCCTGGAAGAAGCCATCGCTGAACATTTTGGCGTGAGCAGAACAGTGGTGCGGGGCGCACTTGGCGTGCTGGAAAGTGATCATTTGCTGGAAAGAAAGCGCAACCGCGGCACCTTCGTGGCTGAACCCAGCATAGATGAAGCGAAAAGTCTTTTTGAAGCGCGGCGTAAATTAGAGGCGATCTTGCTGGCGTTGATCGTCGAGCGGGCAACCATCGCAGAACTTAACGCGCTGGAAAAACTGGCGGATGAAGAAGAGCATATTCATCAGCATGGCGACGAGAAATCAAAAACGGTGCTGTCAGGTAAGTTTCACATCGTTCTGGCGGAGATGGCGGGTAATGCCGTGCTGACAGAAATGTTATCTAAAATCGTAGCCCGACTGTCGCTGGTGATGGCGTTATATGAAGAGAATCATAAAGATGATTGTGGGGCAGACCATCACCGCATGATCGTCGCGGCGCTGAAAGAAAAGGACCTTTCGCGTGCGCAGCAATTGATGGATCACCATCTGGCCGACATTGAGGGACGGGTCAGACTGACTGAAGGGCAGGGCGATCGTTACTCCTTCCTGTCGGTGCTGGAGAACTTCTCCTGAATGTGGCGGCGCGATAAAACGCGCCGCCACAAATGATTACCGGGCGTTAAAATCCTCGGCATCGACATCGTAACCCGATGGCTCCCAGCGAATCGCCAGCAGCGCCAGCAGACCAGCCAGCGGTGCGAGGAAAATCACCCAGAACACTCCGGTGCCGAACGCGGCGACCAGCAGCGGGAACACAAACAGCGACACGGTAGAACTGCCACGCATCAGCGTCTGGTTAAAACCAACGCCCACGCCGCGCAGCGAGGTCGGATAGCTCAGCGACGCAAAGGTCATGGTATGTGAACCGGGACCGAAGCCCTGGCCGAACAGGAACAACGCCAGCATGGCAATCGCCACCGCCGCCTGTTCGCCCCCTTCAGGACGACCAATTAGCGCCAGCCCCAGCAGCGCCACGCACTGACAGGTGTAGCCGGTCACCGACATTTTCCACGCACCGAGACGAGGCACCAGCCGTACCGCCAGCAAACCGCCAACAAAAGCAAACAGCAGGTTCAGCGCCAGCGACACCAGAATGGTGGTCAGCATCGACTGCGCAAAGAAGCTGGAGATAATCACCGGCAGACCAAAAGCCACGGCGTTATACGCAAAGGAAGAGGCGATGGAGGTGACGGTCGCCAGAATGGTGCGGCGGCGATAAACACCCTGCAACAGCGCGCCATAGTTACGCCAGCTGGCTTTACGTACGCGGGGTTGTTGGCTCAGATCGGCATCGTCTGCCACCCGGGCATTGATATTGTACGAACGGCGCAAAATCTCTGCCGCGCCGTGCAGGTTGCCCTGGTTAGCGGCCCACACCGGAGACTCGCTCATATAACGGCTGCGGATGGCGATAATCACGATCGCCGGGACCGCACCAAAGCCGAGAATCAAGCGCCACAACCAGTCGGTATGGCTTTCCGGCAACACCGCATACAGCAGCAGCACCAGCAGGTAGGAGATACTGATGGCCGCGTACCAGGTGGGGCACCACATCGCCACGCTGGCGGCTTTATTACCCTGACCGCGCAGTTTAGAAAACTCGGCAAGGAAGGCCATCGCCACCGGTAGATCGATCCCGACGCCCAACCCCATCACAAAGCGCGCACCGCCAAGCACATATTCGTTGGGGGCAAAGGCACAGGCCAGCGCTGCCACCACAAAGAAGAACATATCGGCCATAAACACCCGGTAGCGGCCAATTTTATCCGTCAGATAGCCGCCAATCAGCGCGCCAACGATAGCGCCAAAGGTGATCGCCGCTGCCACCATACCGGTGCCGGTCGGTGTCAGCTGGAACTCGCGGGCCACATCTTTGATACCAAACGCCAGCGCACCCAGGTCATAGGCATCGAGAAACACCCCGCCCAGTGCGATAGCGATGACGATGCGTGCGTTACTGCGCGACTGCTCGCTGTTATTAATCAGGTTTGATACATCGGACGCACTGCGGATCCATTGTGTCTCACCCTGAGGTTGATTCCCTGCCAGCGCCACATGGGCGGGAGAAGTTAAGTCGGACATGATGTTGTTGTCTGTATTTTTGTAAATTTGGGCCTATGAGAATAATCCTCAGTTGGCGGCTGAAAAATTCCATTTGGTTATATGAGCAATGAAATGGTTATAACTGATTTGAAATGGCTAGCAGAAATTGACCGAAGTGAAACCCTAACCGCTGCTTGACCGCGCCCATCCCGGTTCGCCAGGCTACGCTTGTAACTCACCACACGATAACAATACTGAGGGCGAACGCCATGATTAAGCAGGGTTTACTGGGACTGATCGCATTAGCAATGAGCGCCACCGCAGCACAGGCCGCCGACCCGGTGCGGGTGGGGTCGAAGATTGATACCGAAGGTTCGCTGCTCGGCAATATCATCCTGCAAGTGCTGAATAAACATGGAGTGCCGACGGTGAATAAAATTCAGCTCGGTACCACGCAGGTGGTGCGCGGTGCCATCACCGCCGGCGCGCTGGATATCTATCCTGAATACACCGGCAACGGGGCGTTTTTCTTCAATGATGAGAAAGACCCGGCGTGGAAGAATGCACAGCAGGGTTATGAGAAAGTGAAAACCCTGGACGCGGAGAAAAACCATCTGGTGTGGCTCACCCCAGCGCCAGCTAACAATACCTGGACCATCGCGGTACGCAGCGATATCGCCGAGAAAAACAATCTCACCTCGCTGGCGGATCTCAGCCAGTACCTGAAAAAAGGTGGCACCTTCAAACTGGCGGCCTCGGCAGAATTTATCGAACGCAGCGATGCGTTACCGGCGTTTGAAAAAGCCTACGATTTCAAACTCGATCAATCACAGTTGCTGTCGCTGGCGGGCGGTGATACGGCGGTCACCATCAAAGCCGCCGCCCAGCAGACTTCCGGGGTGAATGCGGCGATGGCTTACGGCACCGACGGCCCGGTGGCGGCGCTTGGGCTACAAACCTTAACCGATCCCAAAGGCGTACAACCGATTTACGCACCGACCCCGGTGATCCGCGACGTGGTGCTGAAGCAGTATCCTGACATTGGCAAGTGGTTGCAGCCGGTGTTCAGCAAACTTGATGAGAAGACGCTGCAACAACTCAATGCGCAGATTGCGGTGGATGGCCAGGATGCCAGCCAGGTGGCGCAGCAGTGGTTACAGCAGAATAAGTTGCTGTAACGGGTGGCACGATTATTCAGGCGACCGCAGCCGGTTTTGCTGGTACTGGTGGTGTTGATCAGCGTGGCGCTAGCCGCGCTGCCAATGCTGACCTATGCGGCGAACCGGCTGGTTTCAGGTCAGCCGCTGATGCTGTGGCAGATACCCTTGGGCGGATATCTGCTGCTGCCGTTGCTGGCGTTGTGGCTGTTGGTCTTCTTGCCAACCCGGCGCAGCGCGTTGCTGCTGTTGCTCGGCTGCGAATGCCTGTTTGTGCTGCTGGTCTGGTTGAGTGGGCATCAGGCGACACTGCTGGCGCAAAGCGGCAGCCGGCTGGCGCGTACCGCGTTTGGCAGCGGTTTCTGGAGTGCTGCGGCGCTGACGTTGCTGCTGGCGGCAGAGGCGATTCGTCAGCGCCATCGCCAGACAACGTGGCGCATCTTACTCAACCTGCAAATGTGGTTGCTCCCGCTCGCCCTGTTACTGAGCGGCCATCTTAACCCGCTTTCCCTGTTGAAAGAGTATGCCAATCGCAGCACGGTATTTGATGCCGCGTTAATCCAGCATCTGACACTGCTCGGCGGGACCTTGTTGCCAGCCATACTGATCGGTCTGCCGCTCGGCATTGTAATTGCCCGGCGTACGCGCTGGCAGCAAACCGCTTTCAGCGTATTAAACCTGATCCAGACCGTCCCCTCGGTAGCGTTGTTTGGCCTGTTAATTGCCCCCCTGGCCGGGCTGGCAGCAACGTTTCCGTTGCTGGCGAGTTGGGGGATTGCGGGCATCGGTATGGCTCCGGCGCTGATAGCGCTGGTGTTGTACGCGTTGCTGCCGCTGGTGCGTAGTGTGGTGGCCGGTTTGCAGCAGGTGCCTGCGGAGGTACGGGAAACCGCGCGTGGCATGGGGATGAGCCGTTGGCAGCAGTTCTGTTTTGCCGAACTGCCGCTGGCGCTCCCGGTATGGCTCTCCGGTTTGCGCGTGGTGGTGGTTCAGACGCTGGGGCTGGCGGTGGTGGCGGCGTTGATTGGTGCCGGTGGATTCGGGGCCATTTTGTTTCAGGGATTATTAAGTAGTGCACTGGATCTGGTGCTGCTCGGGGTGATCCCGGTGGTGGCGCTGGCGGTGATCGCCGATGCGCTGCTGCGCCTACTGGCTGCGCTGCTGGAGAGACAATATGATTGAATTTCATCAGGTAAATAAAGTTTTCAACGGCAAAGCAGCGGTGCGCAATTTGTCGCTGCATATTGAGAAAGGCAGTTTCACGGTGCTGATTGGTACTTCGGGTTCCGGTAAATCCACCACCCTGAAAATGATTAATCGGCTGGTGGAGCATGACAGCGGGGAGATCCGCTTTGCCGGAGAAGCCATTGAACGGATGGATGCCCGTGCCTTGCGTCGTCGCATTGGTTATGCGATTCAGTCCATCGGGCTATTTCCGCACTGGAACGTCGCGAAAAATATTGCCACCGTGCCATCGCTACTGGGCTGGTCACAGGCGCGTATTCGTGAGCGCGTGGCGGAGCTATTGACGCTGCTCAATCTGGACAGCGAGTTGGCGACACGTTATCCGCATCAGCTTTCCGGCGGTCAACAGCAGCGTGTGGGCGTGGCGCGGGCGCTGGCGGCGGACCCTGAGTTGCTGCTGATGGACGAACCCTTTGGCGCGCTCGATCCGGTCAACCGTCAGGCGCTGCAACAGGAGATGCTGCGCATTCACCGCCTGTCCGGGCGCACCATCGTGTTGGTGACCCATGATATCGATGAGGCGCTGACCCTGGCCGACCAGTTGGTGTTAATGGATGGCGGCGAAATTGTTCAGCAGGGCAAACCGATTGAATTGCTGACGCAACCCGCCAGCGATTTTGCGCGTGAATTTTTTGGTCACAGCGAACTCGGCGTACGCTTGCTGGCTCTGGGACGGGCAGGGAGCGCGGTCCGCCGCGGTGAGTGGCTGGAGGCCGAACCGATCGCCGCCGGGTTAACCCTGCGTGAGGCATTGTCGCAGTTTATCGCCCGGCGCACTGACAAGCTGCCGGTGGTGGATCAACACCAGCAACCGCTCGGTGTGCTGCACTTCAGCGATTTGTTGCGTCAGCGCGAGGCGAGTTGATGAGCTGGCTGAAAGATCCGCTGTACTGGCTGCTGGCGTTGTTTCTGCTGCTGCTGTGGGGACTGCCGCACAGCGCGCCGCTGTTTGCCCACTGGTTTCCACAACTGGAGCGGCCTTTATATCAACAGGATAGTTTTTGGCGGCTGGCGCTGGCGCATCTGTGGCTGGTGGTCAGCGCCAGCGTACTGGCGATTGTCGTTGGAGTGAGTTGTGCGGTGTTTGCCACCCGGCGTAAGGGGAGGGCGTTTCGGCCGCTGCTGGAAACCCTCGCTGCCGCCGGGCAGACCTTTCCGCCGGTGGCGGTGCTGGCGATTGCGGTGCCGGTGATGGGGTTTGGCGCGACCCCGGCGGTGATGGCGTTGTTTCTGTATGGTTTGCTGCCGATTTTGCAGGGTACGTTGGCTGGTCTTGATAGCGTACCGGCCAGCAATCGCGAGATTGCCACCGGTCTGGGCATGGGGCCGTGGCGGCGTTTATGGCAGATCGAACTGGCGCTGGCGGCACCGGTCATTATGGCCGGGGTGCGCACCTCGGTGATGATCAATATCGGCACCGCAGCAATCGCCTCAACCGTCGGCGCGGAGAGTCTGGGATCGCCGGTGATTATTGGCCTGAGCGGCTTTAACACCGCCTATGTCATTCAGGGGGCACTGCTGGTGGCGCTGCTGGCGTTGGTGTGCGATCGTCTGCTTGAACGCGTGCAGCGCTGGCTTAGTTGGCGTGCAGAATAAGGCTGTAGCCTACCAGCATCAGGCCGCCCATGCCGCCCAGTGCCATCACGGCAAACAGGGTAGAGATGAAGATTTTTTGCCAGTTCATGTCAAAACCTGAGAAATGTCATTGAGGGCGGCATGATAACGCGCACATCAGCCGAGGCAAAGGCCGATGTGTGCGTTTTTACGCGTTGGGGTCGTGGAGGTGAACGTTAAAGCCCTGGGCCTGCCAGTGCTCCAGTTGTTCATGCTGACGACGGGTGAGCTTTTTGCCGGTCCAGACAAACAGATTCTGACCGGGGAATAACTCCGGGCGCGGCAGTTCCAGCGGTTCCGCCAGCACATCCATACGCCATCCCTGTTGCGAGAGACGCCAGGCTTCCAGCCAGATGCGGGTGCGATCGTCAACGCCCCAGCCAATCATCAGTGCATCTTTGCCGGCTTTTTTACGCGATCCGGTCAGGCAAAACGCCACGTAATCTATTAACGCGCCATCAAGCAGGCTGCACATGGCGCGTGCGGTGTTTTGATCTAATCCGAGACGCTGGCGAACCGGCACAATCACATGATCAATCAGCGCATCCACCGGATGCTCACGTCCGACCGTGGCGATCTTGGCACGCAACTTTGAAGGTCTGACATGGCGCAGTACGCTCATCAGTTCTTCCTGCAACGTATTCCAGCCGTCGTGCACATTGACGCTTTCCCCTTCCAGCAGGGCCTTGACCTTGCCAACGGGCACGCCACTTTCTATCCAGCGCTTGATCTCTTCAATGCGCTGAACATCTTCGTCGTCAAACTGACGGTGACCACCTTCGGTGCGCTGGGGCTTTAACAGACCGTAACGTCGCTGCCATGCGCGAAGTGTTACCGGATTGATTCCACAGCGTTCGGCAACGTCGCCGATACTGTATAAGGCCATATCTTCCTCAATATACTGACCTGCATCGCCACACCTTAACCGCGGCGAATAAGTTGTACAACATATTTTTCCTTGTACAACTTGACGGAGATGGTGTTTTCAGGTTTTATCTCAATTATGAGATTATTTCCCATAATTGAGAGGTGATGATGTCTGAACCGGATACCGAAGATCGGCTGGCCGCTCGTTTAGCTGAATTGCGCCTGCAACGCGGCTGGTCACTGGACGAACTGGCGATGGCCACCGGCATCAGTCGGGCCACATTGTCGCGCATTGAGCGCGCCGAGACCAGTCCAACGGCAGCATTACTCAATCGACTTTGTGTCGCCTATGGCCTCACCATGTCGCGCCTGCTGAGTGAGGTCGAAGACGACGCGCTGTTGTTACTTAAACCCGAACAGCAGCCGGTGTGGGTCGATGAACTGAGCGGCTTTCAGCGCCGCAACGTTTCGCCGCCTGCCACTCATTTTAGAGCAGAAATGGTGGAAGGGGTGTTACAACCCGGTTCGCGTATTGATTATGACGCGCCGCCGATTCAGGGGCTGGAGCAGCATATCTGGTTACAGTCCGGCGAGCTGACCATCAGCATGGATGCGCAAAGCTGGACTTTGCAGGCGGGTGACTGCCTGCGTTTCCATCTGACCGGCAAATCCTCCTTTACCGCGCACCCGCAGGGTGGTGCACGTTACATTCTGGTGGTGTGCAAACCATGATTGAGATCGAACAGCTTAGCGCCAGCCAGGCGCAGCCTCTGGTGGGGGCGTTATGTGATGTGTTGCAGGGATGTGTGGCGGAGGGGGCCAGCGTCGGGTTTATCGATGCCAACGATCGTGCGGTGATGGAACGTTTCTGGCAGGACAAAATCTTCAGCCTTGCCAGCGGCGACAATCAACTGCTGGTGGCACGCCTGCACGGAAAGATCGTGGCGACGGTCATGGTGGGGTACAGCGCCATGCCGAACGGTCGCCACCGCGCAGAGATCAGTAAGCTGCTGGTGCACCCGCGCGCGCGTCGCATGGGGATTGGACGTCGGTTGATGCAGCAGGCGGAACAGTTGGCGGCAGAGAACGGCAAAACCTTGCTGGTGCTGGACACGCGCAGCGGCGATGTGGCGACCGATCTCTACCTGTCGCTCGACTGGAAAATTGCCGGCTCCATTCCCCACTATGCCGAATCCACCGCCGGGGTGCTGGACGCCACAACGGTGATGTTTAAAACCTTGCGGCTGCCTGCATGATCGTGGTGACGCCGGAGTCGATTCAGCAGCCGGACGCTGAATGGTTGCTGGATCGTCTGTCAGCTACCCTGGCACAGTTGACCGGTAGCAGCGGGCGTGCCAGCTTTGATCCCGACGCAATGCAGCAGCCGGGCAGCTGTTTCGTGATCGCGCGTGATGAGCAACGCAGGCCGGTGGGCTGTGGCGCGTTTCGCCCGCTGCAACCGGGGGTGGCGGAGCTGAAACGCATGTATGCGTTAAACGCCGGGCAGGGCATTGGCGCAGCGATTTTGCAGTATCTGGAGCAGCAGGCGCGGGCGCAAGGCTATCAGGCGATGTGGCTGGAGACGCGCAAGGTGAATCAATGCGCGTTAAGGTTTTATGCCCGCCAGGCGTATCAGCCAATTGCACCCTTTGGACATTATGTGGGTAATACGGCGGCGCAGTGTCTGGGGAAAGTATTGGATTGATTTTTGTACATATCACGCTGTTCAATGTCAGCCAAAACCCGCGCGATAAATCGCGCCGCTACGTCAGGTGCGAACATCGGTAGCGGCGCGATTTATCGCGCGGGCGTGCACCAAATCAGTGCGCCGCTTCCGCTTCCGGGATCGCCAGCGCCTGCATAAACAGCTTAATAATCGGATTTATTTTGCGGCCCTTCTTCATCATCAGGCAGAACGGATTCTCCATACGAATCGATTCATCCCCCAATTCACACAACTGGCCGCGTGCAATAAACGCCGCCGCGTAGTGTTCGGGTAAATAGCCAATAAAATGCCCGGTCAGAATCAGCATGGCGACGGATTCAACCTGAACAGCCTGTACGCCGCTGTCCTGTAATGGAATAAGTCGTCGTGCATCGCGCGGCGTAACATATAAATGATTTATGACTTTTTGTTCGCGTAATAATGCCAGCGATATTTTATGGTCGGCGCTGTCGGAATAAAGTGGATGACCAGCAGAGCAATATAATTTCGAATATTCTTTATATAACGGGAAGTAATCGAAATCACTTTTCATTTCATAAACCGGCGCAATGCCGCAATGAAAACGCCCTTCGCTAATACCGCGTTCAATATCATCTAATTGTGCCGTTTGCAGACGGATTTGTACCTTTGGTGCATTTTGGTGCAGCTGTTGCACCGCGCTGGTGACCGGGGAGTGCGGGTCGGAGATGGTGTTATCTACCACGCAAATCGCGATGTCGCCCAGCAGCTCGTTGCGGCTGTTGTGCAGCCGCTCGCGGAACAGATTAAGCGAGACGAACAACTCCAGCGTCGCCTGATAGACGTTGATACCGTACTGCGTCAGTTCAAAGCCTTCGCGCCCACGACTGCACAGCGTCATGCCGAGGCGAATTTCCAGATCGGAAACCTGTTTACTGATTGCTGCCAGACCAATATTCAGCTCGTGGCTGGCGGCAGTTAATCCACCGGCTTCTACCACGCATTTAAATACGCGCAGCAATTTTAAATCGATATTACTTAATGCCAGCACCGCATTGTCGCTGCGATTGATTGCATTGTTTCCAGACTGGGAAACTTTACTTTCCATCTTTGCTATTCAACTCCGGAATTATTGCGGTGAAAGTGTAGTGAACCTGAAATGTGCCGCGTTTACCAGCGTAGCAATAAAATAAGTTTTTATTATCGCTGGTGCCTAATTTATCTCGCTATTGATTATTGGTAAGGGGAAATTGCATGTCTGAGAAAGCAGAACTGTTATGGGGTGCGCGTTTTAAAGCCGCACCGGCGGCCAGTTTAACCGCTCTGTCGCGTAGCCCGGATTACTACTTTGCCCTGGCTCCTTACGATTTTGCTGGCTGCCGTGCCCACGCCCGTGAACTGGCGCGTGGTGAACTGCTGAGCGACGCGGAACTGAGCACCATGCTGGCGGCAATTGATGAGTTGGATGCTGAGTTCCGCGCCGGTCAGTTGCATCCCATCGCGGCGGATGAAGATGTGCATACCTTTGTTGAGCGCGCACTGACCGAACGCTTAGGGACGCTGGGCGGCAAGCTACGCGCCGGTCGTTCACGTAACGATCAAACCGTCAACGACCTGCGCCTCTACCTGCGCGATAACGGCCGTAAGGTGGTCACCGCGCTGCTCGGGCTGCAACAGGCGTTGGTCGAGCAGGCGGCACAGCACACCGAAAGCGTGGCGCCGGGCTTTACCCATCTGCAACAGGCGCAGCCGATTGTGTTTGGTCATCAGTTGCTGGCGCATGCGCAATCCTTCGCCCGCGATATCGAGCGTATGCAGGACTGGGATCGCCGTAGTGCGCGCTGCCCGCTCGGCGCGGCGGCAATGGCCGGTTCCGCCATTGCGCGTCAGCCAGAATTAGCCGCCGCCGACCTGGCCTATCTCGCGCCGTGCGAGAACTCAATTGATGCGGTTGCCAGCCGTGACTACGCCGCCGAATTCCTGTTTGTCACCAGCATGATTGGCATCAACCTGTCGCGCCTGTGTGAAGAGGTGTGCATGTGGGCCTCGCGTCAGTTCCGCTGGGTTGAGCTGCACGACAGCTACGCCACCGGTAGCTCGATCATGCCGCAGAAGAAGAACCCGGATATCGCCGAGTTGACGCGTGGCCGTTCGGGCCGCCTGGTCGGCAACCTGACGGCGCTGCTCACCACCATGAAAGCGATGCCGCTGTCTTACAACCGCGACCTGAGCGACGACAAACGCAACGTGATTGACGCCGTCGATACCCTGTTGCTGGTGCTGCCTGCGATGGCCGGCATGATGGCGACGCTGAAATTCAACACCGAGGTGATGCGCGAGCAGGCCCCGGATGGTTTCACCCTGGCGACGGAAGTGGCCGACTGGCTGGCGATGCGCGGCGTGCCGTTCCGTGAAGCACACGAAATCACCGGTCAACTGGTACAGCTGTGCGAGCAGCAAGGTTGTGGCCTGTCCGATCTGAGCGATGCGCAGTTACAGGGGGTCGATAGCCGTCTGACCGCCGAAGTCCGTGGCGCACTGACGCTCGAATCCGCGCTGGCAGTCCGTAACGGTTACGGCGGCACGGCACCGGTGCGGGTACGCGAGCAACTGGCGCGTCTGCAAACCCTGATGCAGGCCCAGCAACAGTGGGCTGACGACTACGCTGGCCCGCGCGCCTGAGGAGACGCTGATGTCGCAATCGACCACCACCGCAACCAACAACGTCAGTAGCCAACCGCATTACGATCTCGATCGTTATCAGGTGGTGCCGCGCCGTTATTATGGCCGTATCACCGCCTCGGCGGTCATCCTGATCCTGCTGGCATTGCTGGTTAACGCCTTTGCGCACGGCAATATCGAATGGTCGTTTGTCGGCCAGTTCTTTACCGCCAAAGCGATTCTCGACGGGGTGGTCAACACCCTGATTATGTCCGTGCTGGCGATGGGCTTCGGCGTGTTGTTCGGGGTAATCACCGCCATCATGTACATGTCGCCCAACCCGGTGCTGCACTACATCGCGGTTGGTTACGCCTGGATCTTCCGTGGCACGCCGCTGATTCTGCAACTGCTGTTGTGGTTCAACCTGGCGTTGGTGTTTCCCACCATCAGCATTCCCGGTGTGTTCAGCGTACAAACCGTCACCGTCATGACACCGTTCCTCGCGGCACTGCTCGGCCTGAGCATCAACCAGGGGGCGTACACCTCCGAAGTGGTACGTGCCGGTCTGCTGTCGGTGGATACCGGTCAGTATGAGGCGGCGAAAGCCATCGGTATGCCGCGTTTGCAGGCGTTGCAGCGCATTATTTTGCCGCAGGCGATGCGCGTCATCCTGCCGCCGGTAGGCAACGAATTTATCAGCATGATCAAGACCACCAGTCTGGCGAGCATGATCCAGTACTCGGAACTGCTCTACAACACCCAGAACATCTACTTCGCCAACGCGCGCGTGATGGAACTGCTGTTTGTGGCCGGTATCTGGTACCTGATTGTGGTGACGGTGCTGTCGTTTGGTCAGAGCCAGCTGGAACGCTACTTCTCACGCGGCCATCGCCGTCGTCACTAAGGAGTGAGAGAGATGAGAAACATCGTGCGCGCCGTCAAGGTGAACAAATATTTCGACCAGTTCCACGCCTTGAAGGATGTCAGCCTTGAGGTGAATTACGGCGAGGTGATGTGCATTCTCGGGCCATCCGGCTCCGGTAAAAGCACCTTTCTGCGCTGTATCAACCAACTGGAGAAAATCGACCAGGGGGGGATCTGGGTCGATAACGAACTGGCGGGCTACCGTATCAACGGCAACAAACTTTACCCGTTGAGTGATAAGCAGATCGCCCGCCAGCGCCTGCAAACCGGCATGGTCTTTCAGCGCTTCAATCTGTTCCCGCATAAAACCGCGCTGGAAAACATCATCGAAGGACCGTGCCGCGTGCTGCTGCGTCCGAAACGTGAAGCCAGCGAAGAGGCGATGGCGCTGCTGGATCGCGTCGGACTGGCGCACAAAGCCCACGACTATCCACAGTCGCTGTCCGGTGGCCAACAGCAGCGTGTGGCGATTGCCCGTGCGCTGGCGATGAAACCGAAATTAATGCTGTTTGATGAACCCACCTCGGCACTCGATCCGGAAATGGTCGGCGAAGTGCTGGCGGTGATGCGTCAACTGGCAAAAGAAGGCACCACCATGCTGGTCGTTACCCATGAAATGGGCTTTGCCCGTGAAGTGGCGAACCAGGTGGTGTTTATGGACGAGGGACGCATTATCGAGCAGGGCGCACCGGAAGACATTCTGTTGAACCCGCAAAACCCACGGATGAAAAACTTTATCAACGCGATTCTTCTTTAACTGACCGGGGTGATTTGAATGAAAAAACTGTTACTGAGCGCCGTAAGTGCCGCGCTGTTGCTGCAATCGTCGGCCTGGGCCGATATCGCTGTGCCAGCGTCGATCAAAGAGAAAGGTTTGACCGTGGCGATCATGCCGAACTATCCGCCGATGGATTTTAAAGATCCGGCCAGCAACCAGTTGACCGGCGTCGATTACGATCTCGGCATGGCGATTGGTCAGAAGCTGGGCGTGAAGATCAACTGGCAGGAGATCGCGTTCGAACAGATGGTCAACGCCGTGGTGACCAAACGCGTTGATATGGTGATGTCCGGTATGACCGACACCAAAGAACGGCAGAAGGTGGTTAACTTTATCGACTACTTCAAAACCGGCCCGCAGTTCTACACCTTATCCGCGCGCAGCGACATCAACAGCGCGATGGATTTGTGCGGCAAGCGCGTAGGCACCAGCCGTCGCACCACCTTCCCGCAGGAAATTGCTAACTGGAGCAAAGCCCACTGCGAAGCCGCCGGTAAGCCCGCCATCATTGTGGTCGGGGCGGAAGGGACGGCGGATGCCCGCACTCAGTTGCGTCAACGTCGTCTGGATGGTGCGGTACAGGGCAGCGAAACCCTGCCGTACATCATGAACCTGGAAAAGGGCACCTTTAAGCCGCTCGATAAAGCCTTCTCCTTCCAGTACACCGGCATGGCGATCGGTAAAGATGCATCGGATCTGACCACCGCTGTGCAGGGCGCGCTGGATGCGATGATTGCCGCCGGCACTTACCAGAAGATCCTCAGCAAATGGGGTCTGGGCGACAACGGTGTGGCAAAAGCCACGGTAAACCAGGGCTAACAGGAGGCGGCTGATGCAACAACCGGGCGCAGTGCGCTGGCCACAGGGCAAGCGCGGCTGTATGGCGCTGGCGTTTGACCTTGATGGTCCCACCGGCGATGCCATGTTGAATGGCAGCCTGTGGTCGACGCCGGAGTATTTCACTTTTGGCGCTTACGGGCCGTACCGCGCGCTCGGGCGTTTGCTCGATCTGCTGCGGGCGTTTCAACTGCCCGCCACCTTCTTTGTTCCCGCGTGGGTGGTGGAGCAGTGGCCGCAGCAGTGCCAGGCGATTATTGAGCAGGGCCACGAAGTGGCTTATCACGGCTATCGCCACGAATCTTTCTGGGCGATTTCGCCGGAAGAACAACGGGCGGTGATGGCAAAATCGGCGGCGATCTTTAAACAATATCTCGGCATTACCGCTTGTGGCTTTCGCACGCCGTCAGGTGACTGGCATGCAGAAACGCCGCAGATCCTGCGTGACGCTGGGGTGATCTACTCCAGCAGTATGCGCGGCGACGATCGTCCCTACAGCATCCCGGTAGCCGGACATACGCCGCTGGTGGAAATCCCCGGCAAATGGGAGATGGATGATTACGCCTCGCTGGCCTATACGCGCCAGCCGGACTTCCCGAAAGGCGGCGATCGTATTGCCAGCTATGCCCACACCCGCGACAACTGGCAGCGCGAATTTGATGGCGCGATGGATGAGGGCTTATGCCTGACCACCCTGTTCCATCCGAAAATCTCCGGTCAGCCAGGGCGGTTGCTGCTGCTGGAACAGCTGTTTGAACATATGACAGCGCGCGATGATGTGTGGTTTGCGCGTTGCGATGCGGTGGCGCACTGGTACTTGCAGGAGCAGCAGCATGACTGAATCTTCCCGCTGGCCGCTGGGCTTCCAGTCGGCGGCGATTATCACCATCGATTTTAACGATATTCATGGCATTCTCACCCAGGCACCGGCGGTGGCAGGGCGCGACAAAACCCTGTCGGTATGGCGCTATGGCACGCTGCGCGGCGTCGATCGTCTGTTGAGTTTGCTGGCGGAAAAACAGCTCAAAGCCAGTTGGTGTCTGCCAGCGATTGTGGCGGAGGAGCAGCCGGAGCTGGTGCAACGTATCATCGTCGATGGCCATGAAATCGCCTGTAGCGGCGACCGTCATGAGGATTTCTCCACGCTGACCCTGGAACAACAAATTGCCAGCATCACGCGGGGTTGCGACAAACTGGCGCAGCTAACCGGCCAACCGATTCAGGGGTTTCGTACCCCGGCAGGGCAGTGGAAACCGGGGCTGGCCCAGGCGTTGATTGAGCAGGGAATTCGCTGGTCCTCCAGCTGGCGCGGAGACGATCTGCCCTATTTCCACCCCGGCACCCGGTTGGTGGAACTGCCGATGCACTACACGCTGGAAGATGAACCCTATTTTGCCTTTAACCTCAGTCCGGCGATTCCACCGGGACAGTCGCGTATTGCCCCCTATGGCGAAACCCTCGACAACCTGACCCAGGATTTCCGCGGTTTCCATCGTTTTGGCCTGTGTTATCTGCTGCGTTTGCACCCGGAGATTATCGGCACGGCCGGACGCATTGGTCTGCTGCGATCGCTGCTCGATACGCTGCAACAACACAACGTATGGATCGCTACGGCGCAGCAGGTGGCAGCGCATTGGCAGAGCCAACCCGACAACGGCGCGGATCATCCGGCTGAAGTTTTCACCCGCATCATCGGAGAGAACAATGCTTAATCAGCTGGCGAGTTTTATTGCTGAAACCCGTTTTGACCAGTTGCCTGTGGCGCTGGTGGAGCAGGCTAAACGTCACTTCCTTGATACCCTTGGCGCTTCGCTGGCGGGTAGCGATAGCCCGATCTGGCGTGAGTGCCAGACGTTGGTCGAGGCCGAGGGCGGTTATGCTCAGGCGCAGGTGTGGGGCAGCGCGCAACAGGTCAATGCCCGTCAGGCAGCGTGGCTGAATGGCGTGGCGGCGCATATGTATGAGCTGGACGATACCGGGGGCTGTGACCATTCCGGTGCGGTGGTGATCCCGGCGTTGCTGGCAGTACTGTCGCTGGCCCCGCAGCCAGTGAGTGGCCAGGCGCTGCTGACCGCAATGGTGATCGGTTATGACATTGGGCGTCGGGTGCTGGAGGCTTGCGGCGGTTATTCGGCGCATAACGGTGCGGGCTGGCACTCCACCGCCAGCTGTGGCGTGTTTGGCGCGGCGGCAGCGGTGTGTTCGCTGTTGCAACTCACCCCGGCACAAAGCGCTTCGGCGCTGGGTATTGCGGCCAGTTTCAGTGGGGGATTGTGGGGCTTTATTCACGACGGTTCGCATACCAAAAAACTGCACGCAGCGCGTGCGGCAGAAGGTGGGGTACAGGCAGCACTGCTGGCGCAACGTGGTATCAGCGGTCCTGCGGCGGTCTTCGAGCCGCGCTGGGGTGGTTTCCTGCAAACCCTGGCGCTGGACACTCAGCAGCCCGAGGCGCTGGTGGCCGATCTCGGCGTGGTGTGGAAGCTGGCGCGCTGTTCGATCAAACCCTATGCCGCCTGTCGTGGCACCCATTCGGCAATTGATGCGCTGGGTATGCTGTTGCAGCAACAAGCGCTGGCGACCGCAGATATCGCGCGCATTGTGGTGGGGCTAAACCCCTTCCTGCTGGAGATGTGTGGCACCCGTGATGTCGCCAGCCTGGCGGCGGCGCAGATGAGTTTGCCTTATGCGCTGACGGCGCGCGCGTTGTATGGCGCGGCAGACCTGGCCAGCTATGATGAGGCAAAACGCCAGCATCCTGATGCCGAAGCCTTGATGGCGCGGGTGGAGCTGGTGATCGATCCTGAACAGAACCGCGACGCTGAACCCTGGGTGCGGCTGGAGACGGTGCAAGGTGAGCAGTGGCAGCAACATGTGGCGGTGCCGTCCGGAGCACCCGCCAATCCGCTGAGCCTGGAGGCACTGCTGGCGAAATACCGTAGCCTCGCGGCGCGCGTCCTGCCAGAAGCGCAGGTGGTGCAGTTGGAAACGGTGTGCATGGCGTTGGATGACATTAGCGATGTCAGTCAGATTGCGGCGTTACTGGCAGTCAAACAACATTAACGTTGCGCGATGAATCGCGCCGCTACACATATTGGTACATCTCGTAGCGGCGCGATTTATCGCGCGGTTACTGTGTTGCCAGTTTCTCAACGCGTGCGATTGCTGCCAGCAAGCGCTCATCCGTCACCGTTTCCGCCATATTCGCCATATCCGGCGCATGCACCGATTCACGTACAATCAGCGCCAGCTCGGCTGTGTCCAGATCGGCAATTTCAGTCAACGTCAGCGGTACACCGCAATCGCGTGCCAGACGCATTTCTGCCAGCACTTCGTCATCGCTGCGCTGTTCCAGCGCCAGCAGACACAGATTGCCGAAGCCGACCAGCAGGCCATGACCAAACTCTCGCGTCTTATCGCAGAAGGTAAAGCCTTCGTAGATAGCATGAGATGCCGCTGCGTGTGCTCCGTTGCTCATCAGCGAGGTTAAACCCGCCCAGGTAAAGATGGCATCCAGTACCTGATCCAGTGCGGAGCTGCTCTCACCGCGCAGCACGGCGGCATAGGAGGCCGGGCCATGTTCGGCAATCACGTCATAACAAATTTTGCTGTGCGCCAGGGATGACAGCGCGTTGCCTTCTTTGGCCGGATGGCGGCTGCTGACGGCACGGAACTCGTACCATTTCGCCAGCGTATCGCCCAGCCCGGCAGCCAGCCAGCGGGGCGGGGCTTTTGCCAGCAGCGTGCTGTCGATCACCACCGCTGCCGGAGCCTGTGGCAGTGGGAAGATATCAAAGAAGTTACCGTTATCGTCGTAGCGGATACTCAGCGGCGTCACCGCCGAACAGGTTGCGGCGATGGTGGGGATGGTCACCACCGGCAGGCCGAGCTGCGCCGCCACGGCTTTACAGGTATCCAGCGATTTACCGCCGCCAACACCGATAATCACCTCTGCTTGCAACTCGGTGGCGATGGCTGCCAGTCGGTTGATCTGGTTGAGCGACGTCTCGCCACCAAACCACTCCTGCGCCAGCAGCGTCACATCCGCCGCCAGCAATTGGGCGCGTACCTGCGCTTCCACCGCTTGCAGCGCCTGATGACCGCCGATCAGCAGCGCGCGTTGTCCGAGGCTGGCACAGATTTCACCCAATTGATTAATCACCCCCGCGCCGCGTAACACGCGGGCCGGGAACACCAGATTCATTTGTGTCATTGTTTCTTCTCTGTATAACGGACGCCAGGCAACACGCACAGCATCTCATAAAGGATATTGGCCGCCAGTTGGGAGGTCATGCCGCTCAAATCATAGGGAGGCGAAACCTCAACCAAATCGCCGCCGACCAGGTTTAACCCACGGCAACCGCGCACGATCTCCAGTCCCTGCATTGAGGTCAGGCCGCCCACCTCCGGCGTACCGGTGCCGGGCGCCCAGGCGGGATCGAAACTGTCGATATCGTAAGAAAGATAAACCGGGCCGCTGCCGATACGTTCACGCACCTCCGCCATTAACGGTGTCAGCGAACGATGCCAGCACTGCTCGGCAGGGATCAGATGGAAACCCTGATCGACACCCCACTGAAAATCATCCGCTGCGTAACCCTGCGCACGTTGACCAATCTGTACCACGCGTTGGCAATCCAGCAAACCCTCTTCCACCGCGCGACGGAAGGTGGTGCCGTGGGCAATCTTCTCACCAAACATCTCGTCATTGGTGTCGGTATGGGCATCAACGTGAATTAGCCCCATCGGACCGTGTTTTTTTGCCAGCGCACGCAGAATCGGCAGCGTCAGGGTGTGGTCGCCGCCCAGCGTCAGCGGAATCAGCGGCCACGGGTTTAGCGCGCTGTAAAAGTCTTCAATGATATCGACCGACTTCAGCAGGCTGTAAGTATTGATCGGCACATCGCCAAGATCGCCCACGCGCAGCGAGTCAAAAGGGGCGGCACCGGTTGCCATATTGTAAGGGCGGATCATCACCGAATCGGCGCGGATGGCGCGTGGCCCGTAACGGGTACCGCTGCGTTGCGAAGTGCCGATATCCAGCGGGATACCGATAAACGCCACATCCAGATCGGCGGGGGACTCACTGGCCGGTAAACGCATCATGGTGCCGCGTCCGGCGAAACGCGGCATTTCATTGCCGCCCTGCGGTTGGGGAAAATGGGTCATGACCGGCTCCTTAACTGAACAGGCTGACATCATGACCCGATGCGCGAGCGGGAAAAATCCTTGACAGCAGATAATCACTTCAGAGATTACTTAACTTTAACCAGCAATCACTGAAGGAAAAGGGGGCACTGACGTAGCGGCGCGATAAATCGCACCGCTACGTCACAATATTATGCAACCGTTACCCAATCTTAAACTGCTCCAGGTGTTCGCCAGCGTGGTGGAAAACCAGGGCTATTCACGCGCCCAGCAGGCGCTGAACATGACCACGCCGGCGATCAGCGCCTATATGAGCGAACTGGAAACCCAACTGGGGTTTATTCTGTGTCAGCGTGGGCGCGGTGGCTTTACCCTGACCAGCAAAGGGGAAGAGTTTTATCGTTACAGCCAACAGATGCTGAGCACGCTGGCAGACTGGCAGGCGCAGGTGGAGACGCTGAAAAGCGCGCAGGGCGGTGCCTTTTCCCTCGGGGTGGTGGATGCCACCGTCACCGACAGCACGCTGGATTTACCTGCCGCTATCGCCCGCTTTAATCAGCGTTTTCCGGCGGTATTTTTCAACCTCAGCGTGCGCGATCCCAATGAACTGCAACAACAGCTACTGGAAGATCGCCTCGACCTGGCGATTGGTCACTTCCCGCTGCGCGCCAGCAATCTGGTGACGATTCCGCTGTACGACGAACAGCATTGGTTGTATTGCAGCCCGCAGCATGCGCTGGCGCAGGGGACGCCGGATGTGCGCACCGTGCAGCAAACCGGGATGGTGACGCGACGCTACTGGAACCAGCAGGAACTGAACAAACGTGGTTTCCGTCAGACGAATGCATCGGTGGAGAGTATCGAAGCGCAGTTGACGCTGATCCTTAGCGGGCGGTTTATTGGTTATCTGCCGGAGCATTACGCACGTAGCTGGGAACAACAGGGGGCGCTCTGTCGTCTGCTGCCGCAAGATTTCCACTTCCGCGCGCCGTTCTCCTTTGCTTTTCGCCGTGGCCGGGCGCGCGAAACGTTGATCCGTGCGATGCGAGATATTCTGAATCCAGCGCGAAAAAATAGCAGCGAAAGCTGACGCTGTGGCGATACTGTGTAAAAATACAGGCCATTTTCCCGAAAACAGTTAAGACAATGGCCCTGACAGCAGCGATAAAAAGCCAGATTGCGCAATGGTATAAGGCGCTGCAACAGCAGGTTCCTGACTTTATTCCGCGTGCGCCACAGCGCCAGATGATCGCCGAAGTGGCGAAAAGCCTGGCCGGTGACGAAGGCCGTCACCTGGCGATTGAAGCGCCCACCGGGGTGGGTAAAACCCTGTCATATCTGATCCCCGGCATTGCCGTCAGTCGTGCCGAGGAGAAGCGACTGGTGATCAGCACCGCCAACGTGGCGTTGCAGGATCAAATCTTCAGCAAAGACCTGCCGCTGCTGAAAAAAATCATTCCCGACCTGACCTTTACCGCTGCATTCGGGCGTGGGCGCTACGTTTGCCCGCGCAACCTCGCCGCGCTGGCGGCCAGCGAAGATCAGCAAGGGGATTTGCTGCTGTATCTTGATGAAGAGGCGGTAACCGGCTCCAAAGAGGAGCAAAAGTTATGCGCCGGACTGGAAAAGCAGCTCAGTCGTTACCAGTGGGATGGGCTGCGTGATCACACGGATGTCGCGATCAATGACAGCCTGTGGCAGCGCCTCTCCACCGACAAAGCCAACTGCCTGGGCCATCATTGTCGCTGGTATCGTGAATGCCCGTTCTTTGTGGCGCGACGTGAGATCGAGCAGGCGGATGTGGTGGTGGCGAACCATGCGCTGGTGATGGCGGCGATGGAAAACGAGTCGGTACTGCCGCCTGCGAAACATCTGATGCTGGTGCTGGATGAAGGCCACCATTTGCCGGAAGTCGCGCGTGATGCGCTGGAGATGAGCGCAGAGATCACCCCTGGCTGGAGCAGCCTGCAACTGGATCTGTTTGTGCGCCTGGTGGAAACCATCATGGCGCAGTTCCGCCCCAAATCCCCGCCACCGCTGACCAATCCGGAGCGGCTGAAAGGCCATTGCGATGAGATGCGCGAGCTGTTGCAGACGTTATGCAACGCCCTGAATCCGCTGCTGCCCGACCATAACCAGCCAGGTGAGTTTCGTTTTGTGCTGGGGGAACTGCCGGAAGAACTGCTGACGCTGTGCGCCCGCTTGTTCAAACTCAGCGATGCGCTGCGTGGTCTGGCGGAAGGGTTATTGAATGAGCTGGGCGATCAAACCGGTAAAGCCGACATCATGCGGCTGCATAAAGCGATTTTGCAGCTCAATCGCCACTTTGGCTGGTTTGAATCCATCAGCAAGCTGTGGCGACTGGCGGCTATGGAGAAAGCCTCAAATGCACCGGTGTCCAAATGGGTGACGCGTGAATTGCGCGACGGCCAGACGCATCTGCTGTTTCACTGTGCCGGGATACGCGTTAGCGATCAGCTGGAGAAACTACTGTGGCGTAAAATCCCCCATGTGGTGGTGACCTCCGCCACGCTACGCTCGCTGAATAGCTTTAACCGGCTACAGGAAATGTCAGGGCTGAATGAGAAGGCGGGTGACCGCTTTGTGGCGCTTGACTCGCCTTTCCAGCATATCGACCAGGGCAAGCTGGTGATCCCTCAGATGCAGTATGAACCGTTGATGAGCAGTGAGGTGGAACATATCGCCGAGATGGCGCGCTTTTTCCGTGCGCAAATGGCGGAAGAGAAACATAAAGGGGTGCTGGTGTTATTCGCCAGTGGCCGTGCCATGCAGCAGTTTCTCACCCACGTCACCGACTTACGCCTGTCGATGCTGGTGCAGGGCGACCAGCCACGTTATCGGCTGGTGGAGCTGCATCGCCACCGCGTGGAGCAGGGCAAAACCAGCATTCTGGTTGGCCTGCAATCCTTTGCCGAAGGGCTGGATTTGAAAGGCGATCTGCTGTCGCAGGTACATATCCATAAAATTGCTTTTCCCCCGGTGGACAGTCCGGTAATTTTGACCGAAGGGGAGTGGCTGAAGAGCCTCAGACGCTACCCGTTTGAAGTGCAGAGTTTACCCAGCGCCTCATTTACCTTGATCCAGCAGGTAGGCCGTCTGATTCGCAGTCACCAATGCTTTGGCGAGATCGTTATTTACGATCGACGTCTGATCAGCAAGCCGTATGGCAGCCGTCTGCTGGCCGCATTGCCGGTGTTCCCGATTGAACAACCGCCGATGCCCGAGGCCACATCCAGTGCAGCGCCACGCAGAAGGCGCGCAAGCAGAAGGAGTTGAGCATGTTGTATACGCCACGGGCGTTTAACCAGCCGGATGCTGAAGCGCAGCGCCAGCTGGTGCAGCGCCATCCGCTGGGGCTGTTGATCTCCAACGGGAACGATGGCCCGCAGGCAACGCCGTTGCCGTTTTTATTGCAGGTCGATGCTCAGGGGGAGTGGGTGTTGCAGGGGCATTTGTCCCGCGCCAATCCGCATCTGAAAGCGCTGGAGGATGGCATGCCGGTGCTGGTGGTGTTCCAGGGGGAACAGGGTTATATCACCCCGGCGTGGTATGAAGAAAAAGCGCGCAGCGGCAAAGCGGTGCCGACCTGGAACTACCTGACGCTTCACTGCCGTGGTCCACTGATCCGCCATGATAATGCTGACTGGCTGCGGGCGCAGGTCGAGCGGCTTACCGCGCAGCAGGAACAGGGGATGCCGCAGCCGTGGGCGGTGAGCGATGCCCCGGCCACTTACATCGACAGTATGATCAAAGCGATTGTCGGGGTGGAGATTCGCGTGACCCAGCGCGAAGGCAAGTGGAAACTCAATCAAAACCGCAGTCTGACGGATCGCCAGCAGGTGGCCGACGGTTTAGCACAGCAGCACAACACCTCTTTGGCCGCCGAGATGCGGCGCACTCTGGAAGCGGAAACTCCTGATGGAACTGAATAAAATTATCAAAGAAATCGGGCGCGGGAAAAATCACGCGCGCGATATCGATTTCGACAGCGCCGTGGCGTTGTATAGCGCGATACTGGCCGGAGAAGTGCCGGATCTTGAACTGGGCGGTGTGCTGATCGCGTTACGCATCAAGGGAGAAGGTGAGGCGGAGATGCGTGGCTTTTATCAGGCGATGCAGCAGCAGATGATGCGCCTGCAAGCACCTGCTGACCGCCCGATGCCGATCGTCATTCCCAGCTATAACGGCGCGCGCCGTCAGGGCAACCTGACGCCGTTGCTGGCGTTGCTGTTGGTCAAACTTGGCTTTCCGGTGTTGATGCACGGCGTCAGTGATGACCCAACGCGCGTAACCAGTGAAGCGGTGCTGGCGGCGCTGGATATCAACCCGGCCACCAGTGCGCAACAAGCGCAGGCGCTGTTGGATAACGGCGAGCTGGCGTTTATCACCATCGATCATCTGTGCACGCCGATGGCGAAACAGCTATCGCTGCGCTGGCGTATGGGGGTGCGCAATAGCGCACACACCCTGGCGAAACTGGCAACGCCGTTTGCCGAGCGGGCTGCGCTGCGGCTTGCCAGCGTATCGCACCCGGAATATGTGCCGCGTGTTGGCAAATTTTTTCAGGATATCGATGCGCCCGCGTTGCTGCTGAACGGGACTGAAGGCGAAGTCTATGCCAATCCGCAGCGCTGCCCTGCCATCAGCTATATTCAGGGAGCAAATGCCGAGGCTGAAGAGTGGGTTGCGCGTCAACCGGAATGGGAGGTCGCGTTGCCGGAGTCAAAAAATGCGCTGGATACCGCCACCTGGATCCGTGCGGTGCTGGCGGGGGAACGTGCGGTTCCGCAGGCGCTGCGTTTGCAACTGGCCTGCTGCCTGGTCGCCAGCGGGGAAAACGCCAGCCTGGCTGACGCTGAACAGCGCCTCAACCAGGCCGGTATCTGAAGATCAGGCTTTCGCCAGCGTACTCTCCACCAACTGCTGCCAGAAGGTGATGCCGATGGGCAGCAGTTCATCATTGAAGTCGTAACAGGCGTTGTGCAGCGGTGCAGAGGGTGTCGCACCATCGGCACCCAGCCAGAAGTAGGCACCGGGGCAGGCTTCCAGCATACAGGCGAAATCTTCCGATGCCATCGACGGATTCACCTGCCAGTGCACCTGCTGCTCACCGAGTAAGCTTACCGCCGCCTGACGCACCTGTTCAGCCGGTTGTTCATGGTTAGCGGTGACCGGATAACCTGGATACCAGTGAATCTCGCCGCTGACGCCAAACGGGCGCGGCAGCGTACTGACAAAATCCTCAATCAGGCCACGTACCCGATTACGCACATCGGTTTGCAGACAACGTACCGTGCCGCGTAACACAATTTGCTCGGGAATGACGTTAATCGCTTCGCCGCCGTGGATTTGCGTCACGCTGACCACCGCCGATGCCAGCGGTGACAGGCGGCGTGACGGAATGGTTTGCAGCGCCAGAATCAATTCTGCGGCCACGACGATGGGATCGGCACCGCTTTCCGGCATTGCCGCATGGCAGCTCTTGCCGTGCAGAGTGATTTCAAACGAATCGAGCGATGCCATCATGGCACCGGCATTGACCGCCAGCGAACCAACCGGCAGGCCAGGCCAGTTATGCATGGCGTAGACGGCATCCATCGGGAAGCGCTGGAACAGGCCTTCTTCCACCATTTTTCGGGCACCACCGAGGTTCTCCTCGGCGGGCTGAAAGATAAAATGCACCGTGCCGCTGAACTGACGTGTGGCCGCCAGGTGACAGGCTGTCGCCAGTAACACGGCGGTGTGACCATCATGACCACAGGCGTGCATCACGCCCGGCTGGCTGGATTTCCACTCTGGATGGCCTTTTTCGGTGATCGGCAGCGCATCCATATCGGCGCGCAGGCCAATCACCGGTCCGGGGCCATTTTCCAACGTACCAATCACCCCGGTGCCCGCCAGCCCTCGAAACACCTGCAAACCGGCATCCTTCAACACCTGCGCCACCAATTCGCTGGTACGTTGTTCCTGGTAACCCAGTTCAGGATGTTGATGGAGCTGGCGACGCCAGTGCAGGGCGTTTTCCAGCAAAGTGGCAGGCAGGGTCATAGGGCAGGATTCTCCATTATCAGCAGTACGTCCGTGGGCAGGTACCGCAAGAAATTATGTTCCCACTGTAGTGGCAAGCGCGGAGAGCGTCTATCGCGAAACGGGATAATTTGGCTATAGACTATATCCAAATGGAATAAGTAGGTTTTATCCACTGCGAGATAAATTTTATCCCCAGGGACCCCTTTGTTGTGCTTGCTCAACCTGGGGTTAAATCTGATTGTTTTATCACTATATTATGAAGTTCTTAACTCTCTCTGATATTTTCACGCCTTAGATATCAGTGAGATAACTGCTGTGATAACGTCCGGACACTCTCATCACTATGGTGGTTGAACTTGTCGTTAAAATACTGATGCAAGCCAAACCGCAACTCAAGGAACAGATTATGACGATCGAACAACAGTGGCGGCAGGAATCTTATCTGCAAGGGTTTAAAGAAGGGTTTATGGAAGGCTTTCTGGAAGGTTTTCAGGAGAGGCTTCAGGAAGGTAAATTGCAGGTGGCGCAGCGTATGCTGCGGGAGAACGTAGATATTAAAACCATCATGAAATTCACCGGTCTGAGCGAGAAAGACTTACAGCAGATCAATGCCTGAACCACGCAAATTTTGCCGAGTCTTGTGGAGTGATAAATTGCGCAAAGACAGGCAAAAAAATGGCGGGCCTGACGCCCGCCAGCCAGGTTATTTCATCATCGGCAGATTTAGCCCATGCTCTTTCGCACAAGCCTGTGCCTGCTCGTAACCCGCATCCGCATGACGCATGACGCCAGTGGCCGGATCGTTCCACAACACGCGGGCCAGACGCACATCGGCTTCGGCGCTGCCGTCGCAGACAATCACCACCCCGGCATGTTGTGAGAAGCCCATACCGACGCCGCCGCCGTGATGCAGGCTGACCCAGGTCGCGCCGCCTGCGGTGTTCAGCAGGGCGTTGAGCAGTGGCCAGTCGGACACTGCATCCGAGCCATCTTTCATCGCTTCCGTTTCACGGTTCGGTGAGGCAACGGAGCCACAATCGAGGTGGTCACGGCCAATCACAATCGGTGCTTTCAGCTCGCCATTGCGCACCATCTCGTTGAACGCCAGCGCAGCTTTATGGCGCTCGCCCAGTCCCAGCCAGCAGATACGTGCCGGTAAACCCTGGAACGCGATGCGCTCCTGCGCCATATCCAGCCAGCGGTGCAACGTTTTGTGGTGTGGGAACAGTTCTTTCAGTTTGGCGTCGGTTTTATAGATATCTTCCGGATCGCCCGACAGCGCCACCCAGCGGAACGGGCCTTTGCCTTCGCAGAACAACGGACGGATATAGGCCGGAACAAAGCCAGGAAAATCAAAGGCGTTTTTCACCCCTTCATCCAGCGCAACCTGACGGATATTGTTGCCGTAATCGACGGTCGGGATACCCATATGGCAGAAGTCGAGCATCGCCTGGACATGGGTTGCCATTGAGGCGCGCGCCGCTTTTTCTACTGCTTTCGGGTTGCTGGCACGCTCGGCCTGCCAGCGGTCCACATCCCAGCCAATCGGCAGGTAGCCGTTGACTGGATCGTGCGCGGAGGTCTGGTCGGTCACGATATCCGGTTTCATGCCGCCCGCTTTGGCGCGTTTTACCAGCTCTGGTAAGATTTCCGCCGCATTGCCCAGCAGGCCAACTGAAATGGCTTTTTTCGCTTTGGTGGCTTCGTCGATCAGCTGCAACGCTTCATCGAGGGTATAGGCTTTGTGGTCGACATAACGGGTACGCAGACGGAAATCGATGCGTGATTCCTGGCATTCAATTGCCAGCACACAGGCACCGGCCAGCACGCCAGCCAGCGGTTGTGCGCCGCCCATGCCACCCAGACCGGCGGTCAGGATCCAGCGGCCGCTCAGGTCGTTATCGTAATGCTGACGGCCCGCTTCGACGAAGGTTTCGTAGGTGCCCTGCACGATGCCCTGAGCACCGATGTAGATCCACGAACCGGCGGTCATCTGGCCATACATCATCAGGCCGGCTTTATCCAGCTCATGGAAATGATCCCAGGTGGCCCAGTGCGGTACCAGGTTGGAGTTAGCCAGCAGCACGCGCGGCGCGTCAGCATGGGTACGGAACACGCCAACCGGTTTACCCGACTGGATCAGCAGGGTTTCTTCCGGCTGTAACGCGCGCAGCGAACGCAGAATCTGCTCAAAGCATTCCCAGTTGCGCGCTGCTTTACCGATGCCGCCGTACACCACCAGATCTTCCGGGCGTTCCGCCACATCAGGATCAAGGTTGTTCTGGATCATGCGGTAAGCCGCTTCAATCAGCCAGTTGGCGCAGTGCAGTTCACTCCCCTGTGGGGCTCGGATTTCACGGGCAACTGCCTGGGTCAGAGTTTCGCTCATCATCAGTTCCTTTATTCAACATTGGTGGTGCGCATGCTCGGCAGCAGCGCAGAAAGGGCTTCCGGCCAGGCATTGCTGCTGGCCCACAGGCGCATGGTGTCAATATCCGGCGCCAGTAAACGGTCCTGATCGAGGAAGGCGACTTGCGCGCGAATACGGCTCATCTCCTGCTCGATAAGGGTGGAACTTTGCAGAGGGCGATGGAAATCAATGCCCTGCGCGGCAGCCATCGCTTCAATCCCCACCACGGCGGCGGTGTTGAAGCACATGCTGCCGAGACGGCGCGCAGCATAGGTCGCCATCGAAACATGGTCTTCCTGATTGGCGGAGGTCGGCAGGCTGTCAACGCTACCCGGATGGGCCAGCGATTTGTTTTCCGATGCCAGCGCCGCTGCGGTCACCTGGGCGATCATAAAGCCCGAGTTGACGCCGCCATCGCGTACCAGGAACGGCGGCAGGCCGGATAAACCGGTATCCAGCAGCAATGCGAGGCGACGTTCGGAAATCGCACCTACTTCGGCCACTGCCAGCGCGATGATATCAGCGGCAAATGCCACCGGTTCGGCATGGAAGTTACCGCCGGAAATCACATCGCCGCTGTCGCTGAACACCAATGGGTTATCCGAGGCGGCGTTGGCTTCAATCTGCAAGACGCGCGCGGCGTGGCTCAGGTTATCCAGGCATGCCCCCATAACCTGCGGGACGCAGCGAATGGAGTAGGGGTCCTGCACCCGGCCACAATTGGCGTGTGAGCTGAGAATTTCACTGCCTTCCAGCAGCGCGCTTACGGCGGCGGCGACACTGATTTGTCCCTGCTGACCGCGAGCCTGGTGGATACGGGCATCGAAAGGTTTGATCGAACCTTTGATGGCTTCCAGCGACAGCGCACCGGCCATCAATCCGGCGGCAAACAGGTTTTCCCCTTCAAACAGGCCACGCAATGCCAGCGCGGTGGAAACCTGGGTACCGTTCAGCAGCGCCAGTCCTTCTTTGGGACCCAGCACAAACGGCGTCAGGCCGACACGCGCCAGACCTTCGGTCGCCGGGATCAGCACGCCATCAACACGCACCTGACCTTCACCCAGCAGCATCAGCGACAGGTGCGCCAGCGGGGCCAGGTCACCAGAGGCACCCACTGAACCTTTTTCCGGGATACACGGCATCACACCGGCATTAAACAGCGCCAGCAGCGCTTCGATCAGGGCGATGCGGACGCCGGAATGGCCGCGTGCCAGGCTGATGATCTTGGTGGCAACCACCAGACGGGTAACATTATCAGGCAGCAGTTCACCCAGGCCGACGCTGTGCGACAGCACCAGGTTACGTTGTAGTTCGGCAAGACGATCCGCCGGGATTTGCGTCTGTGCCAGTTTGCCAAAGCCGGTGTTGATGCCGTACACCACGTTGCCCGAGGCGACGATGGCATCTACCGTGGCACTGGCGCTACCGATCGCGGCCCGCGCTTCATCAGCCAGCGTTAATGCGACGCCACCCTGGTAAATCGCGCGCAGTGTGGCGAGGTCCACTTCACCGGGAACGAGGCGAATATTCTGAACCGAACCTGACATAGTCTACTCCTGTCTATACAAGTAAAGCGGCAATCACGGACAACATTGGCTTGTGGAAGTTTTGTCGGCGATGCCATGAATAATGCGAGTGAAGCATAAGTGTCTATTCTTGTCTATACAAGTAGCAAGCGCTGTGCCAGATTGATCACATTCTGTGAACAGCGTAGTGATGCGGATTGATATCCAGGTCGCGTGGCGCTTTGCACTGTAATAAGGCAAATGCTGCACAAGCAGTGGGCTGGTTGCACTGCGGGATGTATATACATTTACCGCCTGAGACAGTAAACTCTGGGCACTATCAGGAAAAGGAACAGGATATGGTTGAGCAAACGGCAATAGCACAATTGGCCGCGGCCATGGGTGATGAGCCTGCGCCGATTTACCAGCGCGTTAAACAGGCGATCATCAGCCAGATCCGTGAAGGTCACTGGAAGGCCAATCAACGTGTACCGTCGGAAAGCGAGTTGGTGAACGAGCTGGGCGTCAGCCGTATGACCATCAACCGGGCGTTGCGCGAACTGACCAGCGAAGGTTTTCTGGTGCGTATGCAGGGCGTGGGCACCTTTGTCGCCGAGATGAAGGGCTACACCGCGATGCTGGAAGTGCACAACATCGCCGATGAAATCGCCCAGCGTGGCCATCGCCACAGCTGCAAAATTTTGTCGCTCGGGCAGATGAAGGCCGACCCGGAGCAAGCGGCGGTGCTGGGTTTATCCACCGGACAGACGTTGTACCATTCGTTGATCGTGCATTACGAAAACGATATGCCGGTGCAACTGGAAGATCGTCTGGTCAACCCGCTGGTGGCACCGGATTATCTCAGCCAGGATTATCATCAGTTAACGCCTTACACCTATTTGATGCGCGTCGCGCCGTTAACCGCCGGCGAGCATATCGTTGAAGCGGTGTTGCCGGATCTGCGCCAGCGTAAGCATCTGGCGCTGGATGAGCACGAACCCTGTTTGCTGATCCGTCGTCAGACCTGGAGCGATACCAAAATTGTTACCTACGCGCGCCTGCTGTACCCCGGCTCGCGTTACAAGTTACTGGGCCGTTTCAGAGGACACGGCTGAGTGCGGTAAACAGCAGGCTGGCATCGGCAGAATACGGTGCCAGCTGCGTCTCTTCATCCAGCCACCACATCCCCTGATTCACCTCCAGCACCTCACCTTCGGCGCTTTGCCAGAGACCAGACAGCACCCAGGCCACACCATGCGTGGCCCGCACCGCCTGCTGCTGCACCGTCACCTGTGCCTGCCAACTGTCGCGGCGTGTCATGATGTTGAAATCCTGACAGGCGCTCGCGCCGATACGGGCATCGATCGCCCATTCACCCGGGAACGGCCAGGGTTGATGCGGCTGAAGTTGTTGCTCGCCCTGCGCGCTGGTCAGCAACACGCTGTCACCGTGCAGCAGGGTGATCACCCGATCGATACTGGGGAAGGGGGAAAAGGGACCATCAGCGGCGATAGTGGCAATGCTGGCGCGCCAGGCAAAATCCGCCACACCGGGCGGATAACTGATGATCTCGCGAGTTTCGCCGCCGCCGTTGCGCCAGCGGCTGACCGGTAAGGTGTCGTAAGCGAAACGGGTTCTCATCGTAACGCCCTCATCGCTGCGGCAAAACGTGCCGCACAGGCTTCCTGCGCCGGGTGCTGGCCTTGTTCAATCACCGCCTTGCCCGCGACAAATACATCACGAATTTGCTCGCGCTGTCCGGCAAACAACCAACGATTGAGCAGCGAGGCGTTTTCAACGCTGCCGAGCCAGGCATCCTGATGCAGCACCAGCCAGTCGGCACGTTTACCGACCGCCAGCTCACCGCTCTTGATACCGCAGGCCTGTGCGCCGCCTTGCGCCGCCTGTTGCCACAGCAGATCGCCAACGGAAGCCTGATCGGGGGTGGTGATGCGGTTACGACGACGATCGCGTAGCCGTTGGCCGTACTCCAGCCAGCGCAATTCTTCGAGCGTGCTGAGCGACACATGGCTGTCGGAGCCAATCCCCCAACGACCACCACGGGCGATGTACTCCACCGCCGGGAAGATGCCGTCACCGAGGTTAGCCTCCGTGGTCGGACACAAGCCCGCCACCGCGCCGCTGGCTGCCAGACGCGCGATTTCGTCATCATCGAGATGGGTGGCATGAATCAGACACCAGCGTTGATCGACCTTAAAGCGATTCAACAGCCAGGCCACCGGACGTTCGCCGCTCCACGCCAGACTGTCGTTAACTTCTTTTTCCTGCTCCGCCACATGGATATGCACCGGCAAGTGATCCGGGCTGGCGGCCAGGACCTCGCGCATCTGCGCTTCATTCACCGCGCGCAGCGAATGGAAGCACAGGCCGTGACTAAACAGCGGTTTGTCAGCGACCCAGGTTGCCAGCCGTTGCTGCTGGTGCAGATACGCGTCGGTCTGCTGAATAAAGCGGCGCTGCCCGTCGCTGGCCGGTTGCGAACCAAAACCGCTGTAGCTGTAGAGCACCGGCAGCAGCGTCTGGCCAATCCCGGCGGTCGCCGCCGCGGCCATCAGTTGTTGCAGCATGTCATCATCGGGATAGGCTTTGCCCTGAGCGTCATGGTGCAGGTAGTGGAACTCCGCCACCTGGCTGTAGCCGCCTTTCAGCATCTCGATATACAGCAACGCGGCGATATCGCCGACCTGTTCTGGCGAGAGGCGCTGCACCATGCGGTACATCAGATCGCGCCAGGTCCAGAAACTGTCCTGCGGATCGCCAGCCACTTCCGCCAGACCGGCCATCGCGCGTTGAAACGCATGCGAATGCAGGTTGGCAATGGCCGGGATCACTGATCCCGCGAGGCGCGAGGCGTTACCCGGTTCGCTATTGGGGGTGAGATCGGTAATCACTCCGGAAGAATTAACAGAAATCAGCACTTGCTCATGCCAGCCATCGGCCAGCAATGCCCTGGGGGCAAAAAAAGTCGTCATGGTTGATCCTACACGGCGGTTGGTTGTATATACATATACATACTTTGATGAGCAGTGTAAATCGCCAAAGGCGAAGGGGACACGGGGGATGGCAGAAGCGAAGCAGATCGACAGCCTGTGGCTGGGCGCAGATATTGTGACCATGCGCGAGGGCCGCTACAACCTGATTGCCGACGGCGCGCTGGCGGTGGATCAGGGAAAACTGGTGTGGGTAGGCCCGCGCAGTGAGCTACCGGCATTTAACGCGCGTGAGCAGCACCAGTTTGAGGGGGGCATCATCACGCCGGGTTTGGTGGATTGTCACACCCATCTGGTATTTGGCGGTGACCGCAGCGCGGAATTTGAGCAGCGCCTGAACGGTGTCAGCTATGCTGAGATCGCCGCGCAGGGCGGCGGCATCCTCTCCACGGTACGTGCGACGCGTGCGGCGACTCAGCAGGAACTGGTGGCCTCGGCGCGCTGGCGGCTGGATCGCCTGCTGGCGGAGGGGGTGACCACAGTTGAGATCAAGTCCGGTTACGGGCTGGATGAAGCCAGTGAACTGACGATGCTGCGTGCCATTCGCGAGCTGGCGCAAAGCGTGCCTGCCGATGTGCTGGCGACCTGTCTGGCGGCGCATAGCTTTCCGCCCGAGTTTAAAGACAACCCGCAGGGCTGGGTGGAGATTATTTGCGAGCGACTGTTACCGCAGGTGCAGGCGGAAGGGTTGGCGGATGCGGTGGACGCGTTCTGTGAACATCTGGCCTTCTCGCCACAGCAGGTCAGCGCGGTGTTCGATAAAGCCAGGGCGCTGGGGATGCCGGTGAAACTGCATGCCGAGCAGCTCTCCTCACTGGGTGGTGCGGCGCTGGCCGCAGGTTACGGCGCATTGTCGGCAGACCACCTCGAATATGCCACCGAAAGCGATGTGCAGGCGATGGCGCAACATGGCACCGTCGCGGTGCTGCTGCCGGGCGCGTTTTACCTGCTGCGCGAAACGCAGAAGCCGCCGGTAGCGCTGTTCCGTCAGTATGGGGTGCCGATGGCGCTGGCCAGCGATGCCAATCCGGGTACGTCACCGGCATTATCGCTACGTCTGATGCTGAATATGGGTTGCACGCTGTTCGGCATGACGCCGGAAGAGGCGTTGGCAGGTGTGACCCTGTGGGGCGCACAGGCACTGGGTTTACAGCAGACGCATGGTTCGCTGGAGTCAGGCAAAGTGGCGAACTTCGTCCACTGGCCGTTGGCGCGTCCGGCGGAGCTGGTTTACTGGTTGGGCGGCGAATTGCCGTGCCAGGTTATCTATCGTGGAGAAGCGCAATGACACCGTTTCATTTTACTGAAGGGAAGCTGCCGCTGCTGGTCAGCATTCCGCATGCCGGGACGCAACTGACGCCAGAAGTCGATGCCGGATTAAGCGACGCCGCTCGTGGTTTGCCGGATACCGACTGGCATATCCCGCTGCTGTATGATTTTGTGCGCGATATGGGAGCCAGCGTGCTGATTGGCCACTACTCGCGTTTTGTTATCGATCTCAACCGTCCGCCGGACAATCAACCGTTGTACAGCACTGCCACCACCGGGTTGTACCCGGAAACGTTGTTTGATGGCACGCCAACCTTTGCGCCAGGCAAAACGCCGACGGCGGCGCAACGTCAGGGGTATCTGGATAATATCTGGCATCCGTACCATCAGCAGATTCAGCAGGAACTGGCGCGTATCAAGGCGCAGCACGGCTACGCGTTGCTGTTTGATGCGCACTCAATTGCTTCGGTGATCCCCCGTCTGTTTGAGGGGCGTCTGCCGGATTTGAATATCGGGACCAATGACGGTGCCAGTTGTTCATCAGCGGTGACGACAGCGATTCAGGACGTGTGCAGCGCGCAAACGGATTACAGTTGGGTGATCAACGGACGCTTTAAGGGCGGCTATATCACCCGTGCTTATGGGCAGCCAGAGCAGGGCGTGCAGGCGGTACAGCTGGAGCTGGCGCAGATCAATTATATGGATGAAACCCCACCTTTCGCGTGGCAGCAGGCACGCGCCGCCCAGTTGCAGAAGGTGTTGAAGCCGTTGTTGCAGGCGTTTTTGCAGCAGGGTAAAGCGTAAACCCCCCACGATAAAGCGTGCCGCTATAAATGTTTGCACGTTACCGTAGCTACCGTCTTGAACGTCAAGCGGTAGCTGCGTAATTTTCATCCCACTTCATCCGCGTTTTCAGCACCCCGAAGCACTGATGAACCAGCTTGCGCATCACCGCTCCAAGCGCGGCCTTGCTGGCTTTGCCCTTCGCGATTAGCCTCTGGTACAGCGCCTTCGCCGGGGCATTCCACCTGATCGCTACGATCGCCGCCATATACAGTTTCGCCCTTACGTCTGCCGGGCCTGTTTTTGACATCCGCGCACGCCCCCTGACTGAGCTCCCGGACGTTTTTTCCACCGGTACCACAC
>NZ_CP024636.1:1390862-1622860 GCF_009728735.1 Pantoea phytobeneficialis
GTTGCCGGGCAACAGGCAGAGGTCGAGTTTGTTTTTACTGACATCAATACCGAGATAAATCATAAGACAGCTCCCTTTCACATGAACCATCACGCCATCTTGCCTTGTACATACGAAGTCAGAGCTTCTGGTTACCGTTCAGAGTAGATGCTGGCGTGAAAGGAGAAACGGAGGGCTTTAAGCTACGGCACAAGATCGGGTCTTAAGCGGCGCGACAAGCTGCCTCCGTTTCGTGTAACGGGTAGCTAACCAGTTACAACTTCAAGATACAAGCGGCGCGATTTATCGCGCAATGTTTTGGCGCGGAAAGCAAAACCCGCGCGATAAATCGCGCCGCTACGATGCGTGTCTGTTACTGAAACCTTGCGCCAGTGTGGTGCGAGCCTTGCCACTCCATAGTGCAACTCACCGTTCCGTTGCTTCATATCCCCTGATTCCACCTGGCATTACGAGCTGGCACAACGTTTGCTAGGTTGTATGTACAAGTACAGACCGCATCGCCATTCACACGATTTATTGCATCTGGCTCACAAAAAACTCAAGCCGACAATGATCTGGCGCAGGCTAACTTGTATATACATGAAATGTCATTTGCGAAAAAACGCAAAGACAGCACCTACCGATTATCGACCAGGAGAAGCCGCATGACGCACCGCACCACATTTCGCCGTTTTTGCCTCACGACCCTGTTTTCCAGCCTGCTGCTGAGCGGTGTTGCCGCGCAGGCCAAAGAGTGGAAATCGATCACCATTGCTACCGAAGGCAGCTATGAACCCTGGAACCTGACCCTGCCGGGCGGCAAACTGGGTGGCTTTGAACCTGAGCTGATGACCGATCTGTGCAAACGCATGGGGGTTCAGTGCAAGCTGGTGGTGCAGAACTGGGACGGGATGATCGCCGGACTGAACGCCGGAAAATATGATGTGATCATGGATGCGATTGTTATCACCCCGGATCGCAAAAAAGTGGTCAGCTTCACCACGCCGTATGCCTCTACGCCAGCCACCTTTATCACCGTAAAAGATTCTCTGCTGCCGCCAGACAGCAAAATCATCAAGCTGCACGACGATGCCAAAGAGATCGAGCCGGCGATTGCACCCCTGAAAGCTGCGTTGAAAGGTAAAACCATCGGCATTGCCTCCGGCACCGTCTACACCCCGTTTATCGATAAATACTTCAAAGATGTCGCTGACGTACGCGAATACACCACCTCGGCGGATGCCATCCTTGATCTTCAGGCCGGTCGTATCGACGCGGTGTTCGACGATGTCACCTTTGCGCAGTCGATGCTGGCGCGTAAAGAGAACAGCAACCTGACCTTCAGCGGCCCGCAACTGGGTGGCCCGATTTGGGGTGAAGGCGAAGCGATGGGCGTGCGCATGGCTGACAGCGATCTGAAAGCCAAACTGGATGCCGCCATCCATGCGGCGCTGGCCGATGGCACCGTGAAAACCCTGAGTGAGAAGTGGTTTAAAACTGACGTAACCCCGTAAGTGAGGTCAACCATGATGAGCCTGTTGAGTTTTGGTGCTGACGGCTGGGGCCGTCTGATCCTGAGCGCTGCCCTAACCACCTTGCTGCTGTCGCTGGCGGCGTTGCTGATTGGCGCGCTGGTGGGATCCGGCATCGCAGCGGCGAAACTCTCCACGCAACGCTGGCTGCGCTGGCTGGGCGAAGCCTATTCCACGGTGTTTCGTGGTATCCCGGAATTGTTGGTGATCTACCTGTTCTACTTCGGTGGTTCCGGATTGATCACCCTGATCGGTCAGATGTTCGGTGCGGATGGTTTTATCGAAGCGCCGCCGTTTCTGATTGGTGCTCTGGCGATCGGGCTTATCTCGGGTTCTTATCAGGGTGAAGTCTACCGGGCAGCGCGGCTGGCGCTGGCGAAAGGTGAGATTGAAGCTGCCGTCGCCATCGGTATGCCGCGATGGCGCATCGCCCAACGCATTTTGCTGCCACAAGTGGTGCGCTATGCGTTGCCCGGCATGTCAAATGTCTGGCAGATGAGCCTGAAAGATTCGGCGCTGGTGTCGGTAACCGGCATCGTTGAATTGATGCGCGCCAGCCAGATCGCCGCCGGTTCTACCCGTGATTACTTCACCTTTTATTTAGTGGGCGGTGCCTGTTATCTGGTGCTGACTCTGCTTTCCAACCATGCGTTTCGCCGGGCGGAATTACGCCTTGGCCGCGCCTGGCAAAGTCGCACTGCGGCGCAGCATTAAGGAGCAGCAGTATGATCGACTTTGCCTTTCTGAGTGACACCTTTCTGAAACTGAGCGCCGCGCTGCCGGTCACGCTCGGCCTGTTTATCAGCGCCTTTCTGTGTGGTGGGGTGCTGGCGTTGGGCATTCTGACGCTGCGCATGAGCCGCTGGCGGGTGCTGAGTGGCTTTGCGCGCGGCTATATTCTGGTGTTTCGTGGCTCACCGCTGTTGATTCAACTGTTTTTGATTTACTACGGTCTTGGTCAGTTCGGCGTGATCCGTCACAGCTTTGTCTGGCCGTTTCTGCGCGAACCCTTTACCTGTGCCGTGCTGGCGTTGTCGCTGTGTACCGCCGCCTATACCGCCGAGATCCTGCGTGGCGCGCTGTTGGCGGTGCCACCAGGTCAGGTAGAGGCGGGGCTGGCGTGCGGCATGTCGCGTGGCCTGCTGCTGCGGCGCATTATCGCGCCGATTATGTTGCGTTACGCGCTACCGGCTTACTCCACCGAGGCGATTTTGCTGGTGAAATCCACCGCCCTTGCCAGTCTGGTCACCGTCTGGGACGTGACCGGTGTGGCACAGCAGATCATTCAGCGTACCTACCGCACTATGGAGGTGTTCCTGTGTGCGGCGGCTATCTATTTGATTCTTAATTTTATTATCGTCCAGCTTTACGCGCTGCTTGAGCGCCGTCTGACCCCGGTGCATCGCGTTGAAAAAAAGCCGTTGCCCGCCGTTAAACCGATTGCCGGAGAGTGATATGCACCATTTACCCCCGATTACCCTGTCGGCCACCGACATCCATAAATCCTTCGGCGCGATGGAAGTGCTGAAAGGCATTAATTTACAGGCGCGCAAAGGCGATGTGATCTCCATTCTCGGTGCCAGCGGATCGGGCAAAAGCACCTTGTTGCGCTGCATCAACTTGCTGGAGACGCCGGATGCCGGTGTGGTCAGCGTGGGGGGCGAAACCATTGAGATGAAGCGCCACGCCCGTGGTCATCAGTTGGCGGCCAATCCGAAACAAATTGAGCGTCTGCGTTCACGGCTCGGCATGGTGTTCCAGAGCTTCAATCTCTGGTCACACATGACGGTGCTGCAAAACGTGATTGAAGGGCCGCATTACGTGCTGAAGCGCGACAAAAAAAGCTGCATCGCCCAGGCCGAGCAACTGCTGGATCGCGTTGGTCTGCTCAATCGCAAAGATTTTTATCCGGCGCAGTTATCGGGTGGTCAGCAGCAACGCGTGGCGATTGCCCGTGCGCTGGCGATGGACCCGGAAGTGATGTTGTTTGATGAACCCACCTCGGCGCTGGACCCGGAACTGGTCGGCGAAGTGCTGAAGGTGATGCGTAGCCTGGCGGAAGAGGGGCGCACCATGCTGGTGGTCACGCATGAGATGGGCTTTGCGCGCAACGTATCGAACCGCGTGGTGTTTATGCATCAGGGCACCATCGATTGTGAAGGCGCGCCGGAAGCGCTGTTCGGTGAACAGGGTTCGCAGCGGTTTAAACAATTTATTTCCAGCCATCAACGTACGGAGCAACCGGCATGAGTGGCACGGTAACCTGGGGCGACAGCCCGTTAAGCTGGCAGGATGTGGTCGCAGTGGCGCGTCACGGCGCGGAGTTAACCCTGAGCACCAGCGCCTGGCAGCGCATTGCCGACGGGCGTGCCATCGTGGACGAGATTGTCGCCAGCGGCCATATCGCCTATGGCATCAACACCGGGTTGGGGGCGTTGTGCAACATCACTTTGCCGGAAGAACAACTGGGGCAGCTGTCGCGCAATACGCTGCTGAGTCACGCCTGTGGTGTCGGGCCGCTGCTGCCTGCGGATGACGTGCGGGCGATTATGTGTGCCGCTATCGCGAACTACAGTCACGGTAAATCCGGTGTCTCGGTGGCGCTGGTGCAGCAACTGCTGGCGTTACTGAATCAACATATTATCCCGCAGGTGCCGTCACAGGGGTCGGTCGGTTATCTCACGCATATGGCGCATATCGGTCTGGCGCTGATTGGTGTGGGGGAGGTGACGTATCAGCAACAAGTCATGCCTGCCGAACAGGCGTTGGCGCTGGCCGGTTTAACCCCGTTCCGTCCGGGTGCGAAAGAGGGGCTGAGTCTGGTCAACGGCACGCCCTGTATGACCGGCATGGCGTGTCTGGCGCTGGACGATGCAGCACGCCTGCTGGACTGCGCGGATGTCACCGGGGCAATGAGTTTTGAAGCGCTGCGTGGGCAACTGGCGGCTTTCGACAAGGAAATCATCGCGCTGAAGGCCAGTCCGGGCATGCAACTGAGCGCCGAGCGGCTGCGTCAGTTACTGAGCGACAGCCCCTTGCTGGCGGCCAGTGTCGGGGTACGCACTCAGGATGCGCTCAGTCTGCGATCCATGCCGCAGGTCCACGGAGCGAGTCGCGATCAGTTTGATCATGCTGCACGCCAGGTCAATATTGAACTGAACGCCTGCACTGACAACCCGCTGGTGCTTGGCACGCCGGAGAACTGGCGCGTGGTGTCGCAGGCCAATCCACACGGTGAATCCGTGGCGATGGCCTGTGATTTGCTGGCAATTGCCCTGGCGGAACTGGGGAGCATTGCGGAGCGTCGGCTTGACCGTCTGGTGAATCCGCTGGTGAGCGGGTTACCGGCGTTCCTGGTGGCGCAACCGGGGGTGAATTCCGGCATGATGATCGCGCAATATGTTGCGGCTGCGCTGTGCGCGGAGAACCGTCAACTGGCGCAACCGGCGGTGCTGGATAACTTTGTGACTTCCGGTTTGCAGGAGGATCACCTGAGTCTTGGTACCGGCGCGGCGCTGAAGCTGCTGAAACTGGTGGGGAATGTCTGGCAGATCCTCGCTATCGAATATCTGCTGGCGGCGCAGGCACTGGATTTCCACGGTGAAGACCAGCTGGCAAGCGGCACGGCGCAGGCGTTGCGTCGCCTGCGTGCGGTGGTTGCCAACTGGCAGGAGGATCGCTGGCTGGCACCGGAAATGGCGCGTGCTGTGCAGGTCCTCAAAACCCACCAGGGTTAAGCGCGGCGGGCGTCCGGTCGCACCAGATCAAAGCGCAACGCTTCACTGATGCCGTAGTAGGCCGAGGGGCCACCGGCACGCAGGATGGGTTGCGCTTTCGCTGTTTGATAGATGCCGTTTTCCAGCAGTTGTTCATCAATATGAATCGCCACCACTTCACCCAGTACCAGCCAACTGTCCAGCTCCGCACCCTGCACATCCTGTAAACGGATGCACTGCGTCAGCCGACACTCAAAGTTAACCGGGCTTTCCGCCACCATGCTGACGTTGACATGCGAAGCGGGGGTTGGCGTTAAGCCAGCCAGCGCAAACTCATCCTGCTCAGGGGGAATTGATGCGGAGCTTTCATTCATCGCTTCGGCCAGTGGACGCGTTGCCAGGTTCCAGACAAATTCGTTGCTCTCGCTGATATTACGCACGCTGTCTTTCCAGCCGCTGCTGGCAAAACCAATGATGGGCGGATGGTAGTTGAAGCAGTTAAAAAAACTGTAAGGGGCAAGGTTGCGCACCCCGTTGGCACTTTGCGAACTGATCCAACCAATGGGACGTGGGCCGATGATGGCGTTGAGGGGATCGTGCGGTAAGCCGTGACCGGCACGGGGTTGGTAGGTATAGCGCTGACGCGTCATAACATCTCCTGGCGTGGCTGAAATAGGGCAAAACGCGCAATAAATTGCGCCGCTACGGAATTTAACAGCGTAACGCAAATGGGCAGAGATTTTCTTTTTTTCCCAACACGGAGTATCTTACGCCGCGTTATCGATCGGAGAACCTATGAACAAACCAGCCGCCACCTCGCCCTTCCACCCGCGTAACCGCCATCAAGGCCGTTATGATTTTGCTGCTTTAACGGCGGCGCATCCGCCACTGGCAGACAAGGTGCGCCCGAACGGCTACGGCGAGCTGTCGGTGGATTTTGCCGATCCGCAGGCGGTGATGTTACTTAATCAGGCGCTGCTGAAGCTGTTTTATAACCTCAACTGGCAGTTGGCGGAAGGCTATTTGACGCCGCCGGTACCGGGCCGGGCGGATTATATTCATGCGCTGGCCGATTTGCTGGCGACTGATAACGGCGGGGTGATCCCGCGCGATGTGGACGTGATGGATATTGGTTGCGGTGCCAACTGCATCTATCCGTTGATTGGTCATGCCGAGTACGGCTGGCGCTTTACCGGCACCGATATCACGGCAGAAGCGATCACCGCCGCCAACCAGATTGTTGCCAGCAATCCGGGGTTACAGCGTGGCATTCGCCTGCGCCGTCAGAAGCAACCCGAGGCGATTTTCGCCGGGGTGGTGCACAAAAATGAACGCTATCAGGCGGTCCTGTGTAATCCACCGTTCCATGCTTCGGCAGAAGACGCTGCGGCGGGCAGCCAGCGTAAAGTGCGTAACCTTGGCTTGAAGAAAAGCACGCCGCTCAACTTTGGTGGTCAGCATAACGAGTTGTGGTGCGACGGCGGCGAGCGCAAGTTTGTCGGTCAGATGATTGCCGAAAGCGTTGCTTTTGCTGACCGTATTGTGTGGTTCACTTCGCTGGTGTCACGCAAGGAGAATTTGCCCGCGCTGCGCGACCAACTGCGCGATCTTGATGCGTACGAGGTACGCATTATCGAGATGGCGCAGGGACAGAAGCAGAGCCGGTTTATCGCCTGGACCTTCCTGCCGCCAGCCTCGCGCGCTCAGCGACTGAAGCGCTAAATTCACGCGCCCGGCGGCAACGCCTGAAAACTGGCGGCGGATGCGACATCGCTGCCGGTTTGCATCACCTCCACCGTCTGATGCGGCGCTTTGATGCCCGCAGCATCGAAGTGTTTTTTCACCTTATCATCCAGCGCAAACCGCACCGACCACTGCTTCAGCGGTTGGGTGGTGAAGGAGACACGCACGGTGAAGGATTGGTTGGTCAGCCCGACCAGCCCGGCAAAGCTGGGTTCCCCAATCACCATGCCGCGAATTTCCGGATTTTCCAGCAATTCTTGCACCGCCGCTTGTAAGGTGGCATTCACTTTCTCCGTGTCTTCGCTGCGGTCAACATCATAGTTGGCGACGAACGAGCCGATGCCGCGCACAAAGTTGGCGAAGGTGGTGATCGAGGACCAGGGAATAATATTTAACGCACCGGTATCCTGGCGTACTCCGACGGAGCGAATCGACATCCGTTCCACCGTGCCGGTGATGGTGCCGATAGTCACCAGGTCGCCGGTATTCATCCCGTTCTCAAACTGGATAAACACGCCGGTGATGATGTCTTTCACCAGCGTTTGCGAACCAAACGATACCGCCAGCCCCAGCGCGCCTGCGCCCGCCAGCAATGGGGCGATATTCACCCCAACTTCAGACAACAAAATCATAATGGTGATGGTGCTGATCACCACTGCCAGCGCGTTGCGGAATAGCGTCAGCAGCGTGCGGGTACGGGCGCTTGGCATTGGACGACCGTGGGAATCCGATGCCAGACGGCTCTCAATCAGGCTCGCCAGCAGCGTCCAGCCAATCGCCGACAGCAACACAATCATCACGATGCGAATCAGCACGTCGACCATCTTCTGTCCGGTGCCAAAGGTCAGCCAGTGCCAGAGGTCAAACAGGTTCCACGCATTCAGCAACAACAGCAGGGTCGCCAGCACGGTGATCACCCGCGCCAGTTTGAGCAGCGCTTTTACCCAGTCGTTGACGCGCTTTTGTAACTCCGGGTAGTTACGGCGCAACTCTGGGGAGAGCGTGAGCGTTTTACCAATCCAGCGCGTTAACATGCCGGAAATCAGCGCGGCGATACCAATAATCGCCAGACTGCGCACCGTGGCTGACATCATAAACTTCAGGCTGTCACCGGGATTAAAAATGGAAAGCAGAAACAGGGCGATAAAGTAAGCGCTTGCCAGCCAGTGCCATACCATAGCGTAGGCGCGGATAAACAGCGCAAAAAAACTCAGGCTGCGATCGGCAAGGCGCGCGAGGGCATCGTGGATGCGACGCTTGTTGCGAAAAATCAGCCACAGCGCCCAGACGGTCATAATGCCCATCACCAGGACATTAACCAGTGCCGCGACCTGCATATTCACCTGATTAGACACGACAGGTACCACCACCAGCAAACCGTAGCCGATGATGCCACTTAACCAGCTCAGACGGGTATTCCAGTAACGAGCGCGATCGTCTGGCAAATGGAAAAAACGTAACGTTGGGTAGTTGGGGCAAAAGATTAAGCGCAGCACCGCTTTGAAGAACTCAATTAACGCAAAGGCATTGAGAAACAACCCCTGTTGGTAAGCAATGGTGCGGTTATCACCGTGGTAGTTGTCGCTGATGATCTGACCAATAAACAGCGTTAACGCCAGCAGCAGCAAATCGATAATGAACGCCAGCGTGATGGTCGCGGGCAGATGCAGCCAGTTGTTGTGATCGCGGTTTTTATCACGGCCCCATTGTCCCATGCGATGCCAAAACGGTGACATCAGGCGGCGTACCAGCCAGTAAAAGGCAAACACCGCCACTGCCAGCACCACAAAATGCTTCAGGGCATTAAAGAAGGTTTGCTGGTTGAAAGGTTTGTGCGGGGCATTGGCGATGTTGTTATGCAGCTGGGCAAATTGTGACGCCACCTCGCCACCATATTCTCGGGTCACGCTGGTGACGCTCTCCAGCACGGTAGGATCTTCATCTGTCGCTTTTGGCGGTTCGAGTACCGGTGCTGCGCTGGTGGAAGGAGTACTGGCTGCCTGGCGTAACTGATCAATCAACTCCTGACGTGAGTCATTATTTTCCAGTATGTTAGCCAGTGCGGCATAGGCGGCTTTTTTCTCTTCCAGGGTTGGGGTGCTGTCACTGCTGGCGGGGGGAGAGGATTGCTGTGCGGCAACTGCCGCCTGTGGCAGCGTGACCGCCTGAGTGGTCGGGATCAGCAGCAGGCAGATAAGACTGAGGCTCCAACAGATGGCACGACGCCATTGTGGGCGGGCAAACGACATGGCTTTCTCCTTCAGCTTCGCACAAGGGAAAAGTATAGACAGTGGGGGAGGGAGATGAGTCCGAAAGGGGGATGCCGTAACGGCGCGCGATAAACCGCACCGTTACGGTACAACAGCGGATTAAGATACGTGCTGTAAAAACTCGCGCAGACGATCGCTCGGCGGGTTGGTGATCAACGCGTCCGGGTCGCCATCTTCGGCGATGGTGCCTTTATCGATAAAGATCAGGCGCGAGGCGACTTTCTGTGCGAAACCCACTTCGTGCGTCACGATGACCATCGTCATGCCTTCTTCAGCCAGATCCTGCATCACTTTCAGCACTTCATGGCGCAGTTCAGGGTCGAGGGCAGAGGTTGGCTCATCGAACAACATCATTTTCGGCTTTACCGCCAGTGCGCGCGCAATGGCGACGCGTTGTTGCTGACCACCGGAAAGTTCAGACGGGAAATGGTGCGCGCGTTCGGCAAGGCCCACTTTACCCAGCAGCTCACGCGCCAGCTTCTGCGCATCTTCTTTCTTCGCACCGCGCACGCGGATCGGACCGAAGGCCACGTTATCCAGGGCGCTCATCTGCGGAAACAGGTGGAACTGCTGAAACACCATGCCTGCTTCCTGACGGATCAGGCGTTCGTCGACTTTCGGGTCGTTCACCTTCATGCCATCGACAATCAGATCGCCGGTGGTGATCTCTTCCAGCTTGTTAATGCAGCGCAGCAGCGTTGATTTACCGGAACCGGATGGGCCGATAATCACCACCACTTCACCCTGATTAATTTTCAGGTTGATGTCGTGCAGAACCTGGGTCTGGCCGAAGTTTTTAGAGACGTTTTTAAATTCAATCACAGGATTTTCACCCTTTTCTCAATACGGCGCAGCACAAAGCTCAACACCAGCGTAATAACCAGATAGATGATGGCAACGGCGCTCCAGATCTCCAGCGCGCGGAAGTTACCGGCGATGATTTCCTGGCCCTGGCGGGTCAGTTCTGCCACACCAATCACGATAAACAGCGAGGTGTCCTTGATGCTGACAATCCACTGGTTACCCAGCGGCGGCAGCATACGACGCAGCGCCAGCGGCATGATCACGTAACGCAGCGTTTCGCGACGAGACAGACCCAATGCCAGACCGGCTTCACGGAAGCCTTTGTTGATTGACAGCACCGCACCGCGCGTGATTTCCGCGATGTAGGCACCCGAGTTGATCATAATGGTCACCACCGCAGCGGTGAACGGATCAATCCGCAGGTCCGGGAAGGCCATCGGCAGGGCGAAGTAAATAAACATCACCTGCACCACAATTGGCGTGCCGCGAATCAATTCAATGAAAACCAGTGCGATGTTGTTAGCGATCCAGCCGCCGTAAGCGCGGGCGAAACCGGCCACCAGGCCGATAATCAAACCGCCGACCAGGCCGAGGACCGAAATAATCAGGGTCATTTTGGCGCCTTCCAGCAAAATTGGCAGGGCAGGCCAAATGACGCTCCAGTCAAACTCCATGGTGGAACTCCAGAATTTGTTGCGATGGAAAAAGCAGGGCTGAATCAGCCCTGCTGCAAAGATAAAAATAGAACAAGATGCGAATTATTTAGGCTCGCTGCCGAACCATTTTTTATAGATGGTGTTGTAAGTGCCGTTGTCACGCAGGGTTTTCAGCGCGCCGTTCACTTTTTCACGCAGGTCGTCGCTGCCTTTCGGGAACGCGATACCGTACTGCTGGGCTGAGATTGACTCACCAACCGCTTTGAAGCGACCTTTGCCCGCGGTGTGGATGAAGTACAGGATGTTCGGGGTATCGTGCAGCACGGCGTCAGCACGGTTGGTGCCTAACTCCATGTATGCGTTGTCGATGTTCGGGAACTGACGCAGATCTTTCGATTTGATGTGCGCTTTGGCGTAATCAACAGAACCGGTGCCGCTTTTCACTGCCACCACTTTGCCGTTCAGATCATCGATGCTTTTGATGTTGTTTTCGTTGCTACGCACCATCACCAGCAGACCGCTTTTGTAGTAGCCGTCAGAGAAATCGATGGCTTTTTTACGTTCATCGGTAATGGTGATACCTGCCAGCGCCACATCGACGTTGCGGGTTTGCAGTGCCGGGATGATGCCGCTGAAATCCATTGGCTTCAGGGTGTAGTCCAGTTTCAGTTCTTTAGCGATAGCGGCCCACAGGTCGATATCAAAACCGACATATTGGTCACCCTGCTTAAATTCGAACGGAACGAAAGCGGTGTCAGTGGCGACAACCAGTTTTTTATCTGCTGCGGTGGATGAAAGAGAGAAGGCCAGCGCCAGGGCTGCCACGGAGACTTTAATCAGTGACTTCATCATTTTTCCTTATTACCTTCCAGACCTGCTGGCCTGATTTGCGGCTGATCATATGAAAAAACTATGCCAACTTTTCATTTGTCGCGAAATCAGCAGGTTGCATAACGTTGCTGACACGATTTTGCTTACAGAAAACGAAATGCACCATCATGAAGCACCAAAATAGTGCGTGGTGCCTTTGTGGTGCAGGGCACAGTGTGCCCCAGAGCGCAGGGCAGGAAAAGCAGGGATGAAGAAATTGTTAACGGTGTCAAAAAAAGCACCAGGATGTTACACAGGCATAAAAAAGGCGGGTTAAACCCGCCTGATTAAGAATTTACTGATTATTCGATATTAGATTCGATAAACCACAAGAACTTATCGAGATCGCGTGATGCGGCGGTGAAAATATCCGCGCTATCTTCATCGCTCACTTCACTGATGGCTTTACGGACATCGTTTGCCACGATGGCATAACGGTCGGCCAGCGCTTTCAGATGATCCTGTACGCTGTGGATATTTAGCGGGTAGCTTTTCAGTGGCGTTTTATCGTTGACCACCTGAGTGGTGCCCAGCGCAACGCCGCCCAGCTGTACCACACGTTCAGCAATGGTGTCCTGATGATCAGTAATCGCGGTACGGAAGCCGTCCAGCATTTCATGCACCGCAATAAAGTTCGCACCGCGCATGTTCCAGTGCGCCTGTTTGGTGATCAGCGACAGGTCAATAAACTCCACTACCAGACGGTTGAGCACCTCAATGGTGGCTTTCTTCTCGCTATCAGCCACGTCGTTACGGGTGTAAATCAGATCGGAAGATTTTGTTTTAACCAGTTTTGCGGTACTCATCATTAAATTCCTCTTGTTGATGGGTTGTCCTAATCAAGCACGGGGATAAGTATAGCAGCACTTCCCTGGCTTGCAGGATTGATTCAGTCAATATCAGGAATAGGTAAACACCCATTGATCATCGCTGGGAGATTAAATGCTGTGAGGGTAAGTTAATTACAAAAACTAGTTTTATCATGCAGATAAAATATATCTGTTAATTGTCTTTCATGAATGTTGCAAAATAATAACAAAACAGGCCGGCAAGAAATAAAAATTGATAATGAGAATGGTTTATATATTCAGCCAGTCAGAGAACTGGCTGAATATATCGATATTTATTGTGGGGGATTTAAATCTACTTCGTTAATTTGTGGGCTTTTCGGTTTCATCGTTAGCGTGGAACCGGCTGAGGCGATAATGATCGCCAGCAGGGCAAGCCATTGTTTTAACGTCAGTAATTCACCAAGGAATAACATGCCGGAGAGCGCGGCCATGGCGGGTTCCAGGCTCATCAACGTGCCAAAGATGCGCGCGGGTAAGCGGGTGAGCGCCATCATCTCCAGCGAATAAGGAATGGCGCTGGAGAGTAAGGCAATCAGCAGGGCTAGCGGCAAAATTTCCCAGTGCCAGATACCGCTATGCGCAAAGGTCAGACCGAGAGGGACAAAAATAACGGAGGCGATTAAGGAACCCATCGCTACCGTCGCCGGGCCGTGTTCAGCCCCCGCGCGCTGACCCGCCAGAATGTAGATCGCCCAGCAGGCACCAGCCGTGACGGCCAGCAATGCACCCAGCGGGTCGATATGACTCATTCCTTCACCAATCGGCAGTAGAAACCATAAACCGATTACTGCCAGCAGCACCCAGAGAAAGTCCAGTGGACGTCGGGAACCCAGCAACGCCAGCGTCAGCGGCCCGGTAAACTCCAGTCCAACCGCGACACCCAGCGGCACGGTACGGATGGAGAGATAGAAGGAATAATTCATGCAACCGAGCGCCAGGCCATACATCAGCAGTGGCATACGTTGTTCACGGGTAAAACGCAGACGCCAGGGTTTAAAGATGGCGCAGAGGATAAGGGTACCCAACCCAAGACGCAGGGCGGTGATGCCGGGCGCACCAACGGTGGGGAACAACGATTTCGCCAATGATGCGCCGCCTTGTAGCGACAGCATGGCAATCAGCAGCACGGCGATTGGGAAAACCACCGGCGTCAGTTTTTTGGCAGTCAGAGGTGCAGACATGCTGGAATCAATCCCTGTTGTTATTAACATCAAAGTAACAGCCAGCAGTGTAAAGGAATTGCGCGCAAATAAGGAGGCGCACTTTCGGCAAAAATAATCGCAACGGCAGCTGAAAAAACAGCCAATTTCAGGTCCATTTCCGTAAAGAAATGTCAGCCAGGATTAGGAATTTACTTAAAGGTGTAAATGGCGGGAAGAAAGTTCATTGCAGTTTGATGACGCTTTTTATAAGAAAAATGAATGACATAGGAAACTTCATTAACTTTCTGTTACACCAAACAATCTGTTAGACAACAAATTAACGGCAGAGTTTCGCGCTATTTTTTGTTATATTTTTAGGCGTTGTCAGGAGAGAAGTTTTATCACATTTGAGGTGGTTATGAAAAAAATTGCATGTCTTTCAGCACTGGCTTGTGTACTGGCAGTCGCAGCAGGTTCTGCCATGGCGCAGAGCACCGTTACCGGTGGTTACGCTCAGAGCGATTACCAGGGTGTTGCCAACAAAGCTAACGGTTTCAACCTGAAATACCGTTACGAAGACGGTACTAACCCGCTGGGTTGGATCGGTTCTTTCACCTACACCGAGAAAGATCGCACTGACGCTGGCGTGTACAACAAAGGCCAGTACTACGGCATCACTGGTGGTCCGGCTTACCGTCTGAACGACTGGGCAAGCATCTACGGTGTTGTAGGTCTGGGCTACGGTAAATACCAGTCTAACGGTGCTGACCGTCAGAAATCTGACACCAGCGACGTAGGTTTCTCTTACGGTGCAGGTTTGCAGTTCAACCCGATTCAGAACGTTGCACTGGACGTGGGCTACGAGCAGAGCCGCATCCGCAGCGTCGACGTAGGCACCTGGATTGCTGGCGTAGGCTACAGCTTCTAAGTTTTTGCTTAGACCAGAGTTGCAAACGAAACGGCCCCGATGGGGCCGTTTTTTTTATGTCTTTTTCGCAGACAAACAAAAGCAGCGCGATCAATCGCGCCGCAATCAAAATTAGTCAGGGGATGCGCTTAGCCGCGCCAGATCAGATTCGGGCAGGGGCGCTCGGCAAGTTTTTTGCCGGTGAGCTTTTCGATCAACATCAGACGCAGCGCGAACGGTGAGCGGCTCAACAGGCACAGCAGCGATTTCAGCTCGAAAGCTGGCGCGCTTTTTTCCGCCTGGAAGCATTTGCCACAGTCAAGGCAGCTTTTCATGGTGGTCATATTCACCTCCCGATTATTGACGACGTAACAGTAAGCACAGACCTGCGATAAACAACAGGAAAAGGAGCAACAGCAAATAAGGGTCATGCATCGTTTGCCTCCTTTGTGAGCATTGCTGCTTACATTATCAGCGAATATAGCACCGGCTATACCCTTTAGCCAAGGCTATTTAGGAAAATTTTGTGCTTATTTGTGCCTGGTTTACAATGAGCGCAGCTAGCCCGTACCGCAGTTCTGGTATGGCAAATAATAAAGAGGAAGCTGAATGAGTCGTCGTGCCAAGAGCGCCATTACCCCGCCGCAGGGGCCGCTTAAAGATATAGAGGAGCATGTCGAAGGATTTCGCCAGGTGCGCGAAGCACATCGTCGTGAATTAATTGATGACTACGTTGAGTTAATCTCTGATTTGATTCGTGAATTTGGTGAGGCGCGCCAGGTAGATATGGCTGCGCGGCTCGGTGTTTCCCAACCGACCGTAGCGAAAATGTTGAAGCGCCTCGGCAGCACCGGACTGGTTGAGCAGGTGCCCTATCGCGGGGTCTTCCTGACGCGTGAAGGGGAGAAACTGGCGGAAGAGAGCCGTGCGCGCCATCACATTGTAGAAACTTTTCTGCTGGCGCTGGGCATCAGTCCCGAAACGGCGCGTCGTGATTCGGAAGGTATTGAACATCACGTCAGTGATGAAACCCTCGCCGTGTTTAAGAAGTTTTATGAGAGTCGCTAACTGTTAAGGCTTTTCGCCATCATGCCCATCGTGCTTCGTTCTTTCATGCGTGATCGCATTTTGCATTTGTTGTTGCTGTTGGGTGTGATATTGCTGCCATTTGCGGATTTCCGCTGGCAGCAGTTGCCGGGTGCCGTGGACTGGCACACCATCATGACGCTCACCGGGTTGTTGATGTTGACCAAAGGCCTGGAAAACAGCGGCTATTTTGATGTGCTGGGCGCGCGGCTGATCCAGCGATTTCAGCATGAACGGGCGCTGGCGTTGTTTATGGTCTGTGCCGCTGCGCTGCTTTCTACCTTTCTCACCAATGATGTTGCGCTGTTCATTCTGGTGCCGCTGACCCTGACGCTGCGTAAGTTTTCCCGCCTGCCGATTTCGCGCCTGATCATCTTCGAAGCGCTGGCGGTCAATGCCGGATCGCTGCTTACGCCAGTGGGGAACCCACAAAATATCCTGTTGTGGAGCCACGGATCGCTGAGCGTCTCCGCCTTTATTCTGCAAATGCTGCCGATTGCGGCCTGGCTGATGTTGACGCTGATGGCGTTGACCTGGTGGAGCTTTTCGCCGCGTGCCATCCAGAAACATGACGCCGGGCAGGAACATCAGTGGCAAAAACCGCTGTTTATCCTCAGCGTGGTGTTGTACCTGCTGTTTGTGATGGCGCTTGAACTGAAGCTAACGGGGTGGGCGCTGCTGTTGGTTGCGGGGTGTTTTTTACTGCTGGCCCGTCAGGTACTGATCAGCATCGACTGGAGTTTGCTGCTGGTATTTGTAGCGATGTTTATCGACGTCTTTTTACTGATGCATCTGTCGCTGTTACAGCCGCATTTCGCCGCCATTGGCCAGTTAGGCGAGGGCGGGTTGTATCTGCTGGCGATTGGTCTGTCGCAAATCATCAGTAATGTGCCCTCAACTATCCTGTTGTTGCAAAAGGTGCCGCCCTCCGATGTTCTGGCCTGGGCAGTCAATATTGGTGGATTTGGCTTGCTGCCGGGGTCGCTGGCCAACCTGATTGCGTTGCGAATGGCACAGGATCGCCGCGTCTGGTGGCGCTTCCACCTCTTCTCACTGCCGATGCTGGCGTGGTCGATGCTCAGTGGCTGGCTGCTGTTGCAATGGCTGCGCTAAACCAGCGAATTCTCTTCACCTGAGGCGGTTAGTCACCGCCTTTTCAGTATGTTATCGCGCCTTTTAGCTGAAAATGCGTGCTTTCACTGTTTTGTAAAGAAACACTGGAATTTGTCAATTTGTTATCTAAGGTTAACTTGACCGCTTACGCCCGGGGATCGGGGCCAGGATTAAGATGACAATTTATGAGTGATAACAAAAATCAGCCGTCTGTACACGCGGCACAAAACCCACATCAGCCAGAAGAATCGAACGTCAATTCATCAAATAATAATGAGCCGGAACGTAAACGACCAGGTAAAAAGCCGTTGGTTATCCTGGTAATTGTTGCCGTGATCATGCTGCTGGTGATTTTCTGGTTCTGGTTTAGCAATCGCAACATTGAAACCACCGATGATGCCTTTACCGAAGGCAATGCCGTCACCATCGCACCGAAAGCCGCAGGTTATGTGGTGAATCTGTTGGTACGAGATAACCAGCGGGTGAAGAAAGGCGATTTGCTGGTTGAGATTGATCCGCGTGATAACGTGGCACAACGCGATCAGGCGAAAGCCCAACTCGGGCTGGCGCAAGCGCAGCTGCATCAGGCGCAGGCGCAACTGGCGTTGTCCCGCGTACAATATCCGGCACAGCGCGACCAGGCATTAGCCGATCAAGCGAAAGCACAGGCGAATTTGCTTAATGCCCAAGCCGATTATCGCCGGCAACATGCGGTCGATCCGCGCGCCACCTCACAGCGCAATATTGACAGCGCGACGGTGCAATTACGCTCCGCCGAAGCACAGTTGCTTAGCGCGAAGGCGCAGGTTGAGGTGGCATCGCAGGTGCAATTGCAGCTTCGTGCCCAGGAAACCAATGTCGAAGCGCGTCAACAGCAGGTTGAGCAGGCGCAGGCGCAACTGAATACCGCCGAACTGAATCTGTCTTACACCCAGGTACGTGCGCCATACGAGGGCTTCGTCACCAAACGTAATGTCCATATCGGTTCACTGGTGCAGGCGGGAACTGCGTTGTTCTCGCTGGTTTCGCCCGATATCTGGATTACCGCCAACTTTAAAGAGTCGCAACTGGAGCGGATGAATCCGGGCGATAAAGTGGAAATCAGTGTTGATGCCTGGCCGAGCCTCAAGCTGGAAGGGCATGTGGACAGTATCCAGATGGGGACCGGTTCGCGCTTCTCCACCTTCCCGGCAGAGAATGCAACCGGTAACTATGTGAAAATCGTCCAGCGTGTGCCGGTGAAAATTGTCATCGATAAAGGTCTTGATGCCAACCATCCATTGCCGCTGGGACTGTCAGTTGAACCGAAGGTGACTGTGGAATGAGTGCGAGCCAGAGCTGGAAACCCGCCAGCAATCCCTGGCTGGTGGCGATCACGGTAACGTTGGCGGTGTTTATGGAGATCCTTGACACCACCATCGTGAACGTCGCGCTGCCACATATCGCCGGATCGCTCTCCTCCAGTTATGACGAATCCACCTGGGTGCTGACGTCATACCTGGTGGCGAACGGCATCGTCCTGCCTATTTCGGCCTTCTTTACCCGCCTGTTTGGTCGCAAACAGTTTTTCCTGATTTGTATCGTGATGTTCACCGTCTGTTCATTTCTATGCGGCATTGCGACGGAGCTGTGGCAAATCATTCTGTTTCGCGTGATGCAGGGATTTTTCGGCGGTGGTCTGCAACCAACGCAGCAATCGGTGCTGCTCGACTATTTCAAACCGGAAGATCGCGGCAAGGCATTTGGCCTCTCCTCGATTGCGATTATTGTGGCACCGGTGATTGGTCCCACGTTGGGCGGTTGGATCACCGACAACTACAGCTGGCGCTGGGTATTCTTTATCAACATCCCGGTCGGGATTCTGACGGTGCTGGCAATTTACCAGTTACTGGAAGATCCGCCGTGGGAAAGCAAATGGGAAAAAGGCCGCCTGAAGATTGATTACATCGGTATCGGGCTGATCACCCTTGGGCTGGGATGTTTGCAGGTGATGCTGGACCGTGGTGAAGATGCCGACTGGTTCGCTTCCCACTTTATTCGCCTGTTTGCCGGGTTGGCGGTGGTGGGGATTGTTGGTGCCGTTTACTGGCTGCTCTACGTGCGTAAGCCGGTGGTGGATCTGACGGTGATGAAGGATCGCAACTTCTGGGTCGCCGGGTTGCTGATGGCGGGTATGGCGATGATTCTGTACGGCAGTTCGGTGGTGTTGCCGCAGTTGGCGCAGCAGGATCTGGGTTATACCGCCACCTGGTCTGGCCTGGTGCTGTCGCCCGGCGCGGTGCTGATTGTGCTGACCATCCCGCTGGTGCTGAAGCTGATGCCCATTGTGCAGACACGTTACATCATCGCCTTTGGTTTCAGTTGCCTGGCGCTGGCGTTCTGCTATTCCACCCGCCTGACGCCGAATGTCGATTTCACCACCCTGGTATTGATGCGCAGTGCCCAGTCGATTGGCCTTGGCTTCCTGTTTGTGCCGCTGACCACTATTGCGTTTATCACCGTACCGCAGCGCTTAAACGCTGATGCAGCTGCGTTATTTACCATGTTCCGTAACGTGGCGGGATCAATCGGTATCTCGCTGTCAACGGCGGCGATCACCGAGCGAATGCAGACGCAGTCGGCCAATATGGTGCACAACATGACGCCGCTCAATGAGCCATTTAACCTCACATTGCAGCACTGGGCGCAGGCGATCCGTGATTACACCACGGCGGTGGGCGATCCGCTGCAAATTGCCAGCGGTCAGCTTTACCAGGAGATGATCGCCCAGTCACGCATCCTTGCCTATATCGATGTCTTTATGGGGCTGAGCATTGTGGCAGTACTGTTGATTCCTTTTTGCTGGTTGCTTTCGCCGATTAAGAGTGAAGGCAGTGCAGGAGCCCATTAAAATGAACAAGTTCGTGCGCAGCGCGCCGTCACGGAGTGCTATCTCGCTCGCGCTATTGTTGGCCGGGTGTGCGGTGGGGCCAGATTATCAGCCACCCCATGCACAAACGCCTGCCAGCTACCGTGATCTCCCCTCGGAGGAAGCGTCAAAACCGTTGTCAGCAGCGACCAACCCGCTATGGTGGAAAAGTTTTAACGATCCGTTGCTCGACAGTCTGATCACCCGTGCGATAGCCGATAACCTGACGCTGCAACAGGCGGTGCTGCGCATTGCCGGGGCGCGTGAGCAGCTGGCGCAGGCGAGTGGCGGACTGTTTCCGACGCTGAGCGGTTCGGCCAAAATGACCCGTCAGCAGCTTGGGTTAAAGGGGTTGCTGGAATCGAACGGTGTATATAATCAGGTCGATAGCGATGTGGCGGATCAGCTCAATGGTTTGACGCATTCGGTGAATTTGTATCAGGGAAGCTTCGATGCCAGTTGGGAACTGGATCTTTGGGGCAAAGTGCGACGTCAGATCGAGATGGCCAATGCGCAGCAGCAGGCGGCGATTGAGCAGCGTAACGATGCACTGGTTTCGCTGCAAGCTGAAGTGGCGCGAGCGTATCTGCAACTGCGCGGTGCGCAGGCGGTGCTGCAAACTTTGCAGGAGCAGATTACCGTCGCGCAACAAACCTCAGAACTGACCCAGAGCCAGCAGCGCAACGGTATGGCACCGCTGACTGATGTTGAGAACGCCCGTGCGCAGTTGTCATCCCTTAACGCGCAGTTGCCGCAATATCAGGCGCAGGAGCGCCAGGCGATGAATGGGCTGGCGGTGCTGTTGGGGAAAACCCCTGGCGCGCTGGACAGTGAACTGGCGAGCGTAAAACCGCTGCCTGCGTTACCGAAACTGGTATCAGTGGGTATTCCTTCCACGCTGGCACGACGTCGACCGGACATTCGTCAGGCGGAAGCCACGCTGCACGCGCAAACCGCCAATATTGGTGTGTCGGTGGCAGAGCTGTTCCCCAGCTTGTCACTGACCGGACAGCTTGGCGTGCGTAACACCGACGCCAGCTATCTGGACAACTGGAGCAGCCACTTTTATAGCATTGGCCCGTCACTTTCGATCCCGATCTTTCAGGGCGGGCAACTGGTGTCCAGCGTGAAACTGGCGCGCGCGCAGCAGGCCAATGCGGCGCTTGAGTATCGTCAGACGGTACTCACGGCGTTACAGGACGTGGAAAACGCGCTGGTCAGTTATCGTGCTGATCAACAGCAGGTGACGGCGTTGGATGAAACCACCGGGGCGCTACAACGGGCTTTTGATCTCGCGACTGACAGCTATCGCCAGGGGATCTCCACCTTCCTCGACGTGCTGGATGCACAACGTCAGCTGGCGCAGGCGCAGGCGCAATCCACTCAGACGCGGATGCAAACGGCTTTAGACCTGGTGGCGTTGTATAAAGCGCTCGGTGGTGGCTGGGAACCGTATCAGACGGTCAATCTGCCTGACTACGCGGTATTTGGTCCGGCAACTGAAGTCAAATAATCTGTCAGGGCCGCAGCGGGTACAGTTGCGGCTCACGATGTTGACTCCCGCGTATTCTTTATTTTCCTGAGCGTAAATTCCGTGACCTCTCTGACTTTACCCGCCAACGGCCAGAACATTATTTGTCCGGCTGTTTGTCATGATGAGCAACAACAACCGGCAAGACGAAAGCCATAAAGAAAAGTCGCTGAACATGCCGATGAAAATGTGATACAGGCCGGTGAAATACCGGCCTTTTTTATGTTTGTTTGCGTAAAAATGTGACTTAACCTGGTTATGCTATAAATAAGCATTGCATAGCTAAAAACATGTTTTCATCAGTCCATTAATCTTTGTTTACCTTTGTGCTCACTTCTACCGCAGAGACAATATCCTCTGAAAATCGATGCAGGATTTCGCTGAGGGTACAAGTTGTCGGTGTTAATTTGGGGTAAATAAAGCGGCCCGCCTGGTTTAATCAACTGCGTGATCATTATCGTTATCCCTTAAGAATTATCCGCGATGTAAAATTAATTTATTTTTTTATTTGAATTGGGTAATCTTGCCACTACAGTTTATTTAAACCCCCTTAAGCAAGGACATTGTGATGAGTGACGTATTCTTTAAAGTTCTGAACAACATTCGCACATTACGTGCACAGGCTCGCGATCTGCCACTGACTGACCTGGAAGAGATTCTGGAAAAATTAACTGTGGTCGTCACCGAGCGTCGTGAAGAAGTACAAGCGGAAGAAGCGCAGAATCGCGAAAAAGAAGAGAAGCTGTCTAAATACCGCGAAATGTTGCTGGCTGACGGTATTGATCCGAACGAATTACTGGGTGCGCTGGAAACCGGTAAAAAACGCGCCAAGCGTGCGCCGCGTCCGGCAAAATATTCTTACACTGATGAAAACGGTGAAGAGAAGTCATGGACTGGTCAGGGCCGTACTCCTGCTGCGATTAAAAAAGCACTGGATGCTGGCAAAAGCCTCGACAGCTTCCTGATCAAATAATCTGCACAATCCTTGTAAGCGGGAGCCGAAGGTGACATCACCTTCGGCTTTTTTTATGGGGTAATAAACAACGGCTTGTTGTACCTGGCCCGCACAATGGTGGCATCCCGGTGCCTGCTTCTGGCATAATGCCCGCTGTTTTTTCCTCCACTGCGTAACAAAGGTCAATGCCGTGTTAGTTTCCAGCAATATCACCATGCAGTTCGGCAGTAAGCCGCTGTTTGAGAATATCTCCGTTAAATTTGGCGGCGGTAATCGTTACGGTTTAATCGGTGCAAACGGCAGCGGTAAATCGACCTTCATGAAAATACTGGGCGGTGACCTGGTGCCAAGCGCGGGAAATGTTTCCCTCGACCCGAATGAACGTATCGGTAAGTTGCGTCAGGACCAGTTTGCGTTTGAGCAATATAGCGTGCTCGATACCGTGATTATGGGGCACCATGAATTATGGGCCGTCAAGCAGGAACGTGACCGCATATATGCCTTGCCGGAAATGAGCGAAGAGGAAGGCTATAAAGTTGCTGACCTCGAAGTGCAATACGGTGAAATGGATGGTTACAGTGCTGAATCCCGCGCAGGGGAATTATTACTGGGTGTAGGTATCCCGGTAGAACAACATTACGGACCGATGAGCGAAATTGCGCCCGGCTGGAAATTACGTGTGTTGCTGGCGCAGGCATTATTTGCCAACCCGGATATTCTGTTACTCGATGAACCGACCAACAACCTGGATATTGACACCATTCGCTGGCTGGAGCAGGTACTGAACGAACGTAACAGCACCATGATCATCATTTCGCATGACCGTCATTTCCTGAATATGGTTTGCACGCATATGGCGGATTTGGATTACGGCGAGCTGCGCGTTTATCCGGGTAACTATGACGAATATATGACCGCAGCCACCCAGGCGCGTGAGCGTTTATTAGCAGATAATGCGAAAAAGAAAGCGCAAATTGCCGACCTGCAATCTTTTGTCAGCCGTTTTAGCGCTAACGCCTCAAAATCGCGTCAGGCAACCTCGCGTGCTAAACAGATTGAGAAAATCAAACTGGATGAAGTGAAAGCGTCCAGCCGTCAGAACCCCTTTATTCGTTTTGAACAGGATAAGAAACTGTTCCGCAATGCGCTGGAAGTGGAAGCCATCACCAAAGGTTTCGATAACGGCCCGTTATTTAAAAATCTGAACTTGCTGCTGGAAGTCGGAGAAAAAATGGCGGTGTTGGGTGCCAACGGTATTGGTAAAACCACCTTGCTGAAAACGCTGGTAGGCGAGCTGACACCGGAAAATGGTACGGTTAAATGGTCCGAGAATGCGCGCATTGGTTATTACGCGCAGGATCACGCGACAGATTTTGCCGACGACCTGACGGTGTTCGACTGGATGAGCCAGTGGAAACAGGAAGGGGACGACGAGCAGGCAGTGCGTAGCATTCTTGGTCGTCTGCTGTTTAGCCAGGACGATATCAAGAAGCCAGCTAAAGTTCTGTCCGGTGGTGAGAAGGGCCGTATGTTGTTTGGTAAGCTGATGATGCAGAAACCGAACATCCTGATTATGGACGAACCGACCAACCACCTCGATATGGAATCCATCGAATCGCTGAACATGGCGCTGGAGATGTACGAAGGCACGCTGATTTTCGTCTCGCATGACCGTGAGTTTGTCAGCTCGCTGGCAACCCGTGTGCTGGAAATCAAAGGCGATCGCGTGGTGGACTTCACCGGCAACTACGAAGATTATCTGCGTAGCCAGGGGATTGTGTAAAAACAGCGTAGCGGCGCGATTTATCGCGCCGCATTGAGTTGGTACGGTTGTTTATTTCCCCCCGCACACCTCACAATGCGCATCCTGCGCCACTTTCATCGTGCGGAACTCGGCGCTCAAGGCATCGTACATCAGCAACCGTGAGCTGGCTGGGGTGCCAAAGGCCGTCAAAACTTTAAGGGTTTCCATCGCCTGCATGGCCCCCATAACCCCAACTAACGGAGCCATCACACCGGCTTCAACGCAGCTCAGCGCCTGCTCGCCAAACAAACGGCTGATGCAACGATAACAGGGCGTATCCGGCTGCCAGGTAAATACGCTGAGCTGGCCTTCCATGCGAATCGCGGCAGCAGAAATCAACGGTACCTTGTGTTGCCAGCACCAGCGGTTGATCTGTTCACGCGTATGGACGTTATCCGTGCAATCCAGTACCGCATCATGACGGGCAATCAGGGTGCCCAGTGCCGTATCCTCAAGCTGCGCATTGAGGGTTTCTAACTGGCAATGGGGATTGATCGCTGCCAGCTGCTGTGCAGCAGAATCCACTTTCGCCATACCAATCGTACTGTCACGATGCAGGATTTGCCGTTGCAGGTTACTGAGCGCGACGGTATCGAAATCCAGCAAGGTCAGTTGCCCCACGCCCGCTGCGGCCAGATAAGGTGCGGCGGCACAACCCAGCCCGCCAAGCCCAACGACCAGAACACGCGCGGCTTTTAGTTTTTCCTGCCCGTCAAAATCGAAGCCACGCAACACGATTTGCCGGTTGTAGCGCAGCATCTCTTCATCGCTTAACTCCGCGTGCATTTATCCCTCCAGCAGGCTGTTGAAGGGTTCAACGTCGACCCATTCACCGACTTCCACGTTACCGCGTTCACGCTCCAGCACGATAAAACAGTTCGCCAGTGCAAAGGAACTGAACACATGTGAACCCTGCGGCCCGGTGCTGCGAACTTCCAGCATCCCGTCTGCGCCACGGCTGAAGATACCGCGTTGGAAATCGAGGCGTCCCGGTGATTTTTTCAGACGCTGAGTGGCTTTGGCGCGCAAACGTGCCGGTATCAACGGCGCTTGCTGGCCGGTGAGGGTACCGAGCAACGGCTGAACCAGTTGATAGAAGGTCACTGCCGCCGATACCGGGTTGCCCGGCAGGCCGCAGAACCAACTGTTGGCGAGTCGACCAAAGGCAAAAGGTTTACCGGGCTTGATCGCCAGTTTCCAGAAGGTGATGGCCCCCAGCTCCTCCAGCATGGCTTTGGTAAAGTCGGCTTCACCGACCGATACACCGCCCGTGCTGATCACCACATCGGCCTGGCGATCTGCTTCACTGAATGCCTGACGCAATGCCACAGGATCGTCGCCAATCACGCCAAGGTCGATCACTTCGCAACCAAGGCGGTTTAGCATCAACGACACGGTGAAGCGATTGGTATCGTAGATCTGTCCTGCTGCCAGTGGTTGTCCCACCGCCTGTAATTCATCGCCGGTGGAGAAAATCGCCACCCGCAATTTACGCAGCACGCTGACCTGGGCGATGCCCAAAGAGGCCAATAGCGGCAGCTCAGCGGCACCGAGACGCACACCGGCGTCCAGTACCTGTTTGCCCGCCTGAATATCTTCACCACTGCGGCGGATATGCTGCCCGGCGTTGACCGGTGCGGTGATGACAATCCCACCGTCACGTTGTTCGGTTTCTTCCTGCATCACCACCGCTTCACAGCCTGCGGGGACCGGCGCGCCGGTCATGATGCGGATAACCGTTCCCAGCGGCCATTCGCCGTTGAAAGGTCCACCGGCAAAGGCTTTGCCCGCGACAGACAACACGCGATCCGGTGCAACATCGGCGAGGCGTACCGCATAACCGTCCATCGCGGCATTATCGAAGGGGGGGACATCCAGCGGTGATAACACCGGCTGGGCGGTGATACGCCCGGCGGCTTCGAATAACGATACCTGTAATGAATCGGTAATCGGGGTGAGTTGCGCCAGCATTTTTTGCTGGGCGTCTTCGAGGGAGATTAAGCCCGCAGTAAAAGGTTCCATGTCCATATCAGCCTGGTTATATCAGATGCTGCCTATTATGGCAGGCAAATGCCTGCCGCCGCATTATTACGGCAAATGTTTTATCAGCACATCAATGTTTAACCGGTTGATGTATTCCATGGAATTGGAGGTGAGGACCCCCATAAAGCGGTTATGGTGTCCGACAATCACTAAATCGATATGTTTTTCGGCAATGCATTTTTCGACGTCTTTAAAGCGGCGCAACGTAACCAGCTCATGGCATTTAACCGGCAGACTTACGCTGGCGGAGAGCTTGCTCATCAGCGCCTTCGCCCGAATTACATCCTCCGACACCACATCGTTCATCAGGCTGTCCGACACATAATTCATTTCCCGGTAATCATCGCTGATATGGGCGAGGGTGACTGTCATCGCCAGTTCTTCAGCCAGCGTCACGGCGTGGTTCAACAGCAATGCGCCATCCTGATTTCCCTGAACCAGCACCAGGGCATGGTTATAACTGTTCATGGCTTGCTCCGGCATGATCTTTGCTGTGAGTATAGTGTTTCGCCCCTGCTAAACCGGGCACTGCTCACGCTTTTGTCAAACTTAAAGGCATAAACCACAATAAAAGGTTATGACCCGGCAGCACAGTTTCTGCTTTACAAGGCGGGATGGCCTTTCTATATTCGAAAGTTGCCAAAAAATAATGAAAACCATTCTAAATCAGTGTTTTTGGTTCTGATTCCTTGACAGGGTAACGGGTATGACTAAAGCAGTTATCGCCATTCACGGCGGCGCGGGTGCCATCACTCGCGCGGCGATGAGCGCCGAAAAAGAGCAATATTATCGTCAGCAACTGGCGGCGATTGTCGCCGCTGGTCAGCAAATTCTGGCCGATGGCGGCAGCGCGATGGACGCGGTGACCGAGGCCGTGCGCTTGCTGGAGGAGTGTCCGTTGTTTAACGCCGGTAAAGGGGCGGTGTTTACCCATCAGGGTACGCATGAACTGGATGCCAGTATTATGGATGGCCGTACGCTGGAAGTGGGCGCGGTCGCCGGGGTTAACCATATCCGTAACCCGGTACTGGCGGCGCGCACAGTGCTGGAGGTCAGCCCGCATGTGCTGTTTATCGGTGCCGGTGCGGAAGCCTTTGCCACCCAGCAGGGGCTGGAGATGGTTGAGGCAGACTTTTTCTCCACCCCTGAACGCTGGGAGCAGCTGCAACGCGCGCTCGGCAGCGATCAGGCGGTGCTGGATCATGACGGTGCGGCGCAAAGCCACAGCGATGACCCACTCGATCCTGATCGTAAATTTGGTACGGTCGGTGCAGTGGCACTGGATTTACATGGCAATCTGGCCGCTGCCACCTCAACCGGCGGCATGACCAACAAACAGGCGGGACGCGTGGGCGATTCACCGTTGGTCGGTGCCGGGTGCTACGCCAACAACGATTCGGTCGCGGTTTCCTGTACCGGCACTGGCGAGGTGTTTATCCGCACTCTCGCCGCTTACGACGTGGCGGCACAAATGCGTTATGCCGGTCGCACGCTGCAACAGGCCAGCGCCAATGTAATTCACGATAAAGTCCAGGAACTGGATGGCAGCGGTGGGCTGATTGCCGTTGACCGTGATGGCAATGTGGCGCTGCCGTTTAACAGTGAAGGAATGTACCGCGGATTCGCTTATGTGGGCGGCGAAGTTGAGGTAGCCATTTACCGCGATAGCTAAAGGAGCAGGCATGACGGATCGGCAACGGCAATTAACGCCAGACCAGGTTCTGGCGGTACGGGATCTGAACGTACGTTTCCAGCATGAAGGACGTATTACCGAAGCGGTGCGCCAGCTCTCGCTTGATCTGCATCGTGGTGAAACCCTGGCGCTGGTGGGGGAGTCCGGTTCGGGTAAATCGGTCACTTCGCTGGCGTTGATGCGGCTGATCCAGCAGGCGGGTGGGGAAGTCAGCGGTGAAATCACCCTGCGACGGCGTAATGGCGAGTTGCTGGATGTGATGCGGGCTCCTGCCAGCCAGATGCGACGCGTACGCGGTGCAGATATGGCGATGATCTTCCAGGAGCCGATGACCTCGCTGAATCCGGTGTTCACCGTCGGTGAGCAAATCGCCGAATCGATCCGTCTGCATCAGGGCAAAAGCCATCAACAGGCGTTGGCTGAAGCGCGCCATATGCTCGATCTGGTGCGCATCCCCGAAGCGCAAAATGTCTTGTCGCGCTATCCGCATCAACTTTCCGGAGGCATGCGTCAGCGCGTAATGATCGCTATGGCGCTCTCCTGTAAACCCGCTCTGCTGATCGCCGACGAACCCACGACCGCGCTGGATGTCACCATTCAGGCACAAATCCTGCAATTGATCCGCGTGCTGCAAAAAGAGATGCAGATGGGGGTGATTTTTATCACCCACGATATGGGCGTGGTGGCGGAAATGGCCGACCGGGTGCAGGTAATGTATCGCGGCGATGTGGTTGAACGTGCGCCAGTGCAGCAACTGTTTAACCAGCCACAGCAACCCTACACCCGGGCACTGCTCTCCGCCGTGCCTAAACTGGGGGCGATGAATGGACAACCGCTTCCGGCAAAATTTCCGCTTATCCACCGTGATGGTCGCGAAGAAGCCCAGACGCCGCAGGATACGGTGCGTGTTGACCGCCCGCCGGTGCTACAGGTACGCGATCTGGTTACGCGTTTCGATATCCGCAGCGGTTTACTCAATCGGGTAAAACGTCGCGTCCATGCGGTGGAGAAGGTCAGTTTTGATCTTTATGCCGGTGAAACGCTCGCCCTGGTGGGGGAGTCCGGCTGCGGTAAGTCGACCACCGGTCGTTCTCTGCTACGCTTAGTCGCCAGTCAGGGCGGCACCATTACTTTTGACGGGCAACGCATTGATGCGCTCGAGGGACGGGCGCTGGCGGCCTTGCGTCGTGATATTCAGTTTATCTTTCAGGACCCTTACGCCTCGCTCGACCCGCGTTTGACGGTGGGTTTCTCCATCATGGAGCCGCTGCTGGTGCATCAGACGATGAACCGCCGCCAGGCCGAGCAACGTGTCGCCTGGCTGCTGGAGCGCGTCGGGTTGTTGCCGGAACATGCCCAACGTTATCCGCATGAATTTTCCGGTGGTCAGCGTCAGCGTATCTGCATTGCGCGCGCGCTGGCGCTGAACCCCAAAGTGGTGATTGCTGATGAGTCGGTCTCGGCGCTGGATGTGTCGATTCAGGCGCAAATCATCAATCTGATGCTCGATTTGCAGCGCGAATTTGGCATCGCGTTTCTGTTTATCTCGCACGATATGGCGGTAGTGGAACGCATCAGCCATCGTGTGGCGGTGATGTATCTTGGACAGATCGTGGAGATGGGGCCACGCCAGGCGGTGTTTGAGCAACCGCGCCATCCCTATACCAAAAAACTGATGGCGGCAGTGCCGGTGGCCGATCCGGCACACCGGCGTCGTGAACGGGCGTTGCTGGTGGATGAAATCCCCAGCCCGATACGTCCGTTGGGCGATGAGCCGGAAGTCGCGCCATTGATTGAGGTGGCACCGGGGCATTTTGTCGCCCGCCATGCCATCAGCGGCACCTGAACAGCAGCAACTCATCCGCGTCACCGGCTGGTGTGCGCAAAGACAGGGACTACAGGAGAACGATAACGATGCACCATATTATGCGTAAAGGGGTTATCACTGCCGGGTTGTTAAGTTCGGCGTTGGCGCTACCGGCCTGGGCGGCGAAAGATGCGGTGATTGCCGTGGCTTCAACATTTACCACCCTCGATCCTTACGATGCTAACGACACCTTGTCGCAGGCGGTGGCGAAGTCCTTCTATCAGGGATTGTTCGGCTTCGACAAAGATATGAAGCTGACCAACGTGTTGGCTGAAAGCTATCAAACCAGCAGCGATGGCCTGACTTACACCATCAAACTGCGTCCCAATGTGAAGTTTCAGGATGGCACCGACTTCAATGCGGAGGCGGTGAAGGTCAACCTCGATCGCGCCAGCAACCCGGATAATCACCTCAAGCGTTACAACCTGTTTAAATACGTCGCCAGCACCGAGGTGGTCGATCCGTTGACGGTCAAAATCACCCTGAAGCAGCCGTTCTCGGCCTTTATCAATAACCTGGCTCATCCGGCGGCGGTGATGATCTCCCCAGCGGCGCTGAAAAAATATGGCAAGGATATTGGTTTCCATCCGGTGGGAACCGGGCCGTTTGAATTTGTCACCTGGAACCAGACTGACTTCGTCAAAGTGAAGAAGTGGGATGGCTACTGGAAAAAGGGCTATCCAAAGCTCGACAGCATTACCTGGCGTCCGGTGGTGGATAACAACACCCGCGCGGCGATGTTGCAGACCGGCGAAGCCACTTTTGCTTTCCCGGTGCCGTTTGAACAGGCCAAACTGCTGGAAAAAAACAGCAAGCTCGATGTGGTCACGACCCCGTCGATTATGCAGCGCTATATCAGCCTGAACGTGACACAAAAGCCATTCGACAATCCGAAGGTGCGTGAGGCGCTGGAGTATGCCATCAACCGCCAGGCGTTGGCGAAGGTGGCGTTTGCCGGTTATGCCACGCCCGCCACGGGCATTGTGCCGCCAGCCATCGATTTTGCGCAGAAGTATCCCGCCATTGCTTACAATCCGGCCAAAGCGCGTGAACTGCTGAAAGAGGCGGGTTACCCGAATGGTTTTGAAACCACCTTGTGGTCATCACATAACCACAGCACCGCGCAGAAGGTGTTGCAGTTCACCCAGCAACAGTTGGCGCAGGTTGGAGTTAAAGTGAAGGTGTTGGCGATGGATGCCGGCCAGCGTGCGGCGGAAGTGGAAAGCAAAGGCCAGAAAGAGAGCGGCGTGCGCATGTTCTATACCGGCTGGTCAGCCTCGACCGGTGAAGCCGACTGGGCGCTGACGCCGCTGTTTGCCACCAGCTCATGGCCGCCAGCGATCTTCAATACCGCGTTTTACAGCAATCCCCAGGTTGATAAAGATCTGGCCGATGCGCTGAAAACCACCGATCGCGACCAGAAAGCCAAACTGTATAAAGATGCACAGGATCGCATCTGGAACGACCATCCGTGGATCCCGCTGGTGGTGGAGCAACTGCTGTCTGCCAGTAACAAAAACCTGAGCGGTTTTTACGTCATGCCTGATACCTCATTTAACTTTGATGAGGCCGACCTGAAGTAACCCTGAGGGGCAGCCCGCGTGGCTGCTCCTCACCGTGCAGGACTTCGCATGCTGAATTATTTTCTCAAACGATTACTGGGACTGATTCCCACGCTGCTGATTGTGGCGGTGCTGGTGTTCCTGTTTGTACATCTGTTGCCGGGCGATCCGGCACGCTTGATTGCCGGGTCCGATGCCGATGCGCAGGTCGTCGCGCTGGTGCGTCAGGAACTGGGCCTTGATCAGCCATTGATCCAGCAGTTCTGGCATTTCATCTGGAATGCGGTGCAGGGGGATTTTGGTCAGTCGATGGTGTCGAAACGTCCGGTTTCCGAAGAGATCGCCACGCGTTTTTTTCCGACACTGTGGCTGACATTAAGCAGCATGATCTGGGCGGTGCTGTTTGGCATGGTGATTGGCATCGTCTCTGCGGTATGGCGTAACCGCTGGCCGGATCGACTGGGTATGACGCTGGCGGTGTCGGGGATCTCTTTTCCGGCGTTTGCCCTCGGTATGCTGCTGATGCAAATTTTTTCCGTGGATTTAGGCTGGTTGCCGACCGTGGGTGCCGACAGCTGGCAGCATTACATTCTGCCCTCCATCACCCTCGGCGCGGCGGTTGCGGCGGTGATGGCACGCTTTACCCGTGCATCGTTCGTGGAGGTGATGCAGGAGGATTATATGCGCACCGCGCGGGCCAAAGGGGTGCGGGAAACGCTGGTGGTGGTCAAACACGGGCTACGCAATGCCATGATTCCAGTGGTCACCATGATGGGGCTGCAATTTGGCTTTTTGCTCGGCGGTTCGATCGTAGTGGAAGTGGTGTTTAACTGGCCCGGTCTGGGCCGTCTGCTGGTGGATTCGGTGGAGATGCGTGATTACCCGGTGATTCAGGCCGAGGTGCTGCTGTTCTCGCTGGAGTTCATTCTGATTAACCTGATTGTCGATATGTTGTACGCGGCGATCAACCCGGCTATTCGCTACAGGTAAGGAGTCGCAATGAAAAACTGGCGACGCGAGGCGGCACTGAAAATCATGCCGACGATGACGGAAAACCGGGTGCGCACCCCCTGGCGCGAGTTCTGGCGACGCTTTCGTCGCCAGCATGTGGCGCTGCTGGCGGGGGCGTTTGTGTTGTTGCTGATCGTGGTGGCCTTTATCGCCCCCTGGATCGCGCCCTTTGATGCCGAAAACTATTTCGATTATGACCGCCTGAATGAAGGCCCGTCGCTGATGCACTGGTTTGGGGTTGACTCCCTCGGACGCGATATTTTTAGCCGTGTGTTGGTCGGCACGCGCATTTCCTTAATTGCCGGTTTCTTTTCGGTAGCGATAGGGACGGTGATCGGTACCTTATTAGGTTTGCTGGCAGGCTACTACGAAGGTTGGTGGGATCGTATCACCATGCGCGTCTGCGACGTGTTGTTTGCCTTTCCGGGCATTCTGCTGGCGATTGCTGTGGTGGCGATTATGGGCAGCGGCATGAGTAACGTGATTGTCGCGGTGGCGATTTTCAGTATCCCGGCGTTTGCGCGTTTGGTGCGGGGTAACACCCTGGTGCTCAAACATCAGACTTATATTGAATCGGCCCGCAGCATCGGTGCCTCGGACTGGACCATCATTATGCGCCATATCCTGCCGGGTACGGTTTCATCGATTGTGGTCTACTTCACCATGCGTATTGGCACCTCGATTATCACGGCCGCCAGCCTGTCGTTTCTTGGCCTGGGTGCGCAGCCGCCCACGCCAGAGTGGGGCGCGATGCTCAATGAAGCACGCGCCGATATGGTGATTGCCCCCCATGTGGCGATTTTCCCCAGCCTCGCCATTTTCCTGACGGTGCTGGCGTTTAATTTGCTGGGCGATGGGCTGCGTGATGCATTGGATCCGAAATTGAAAACCTGAACCAGGTGAGCAACGGCGCGATCTATCGCGCCGTTTTACCTTAAAACGTTTCCCAATTGTCATTGCCGGAGGCAGCAGGGGCCTTCAACGCGCGCGGAGCTACAGCTGGCGCTGACGGACGCACCAGCGCCGCCACCGCCTGACGTGTGCCGGTGTTAAAACGCGCTACCGCCGCAGACAAACGGCTGGCCTGTTGTTCCAGCGATGCCGACGCATTCGCCGATTCCTGCACCAGGGTGGCGTTCTGTTGCGTAACGCGATCCATCTCGTTCACCGCCTGGCCGATTTGGTCGATACCACGGCTCTGCTCATCCGATGCGGAGGCAATCTCACCCATAATATCGGTCACGCGGGTGACGGCGCTGACGATTTCCTGCATGGTATCGCCCGCGCTGCCAACCTGTTGTGAGCCGAGATTGACACGCTGAACCGAGTTTTCAATCAACAGCTTGATCTCTTTCGCTGCCTGGGCACTGCGTTGGGCCAGGTTACGTACTTCACCTGCCACCACCGCAAAACCGCGTCCCTGTTCTCCGGCGCGAGCCGCTTCGACTGCCGCGTTAAGGGCGAGGATATTGGTCTGGAAGGCAATGCCATCAATCACGCTGGTAATATCCGCGATCTTTTTCGAACTGTCGGCGATATCGTGCATGGTTTTCACCACGCCAGCCACCACGTTGCCACCCTTATCGGCGGTATCGGAAGCGGTTCTTGCCAACTGCGTGGCCTGGCGCGCGTTATCGGCGTTTTGTTTCACGGTGGCGGTGAGCTGCTCCATACTGGCGGCGGTCTCCTCCAGTGATGCGGCCTGTTGTTCGGTACGTGAGGAGAGATCGTTATTCCCGGTAGCGATTTCACTGACGCTGCTGAAGATCGCATCAGCGCTGTCACGGACATTGCTGACGGTACTGAGTAGCGCCTGTTGCATATGATTCAGGCTGGCAGCCAGCGCCGCCATTTCACTGCGGCCTTCTACGTGCAGACTGCCGGAAAGATCCCCTTCAGCAAAACGTTCCATCTGTTTTTGCAGTTGCTTCATCGGGGTGAGCAGAATACGGCGTACCAACACCCAGACTGCTGCCAGCATCAGCACCACCACCACGGCCATCACTGCAACCATAGCCAGCACACGTTGCCAGGCGCTTTCGTTTTCCGCGCTGCCTTGTGCCAGCAACTCGACGTTCTGCGCACGCCACTGCTTGTAAGCCTCTTCGAGGTCATCCTGCGCTTGCTGGGCATCAAGATTGCCATACGAAGGGTAATCATTGGCTTTCAGAAAGGTGGCGGATTGTTGCAGCAAATCCGTCATGGCGGTGAATTTTGCCTCAACAAGGGCGGCGGCAGCATCACTCTGGCCTTTGATGCGTGGCAGACTTTTGTACTGGGCAAAGTGCTGCTGCGCTTCATTCAGCGAGACGCCCGCCGCCGTGATCAATTTGTCAATCGCCGCCAGTGAGGCTGCATCGGTCTGCTTTTTCAGGATACGTATGGCGACGCGGTTAATGGTGACGCGGGTTTTTACCAGCGTTTGCCAGCCATCGGCCAGTTCGCGCTGCTGGTGGGATAATTGATCGCTGGTGGTGAAGTTACGCTGACCCGCCATGAGCGAGGTCAGAAACAGCGAGCCGGAAACGACTTGCATGGCTGTAAAGACCACCAGAATCACAATAATGGCGGTCACGACTTTCATTCTTTTAAGCATCCTGAACTCTCTGGGCAAAAGGGGCGTGTACAGAGGTTATCGGTGTAAAAGAAAGGCGCTTTACTGTCGGGGAAAAATAATTTCGGCGGAAAATGATATCCCCCATGACGGGCATGGGGGAGGAGGGATTAAACGCGTGAACCCCAAAGATCGTATTCGTCGGCGTGTTCCACTTTGACGCGCACCACGTCACCGACTTTCACCTGACGATCGCCGTTCAGGTAGACCGCACCATCGATTTCTGGCGCATCGGCCATGCTGCGACCGACCGCTCCTTCTTCATCGACTTCATCGATGATCACCAGAATTTCGCGGCCAATTTTCTCTTGCAGACGTTCAGCCGAGATCTGCTGTTGCAGCTGCATAAAGCGTTCGAAACGTTCCTGCTTCACCTCTTCCGGTACCTGATCCGGCAGCTGGTTGGCGGTCGCGCCTTCAACCGGGCTGTACTGGAAGCAGCCGACACGATCCAGACGCGCTTCTTTCAGGAAGTCGAGCAGCATCTGGAAATCTTCCTCGGTTTCTCCCGGGAAGCCGACGATAAAGGTGGAACGCAGCGTCAGTTCCGGGCAAATTTCACGCCAGCGCTTAATACGCTCCAGCGTACGTTCTACCGCACCCGGGCGCTTCATCAGCTTCAGAATACGCGGGCTGGCGTGTTGCAGCGGAATGTCGAGGTACGGCAGGATCTTACCTTCAGCCATCAGCGGAATGACATCATCCACATGTGGGTAAGGGTAGACGTAGTGCAGGCGCACCCAGACGCCAAGTTTTGCCAGTTGTTCACACAGGCTGACCATGCTGGTCTTCACCGGGGAACCGTTCCAGAATCCGGTACGATGCTTAACATCGACGCCGTAGGCGGAGGTGTCCTGAGAAATGACCAGCAGCTCTTTCACACCGGCTTCCACCAGACGTTTGGCTTCGTCCAGTACCTCGCCAATCGGGCGGCTATCAAGATCGCCACGCATTGACGGGATGATGCAGAAGGTACAGCGATGGTTGCAGCCTTCCGAAATCTTCAGGTAGGCATAGTGGCGCGGCGTCAGCTTCACGCCCTGCTGCGGCACCAGGCTGAGGAACGGGTTGTGCTCTGGCTTCGGCACATAGTGATGAACGTGTGACAGCACCTGCTCGTAGCTGTGGGGACCGGTGATTTCCAACACCTTCGGGTGCACTTCGCGGATTTGATCCACTTTGGCACCAAGGCAGCCGGTGACGATCACTTTCCCGTTCTCGTTCAACGCTTCACCAATCGCTTCCAGGGATTCCTGCACGGCGCTGTCGATAAATCCACAGGTGTTAACAATGACGATCTCCGCGTCATCATAGCGTGGTACCACGTCATAACCTTCGGTACGCAGTTCCGTCAGGATACGTTCCGAGTCAACGAGGTTTTTTGGGCAGCCGAGTGAGACAAAGCCCACGCGTGGAGGATTGGTGACATGGCTCATAAGAATAAAAATTCATCATAATTAGTGTGGATAGGGGGGCGATTGTACAGGTGTCCGCGGGGAAATTGTATAGTCTGTTTTAAAGCCGCAACATGCTCAGGGTTGTCTTCACCGGGTGATTTTGCTTAAATGCCCGGTTGGTGCCTGTAAGCTATTATCGATACAAGAAAAAATTATGCAGCGCTGACGGTGAAATTGCTCACTGCCAGGGCAGAAGTGGATAATGTGAGAGCAGAGAAATGAAAGAGATCATCAAAGGTTTTCTGAGTTTTCAACAGAATGTGTTTCCTGAAAGGAAGGATCTTTTCAAAAGCCTGGCGTCCAACCAAAATCCTAAAGCCCTGTTCATCTCCTGCTCAGACAGCCGTCTGGTGCCGGAACTGGTGACACAGCAGGAGCCGGGTCAACTGTTCGTTATCCGTAATGCGGGCAATATTGTGCCGTCATTCGGACCTGAGCCAGGCGGTGTATCCGCCACCATCGAATATGCCGTGGTGGCGCTGGGCGTGAGCGAAATCATCATTTGCGGCCACTCCAACTGTGGCGCGATGAAAGCCATTGCCGAGTGCTCCTGCATGGATACCATGCCTGCGGTGGAACACTGGCTGCGTTATGCAGATGCTGCGCGCGCCGTCGTAGAGAACAAAAAGTACGACACGCCGGAAATCAAGCTTACTGAGATGGTGAAAGAGAACGTTATCGCCCAGCTCCACAATATCAAAACACATCCTTCTGTCGCGGTAGCGCTGCGTAAAGGTTCGCTGCGTCTGCACGGGTGGGTTTATGATATTGAGAGCGGCAAAATCATGGCGCTGACTAAAGGCGGCGATGAGTTTGTTTCCCTGTCCGATAACCCGGAAACCTGCTTCGAATAAGCCCCAGACCGCCTGTGTTGCGTCAGTAACCCAGGCGGTTGCTATTCACATTTCTTCAATTTTTCTTACTGCTCGTTACTGCTCAAACTAAGCTTGAAAAGCCATTTCTACTCATAAGGGCTTTCGTATGCGATCACATCTCGTTGTTCCCCTGGTGACGCTGGCTTTCCTCACAGCAGGGTGCACCTCCCATGTTGCTGATACCAAACAATATTCAGGCTTTCTCGGTGATTACAGCCAGTTAAAAATGGCGGAATCGGCGAGTGGCAAGCCGACGATGCGCTGGATATCGCCCGATTATCATGCGGCGAAGTATCCCAACGTCATTTATACCCCAATAGTTTATTACCCGGCGGCGCATCCGACGCAGCGTATCAGCCAGCAGACGCTGGACGCGATACGACAATATGCCGACCAAAAACTGAAAGACGGCATCACGGTGCATAAAAATCTCGTGACCCAGAAGGGACCCAATACGATGGTGGTGAGAGCGGCAATCACCGCCGTGGGTAGCGAAAATGAGGGGGTGCAATTCTATGAAGTGGTACCCGTTGCAGCGGTCATCGCCGGAACCATGGCCGCGACCGGTCATCGTACCCAGAACAGTACGCTGTACCTCGAAGTTGAAGCCAGCGATGCGCAAACCGGCAAACCGTTGATTAAAGTGGTGCGTAAGGCCTTCGGTAAGACGCTCCCTAACAATAGCTCGCCCATCACTCTGAATGATCTGCGTCCAGGCATTGATGAAATGGTCCGTGATGCAGTTTCTTTCAGCGCGCCCTGAAATGTCCATGCCCGGGCCACCGGGCTTAATGTTTTGTAAATCCTGCACATCCTTTTTTACCGGCTGACTACCCTTAACGTCAGACGGTTAAAAAGGAGACACCCATGCGATTGATGCGTGCAGCGTTGCTGTTTGGCAGCGTGTTGAGTGGTTCCCTGCCAGCGCTGGCAGCGGATGTTCAGGTTCAGGTTTTACAGGACCATCTGGATCACCCCTGGTCGGTGGCATTTCTGCCCGACAATCACACCTTGCTTATCACTGAACGTTCGGGTCAGTTACGCAGTTGGCAGCCTGACAAAGGCTTATCCGCGCCAATTAGCGGCGTGCCAAAAGTGTGGGTGCAACGGCAGGGTGGGTTGCTGGATGTGGTGCTGGCACCGGATTTCGCACAAAGCCGCCGTGTATGGCTCAGCTATACCACGGCTGACGCGGCGGGGCGTGCGGGTGGCGTAGTCGGCTATGGTCGCCTGAGTGATGACAATCGTCAGTTGAACGACTTCCGGGTGGTGCTGGAGCAAACGCCAAAACTCTCCAGCGGGGCCAATTTGGGCACACGGCTGGCGTTCGACCAGGCAGGATTTTTATGGATTGCCTTCGGTGACAATTTTGCCAGCAGCAGCGCACAGGATCTGGACAAGCTCTCCGGCAAGATCGTGCGCCTGACGGCTGACGGTAAGATCCCGGCAGACAACCCCTTTGTGCATCATCAGGGGGCGCGTGGTGAAATCTGGTCATATGGCATGCGTAATCCACAGGGCCTGGCGTTGAATCCGTGGACGCAGCAGATGTGGGAAAGTGAGCACGGACCTCGCGGAGGCGATGAAGTCAATATCCCGGAAAAAGGCAAAAATTATGGCTGGCCGTTGGCGACCTGGGGCATTGATTACAGCGGGCAGAAAGTGCCGGAATCCAGGGGCGGCGAAGTTGCGGGCACGGAGCAGCCGGTATTTTACTGGAAGGTTTCCCCGGCCATCAGCGGGATGGCGTTTTATAACAGCGCGCGTTTCCCGCAGTGGAAAAACTCGTTGTTTATCGGCGCGCTGAAGGAAAAAAGTCTGATTCGCCTGATGGTCAATGGCGAGAAGGTGGTAGAGGAGCAGCGCCTGTTGACGGAACGGGGAGAACGTATTCGCGATGTTCGTCAGGGGCCGGACGGTTTCCTGTATGTGCTGACCGACGAGCGTAACGGTAAATTATTGAAAGTGGGGCTGGCCGCGAACGCCAGTGCCCCACGCGGGTAGTTAGCGTACCCAGTTACACACTTCCCAGCCACGCTGCTGCGCTTCCTGATGCAGCAGCTGATCCGGGTTAATGACCCAGGCATGATCGGCGTGGGCCAACAACGGCAGGTCGTTCATCGAGTCACTGTAGGCCCAGGTGCGCTCAAAACGTCTCTCCTGTTGCAACGCTTTCCAGTCGCTCAATCGCGCCACTTTGCCCTCTTTGTAGGTCATGGTGCCGTAGGTCAGGCCGCTGTAGCGGTCATCGACAATCTCCACACCAATGGCCAGCGCACCATGCACGCCAAGGCGCTCGGCAATCGGTACAGCCAGGTGTTCACCGCTGGCGGTGATAATCATTACGGTGTCGCCACGTTGTTGATGCCAGTTGATGCGTTCGCGTGCGGCGGGAAAGACACGCGGCAGGATATCGCGGTGGATAAAACGCCGCACCCAGCCAGATACCGTCATGGTTGCCATTCCGGCCAGCGGGGCGAGGGTGGTGTTCATATATTCTTCAATTGAGAGCGTTCCGGCGTGATATTGGGTCATTAGCGACTGTTCGGCGCTAATCAGTTCGGCGGGGGCAAAACCCTGTGAAACCAACCAGCGTAGCCACAGGCTGGTGCTGTCTTCACAAATCAGGGTTTCGTCGAGATCGAACACGGCTAAGTCCATCATGATTCTCCTCAGGCTGACTGAAATCAGGTTAGCGGAAATTTGTGACTGGCTTAACTGATCTGCGAAAAATCGGAATTTCTCGCAATTTTTCACAGATGGCGACAGAACAAAGGTGGCAGCGCAACGGTGATGGTGCCAGGGTTACTGTAATAATTTCTATAAAACTTTACCGACAGACGGTTTTTTTCCGCAGCGCAAACCGGTAGTTTTTTAGGCAACGTGCGTCTTGCAGGAATGAGCCACGATTTAACAAGGACAATTATCTGGTCATACACATGAAAAAATTACTTAATGCTTCTACCTGGCGGCCTTTTGCTGCCTCCTCCCTTCTGTTCGTGCTTCTTCCGGTTTCCGCCCTGGCTGAAGAGGCCCCTGCCGCGCCACAAATTGAAGCCAAAGCCTGGATTTTGATGGATTACAACAGCGGTAAGGTGCTTACCGAGTCTAACGCCGATCAGCGTCTGGACCCCGCCAGCCTGACCAAAATGATGACCAGTTATGTGGTCGGTCAGGCGCTGAAGTCAGGCAAAATTCATGAAGACGACATGGTGACAATCGGTCAGGATGCCTGGGCTACGGGTAACCCGAAGCTGAAAGGATCGTCGCTGATGTTCCTTAAACCCGGTGACCGCATCCCGGTTTCTGAGCTGAACAAGGGGATTGTCATCCAGTCTGGTAACGATGCCTGTATCGCGATGGCCGACTACGTCGCGGGGAGCCAGGATTCGTTTATTGGCCTGATGAACAACTACGCGAAATCCTTCGGCCTGCAAAACACCCATTTTATGACGGTGCACGGCCTCGATGCGGATGGGCAGTACAGCACTGCGCGCGATATGGCGATTATCGGTCAGCGGTTGATCCGTGATGTACCGGAAGAGTATGCGCTGAATAAAGAGAAAGAGTTTACCTTTAACAACATTAAGCAGATGAACCGTAACCGTCTGCTGTGGAGCAGCAACCTCAAGGTTGACGGTATCAAAACCGGCCATACTTCGGGCGCGGGCAACAATCTGGTTTCATCGGCGACTGACGGTGACATGCGTCTGATTTCCGTGGTGCTGGGTGCTGAAACCGATGCCGTTCGCTTCCGTGAGAGCGAAAAACTTCTCACCTGGGGTTTCCGTTTTTATGACACCGTGACCCCGATTAAAGCGGATAAACCTTTTGCTCAACAGCGTGTCTGGTTTGGTGATCGCCAAGAGGTCAACCTGGGTGTGGAGAAAGATGCCTCTATCACCGTGCCAAAAGGGCAGATGAATAACCTCAAAGCCAGTTACACCCTGACGTCACCGCAGCTGGAAGCGCCGCTGAAGAAAAATCAGGTGGTGGGTACCATCGATTTTCAGCTGGATGGCAAAACGGTTGATCAACGTCCGTTGGTGGTGATGGAAGATGTGCAGGAAGGGGGCTTTATCGGCCGTATCTGGGATTTCATTGTGATGAAATTCGATAGCCTGTTTGGTAAGTGGTTTAACTAACCGTCATCCGTAATGGCGCGACAAATCGCGCCGTTACGGAATCCTTTTACCCGCGAACCCATCCCTTACGAATCGGCAGTGCGAACAGCGCGCGGTAGATCTGATGTGTCAGCGCTAACATGCGTGAACCGTAGAGTTGCCATGCGAGATTTGAGGCCAGGCAGCCGAGCATTCCCACCAGAAATCCTCCCAGCATATCCAACGGCCAGTGCACGCCAAGATAAACGCGTGACCACGCGATGGCGATGCCGGTGAGCAACAAAATCACACCCGACCATAAACGGTGCCAGCAAATGAACGCCAGCGCGAAAGTGAAAATGGTGGTGCCATGATCGCTGGGGTAGGAGTCATCGGCGGCATGCGACAGGAACTGATGGCCCAGTCCGATCACAAACGGGCGCGGATGCGGCAACAACTGACTGATGCACCAGGAGATACTCAGGGCATAAATCAGCGCCATACCGGTTTTTAATACCAGGGTGCGCTGTGAGGCCACCTGTTCACGCGGTCCCCATAGCCACAGCATCACGATCAGCAGCGGGACAATGGCGATCAAGTCGCGTGCGATAAAAGTGGCCAGGCTCAGTAACCATTCCGGTGAATTCGGCGTGGCGTTAATCCATAAAAACAGCGTGCGGTTGATCTCTTCCATTACGCTCTTCTGTTCCTCGTCTTGTTTACCCAAAAAGAAACGCCAGCAAAAATCAGCATCTGGGTCAGCCATACCCACCATCCCGCCCACAGATTGTGGGAGAAGAAGTGCGCGCCACGCATTACCTGGCCGTATCCCATCAATAATCCGAGGGCAATACCGGCCAGCAACGCCAGCAGGGCACGGCGTGGCTTCTCTGGCCACCACAGGAAAAATAACCCCATTACCGCAAACCCGCTCGACGCATGACCACCCGGGAAGCATTGACCGGGACCGCTGTTCTCAGGCACTGCGCTCAGCAGGGTAAAGTTCGCGGCTTTACCACCGAACATCGCCAGATCCCAGGGACAGGAGTGCGCGCTGTGTGCCTTCAGAATGCCGATCACCAAGGGTCCCAAGCCCAGCAGCAACGCGACCAGAACCCGCCTGCCATCACGTATCTGAATGCCACGCAACAGCATCACGACACCGCCAATGATGATTGCATCCTTCAGCAAGCGATGGTTGATCAGATCCAGCCAGCGGTTGTGTTGCCACGGGAAACGCTGGGTTAGCGGATCAAACCAAAACTGACTGATGGCGATATCAAGGCTTTCATGGCGTGACCACAGCAGGAAAACCGATGCTAAAAATGCCAGCAAAATAAAGTTGATAGCGTAAAAGCGACGTGACAGCGGGTAAATAGCCGGGTTCTGAATCCTGATACGGGTTGTTGAATTGTTTAGTTTTGATGACAGCGACATGAATGTTTGCGGATAGTGAAACCAGGTGCACAGGGTCGCAATTCGCGCTTAAGAGAACCTTAAGCCACTTACGACGGGCATAAAAAAACCCGTCAGTCAGTGACTGGCGGGCTCCTCAACTTGGGGATTTCAAAGAAAAGCAGTGGCATTAATTCAGACTGCACCCCGGAAAAAAAGTTCTGGACTCAGTCGAAAAATTTTTATAAGGGCAAAATTGGCCAAATAATGACGATTAGCGTACCGGCCAGCGTCAGCAGCACGTTGGCAATCGCATAGGTTCCGGCATAGCCCAGCGCCGGAATATTGCTGCGTGCGGTGTCGCTGATAATCTCCATTGCCGGGGCGCAGGTGCGTGCCCCCATAATCGCCCCGAACAGCAGTGCGCGGTTCATTCGCAGTACATAAGCACCAAACAGGTAACAAATCACCACCGGCACCAGACTGACCAGCAGGCCACTCAGTAACATCAGCGCACCTTCACTGCCCAGCCCGTGTTGCAGGCCGCTGCCTGCGCTAAGGCCAACGCCCGCCATAAACACCATCAGGCCGAACTCTTTTACCATCGTCAACGCGCCCTGAGGGATGTAACCAAAGGTCGGATGGTTGGCACGCAGAAAGCCCAACATGATTCCGGAAAACAGGAGCCCGGCCGCGTTACCGATACCAAAACTGAAATTGCTGAACTGGAAAGTGATCATGCCGATCATCAAACCAATAATAAAGAAGGCGCAAAATGCCAGCAGATCGGTCATCTGACTATGGATGGCGATAAAGCCGATGCGATCGGCAAGACTTTTCACGCGCTTAGCCTCACCGCTGACCTGCAACACATCACCTTTGTTCAGCATGATGCTGTCATCGATCGGCATTTCAATCTGGCTGCGGATAACGCGGTTGAGGAAACAGCCATGATCGGTCAGCTTCAGATGATTGAGACGTTTATTCACCGCATTATGGTTCTTCACCACAATCTCTTCGGTCACGATGCGCATATCCAGCAGGTCACGGTCGAACACTTCTTTGCCGTTACGGAAGCTGGGATCGAGACGGGCATGGGCATCGGGATAACCCACCAGCGAAATCTCATCGCCAAGTTGCAACTGAGCATCCCCATCCGGGCTGGCAAGGATACCGTTGCGGCGCAGACGCTCGATATAACAGCCGGTCTGACGATGAATGCCCAGTTCACGCAGATTTTTGCCGCCACTCCATGCCACCAACTCTGGCCCAACGCGGTAGGCGCGGATCACCGGAAGGAAAACTTTACGCTGACTGTCAGCATCCAGACCGCGCTCACGGGCAATTTGCTGGGCGCAGGTCGGCAGGTCCTGATGTTGCAGACGTGGCAGGTAGCGTGCGCCGAAGATCAGGCTGACCAGACCGACCAGGTAGGTAATGGCATAGCCGAGGCTGAGATGATCCTGCATCAGGTTCAGTTGCTGATTGTCACTGATACTATGCCGGAGCGTGTCCCCGGCACCCACCAGCACCGGTGTGGAGGTCATGGCGCCTGCCAGCATGCCAGCGGTCAGGCCAATATCCCAGCCGAACACTTTACCCAACAGCAGCGCCAGCAGCAGGGCGCTGCCCACCATCACGATGGCGAGAATAAAATAGTTTTTACCGTCACGGAAAAAGATCGAAAAAAAGTTGGGTCCCGCTTCGACGCCGACACAAAAAATAAACAGCATAAATCCGAGGCTCAATGCAGCGGTATTTATGGCGAAATGTTGTTCACCTAAAATAAGCGATACTACTAATACGCCAATAGAATTTCCGAGCTGGACAGAGCCAAGGCGTAATTTACCCAGACAGAGGCCGAGGGCTAAAACCACAAATAATAACAGGACGTCATTTCCGCTTAACAAATCTGCGACGTTAATATTCACGCTTTAACTTCTTATTTACCTGTAACATGTTGATGAAAAGGTCGTTTTTCGCTATCTTGTGGCGACCGCAGGTGCCCGTTTTGCCGGGAGGGCAGGGACCGAATTTTGAAGCGGCGTCATTCTAATCATAATTAACACCCTCAGCTATCGGCAGTTTTCATTCCTTCCGCATTCAGCTGTTTCTTTTTATTTCCACTCGTGTGCCAGGGCAGTTAAAAGTTTCAATATTGTTAACACTGAAGTTGAGGTTGGTTATGTTGCAGCGTAATAATCGCTGGCCTGCATCGGTGCTGGGCGTAACGCTATATACGCTGGTGTTTATTTTTGCCCATCATTTTTGGGTCTCACCGGGTGAAAGGTCGATAGGTGGTCAGCCAGAGTTGCTGCTGTTTCTGCTGCCGGGCATTGTGGTGGCGCTGATGCAGCCGGAAAGTCCGTTAAAAAGTACGCTGTGGGTGGCACTGGCGGGGACGGTGCTGGGTACGCTGTGGGTGTTGCTGGTGCTGAATCTGAGCCATAGCGGTTGGATGGTCATCTGGGGATTGAGTGCGCTGTTTTGGGCGGGCTGTGGCGCGCTATTGGTACGTTTGCTGCGCATCATGCTGGCGATGCGTTCATGAGGCAGGTGTAGCGGCGCGATTTATCGCGCGGTTTTCTGCTGGCAAAACCCGCGCGATAAATCGCACCGCTACGATCTGTTATACCGCGAAATCCAGATTCTCTTTCGTCCATGCGGCGAAATCGGTATAGCCACCGATATGCTGCTGGTCGAGGAAAATCTGCGGCACCGTAGTGACCGGTTTACCCGCACGGGCTTCCAGATCGGCTTTGGTGATGCCTTCTACCTGAATGTCGACGTACTGATAATTAAAATCGTCACGTTCGGTGGTCAGTTTGGCGGCCAGTTCCTGGGCGCGTACGCAGTAAGGACAGCCGGGACGACCAAAAATCACTGCAAACATTGCTTCTCTCCTTCCGCTGCTGTTTTGTGATGAAAGTCACATCACAGCGTGAATAATGGCAGACATGATGCCCGTCCATCCCGCTTAAAGAAAGAAGAAAATGCCTGTTACTCTGATGCCCGCCATCTATGCAATTGCGTAAGGGTCCGCTATAACAGACGGCTTAACGGATTGAACTGTGGGAGAGTCATCTCATGAGCAACCTGGCCCGATTACCAAAGCCGGTGCTGTTACTGGAAGCCATCGGCGTGATCGCCGTGATTGGCGCACTGGCGTTAATTAATGACTGGATCGCGGCGCCTGCCGCTATCAGTGAAAAGACGCTGGCGACGGTGTTGTTCATTGTCGGCATCGTGCTGATGCTGCCTGCCGCCTGGTTGATGATGTGGCGTACCGCCAAAGCGATGGCCCCCCAGTTGTTCAATCAACATGACAAAAAGAAGTAACCGGAGAGGATTATGACGCCGACCATTGATTTACTGTGCAGCCACCGTTCCATTCGTGCTTTTACCGATCAGGATATTGATCAGGCGCAGCGCGACGCCATTATTGCAGCGGCACAAGCGGCTTCAACCTCCAGTTTTTTGCAGTGTTCCTCGATTATTCGTATCACCGATCGGCAGAAGCGTGAGCAACTGGTGACACTGACTGGCGGGCAGCCGTGGGTGAGTGCCGCTGCGGAGTTTTGGGTGTTCTGCGCCGATTTTAATCGTCATCTGCAAATTTGCCCCGAAGCGCAACTGGGGCGCGCCGAGCAGTTATTGCTGGGTTGCGTGGATACCGCGCTGATGGCGCAGAATGCGATGATAGCAGCGGAATCGCTCGGTCTGGGTGGTGTGTTTATCGGCGGTATCCGCAACAACATCGCGGATGTCACCACGCTGCTCGGCCTGCCCAAGTTTGTGCTGCCATTATTTGGTTTCTGCATCGGCCATCCTGCCGCGGTCCCGGATATCAAACCCCGTATCCCGCAGGCGATGCTGGTGCATGAAAACACCTATCAACCTTTCGATGCGGCGGTGCTGGCGGAATACGACAGCCGTACCAGCATCTATTATCAACAGCGTGACAGCAATCAACGCGCGGAAACCTGGAGCGAGCTGATTCAACGCCTGATCATAAAAGAAACGCGTCCGTTTATGCTGGATTACCTGCACCAGCAGGGCTGGGCAACCCGTTAAGCACAAGGAATTCTGCGATGAAAATGGCCATTCTCTCCCGTGATGGACAGCTCTATTCGTGTAAGCGTCTGCGTGAAGCAGCGGAAGCGCGTGGTCATCAGGTGCAAATTATCGATCCGCTTTCCTGTTATATGAATATCAACCCGGCGTCGCCTGCGGTGCATTATCGCGGTGAACCGCTCGGGCATTTTGATGCGGTGATCCCGCGCATCGGATCCGCCATTACCTTTTACGGCACGGCGGTGCTGCGCCAGTTTGAGTTGTGCGGCAGCTATCCATTGAATGAGTCGGTGGCGATTACCCGGGCGCGTGACAAACTGCGCTCGCTGCAACTGCTGGCGCGCGAAGGGATCGATATGCCGGTCACTGGCTTTGCTTCGTCACCGGATGATACCGATGATCTGATCACCATGGTGGGCGGCGCGCCTTTGGTGGTGAAGCTGGTGGAAGGGACGCAGGGCATTGGCGTGGTGCTGGCGGAAACCCGTCAGGCGGCGGAGAGCGTGATCGATGCGTTTCGTGGTCTTAACGCGCATATTCTGGTGCAGGAGTTCATCAAAGAAGCGCAGGGGCGGGATATTCGCTGCCTGGTGATTGGCGATGAGGTGGTCGCGGCGATTGAACGCGCCGCCAAAGAGGGCGATTTTCGTTCCAATCTGCATCGCGGCGGCAAGGCTTACCCGGTGCGCATCACCGATCAGGAACGTGAGATTGCGGTCAAAGCGGCCAGTACCCTGGGACTGGAAGTGGCCGGTGTTGACATTTTACGTGCCAACCGAGGGCCACTGGTGATGGAGGTGAATGCGTCTCCTGGTCTTGAGGGCATTGAATGCACCACCGGGATGAACATCGCTGCCATGATGATAGACTGGATTGAACAGCACGCGCTGCCCGGTTTCCGTCTTAAAACTGGTGGCTGAGACGCGCTTTTCAGCGTTTTTCGTGGCATCGATTTCATTTTTTCCGTAAGCTAAGGCGCTTATTTCTTCACCCCACGGGACATGACGATGGATTCACTGGTCGTTCCTGACATCGACGTGCTGCGTCGCTGGCTGGATCAACAAAATATCACCTGGTTCGAATGCGATGCCTGCCAGGCTTTGCATCTGCCGCATATGCAGAATTTTGACGGGGTGTTTGATGCAAAAATCGACCTTGTGGATGGTGTAATCCTGTTCTCAGCGCTGGCTGAAGTCAAACCGACGGCGTTGATTCCGCTGGTGGGCGATCTGTCGCAAATCAATGCCAGCTCCCTGACGGTGAAAGCCTTTATCGACATTCAGGATGATAACTTGCCGAAGCTGATTGTCTGCCAGTCGCTCAGTACCACCGCCGGATTAACCTTTGGTCAGTTCTCGCACTTTATGAAGCAAAGCGAGGAGCAGGTTTCTATGGTGATTATGGAAGCCTTCGCCAATAATTTGCTGATGATGGGCGAGGAAGAGGAGCGACAACCCAGCTCACTCGGCCGTGCGATGCTGCACTGATTTTCCTGTCTGATTAACTGCCGCTTTTTGCGGCAGTTTTCATTTTATCCCCACCACTTTTTATTCTGCATTTTGCCCTAAATCGCCAGATATTTGTCGTGCTTTATGCCGCGCATGCCGAACCCCATAGCAGAAACATGCATAACTTATCGCAAAAAGGCGTTTTTTACGCTGGGATCTGGTACAGGTGAGGCGGGGCGGCTATTCTTGCGGGGCTGCTTGAGACGTGCAACCTCAGCGCAGGTATAGGTTTTTACTATTAAACTCCCGCTGAATATTGATTCATTGTGTGCCTGTAAATAAACAGAAAACGCAACGTCCGGATCGCGTGTATGCAGCGTTGTGATGACCCGCTCAGGAGGAAGGAAAACATGTTCAACCAACGTAAAAAATGGTTGTCAGGTGTGGTTGCTGGTGTACTGATGACAGCGTCAGCTGGTTCACTGGCCGCAGATAAAACGCTGCACGTTTATAACTGGTCTGATTATATTTCGGCGGACACGGTTCCGAATTTCGAAAAAGAGACGGGCATTAAAGTCGTCTATGACGTGTTTGATTCCAACGAAGTACTGGAAGGCAAACTGATGGCCGGTAGCACCGGTTACGACGTGGTCGTGCCGTCGTCGAGCTTCCTCGCGCGCCAGCTGCAATCTGGTGTGTTCCAGGAGCTGGATAAGAGCAAACTGCCGAACTACAAAAATCTCGACCCGGACCTGATGGCGAAAGTGGCTCAGCACGATCCAGGCAACAAATACGCGATTCCTTACCTGTGGGGCACCACCGGTATCGGCTATAACGTCGATAAAGTGAAAGCTATTCTGGGTAAAGACGCGCCGGTTGATAGCTGGGATCTGGTGTTGAAACCGGAAAACCTGGAAAAACTGAAAAGCTGTGGTGTTTCCTTCCTCGATGCGCCGGAAGAGATTTTTGCCACGGTGCTGAACTACCTCGGTAAAGATCCGAACAGCTCTGACCCGAAAGATTACTCCGGTGCAGCGACCGATCTGCTGCTGAAACTGCGTCCGAGCATTCGTTATTTCCACTCGTCGCAGTACATCAACGACCTGGCGAACGGCAACATTTGTGTGGCGATCGGTTGGTCGGGTGACATCCTGCAAGCGAAGGACCGTGCTGCTCAGGCGAAAAATGGCGTGAACCTGGCCTACAGCGTTCCGAAGCAGGGCGCACTGGCGTTCTTCGACATGATGGCGATTCCGAAAGATGCCAAGAATCTCGACGAAGCCTACCAGTGGCTGAACTACATCATGGATCCGAAAGTGATCGCCGACATCTCTAACAAGATGAACTATGCCAACGGCAACAAGGCGTCACTGCCGCTGATCAATGCCGATGTACGTAACAACCCAGGCATCTTCCCGCCAGCCGAGATTATGTCCAAGCTGTTCGTGTTGAAAGTCCAGGATCCGAAACTGGATCGTGTACGTACCCGTGCATGGACTAAAGTTAAAAGTGGTAAGTAATTCGTTCTGAACGGATTCACTTGTATTAGGACGACAACAGAGGCGCGGTGATGGCCTCTGTTGTGCCATTTTTAGCGGCTGATGTTAACAGTCGCTAAGCGTTGGAGATAAGTTAGTGAGCGACGCGATTCCCCGCCCCCATAACAAAACCGCAAAGGCATTAACGCCGCTGCTGGAAATCCGCAACCTGACCAAATCCTTTGACGGCCAGCACGCCGTGGATGATGTCAGCCTGACCATTTACAAAGGTGAGATTTTTGCTCTGCTCGGTCCTTCGGGCTGCGGCAAATCGACCCTGCTGCGTATGCTGGCAGGATTCGAGGTGCCGAGTAGCGGTCAGATTGTGCTGGATGGGCAGGATCTCTCACATGTGCCGCCGTATCAGCGGCCGATCAACATGATGTTCCAGTCCTATGCGTTGTTCCCGCACATGACGGTGGAGCAAAATATCGCGTTTGGCCTCAAGCAGGACAAACTGCCGAAAGGCGAAATCGCCAGCCGCGTTGAAGAAATGCTGGCGCTGGTGCACATGCAGGAGTACGCCAAACGTAAACCGCATCAACTTTCTGGCGGTCAACGTCAGCGTGTGGCGCTGGCACGTAGTCTGGCTAAGCGTCCGAAGCTGCTGCTGCTGGATGAACCGATGGGGGCGCTGGATAAAAAGCTGCGCGACCGTATGCAACTGGAAGTGGTGGATATTCTGGAGCGCGTCGGCGTGACCTGCGTCATGGTGACCCACGACCAGGAAGAAGCGATGACCATGGCGGGACGTATCGCCATTATGAACCGCGGTAAATTCGCCCAGATCGGTGAACCAGAAGAGATTTACGAACACCCAACCAACCGCTTCAGCGCCGAATTTATCGGCTCGGTAAATGTGTTTGAAGGATTGCTGCGTGAGCGCCGTGAAGATGGTCTGGTGCTGGAAAGCCCGGGTCTGGTGCATCCGCTGAAAGTGGAGACGGATGTCTCCATCGTCGATAACGTTCCGGTGCATGTGGCGCTGCGCCCGGAAAAAGTGATGCTGTGCGACGAAGTGCCTGCCGATGGTTGTAACTTCGCGGTGGGGGAAGTGGTACACATCGCCTATCTTGGCGATTTGTCGATCTACCATGTGCGTTTGCAGAGCGGTCAGATGATTAGCGCCCAGTTGCAGAACGCCCATCGTTACCGCAAAGGCGCGCCCACCTGGGGCGATGAAGTGCGCCTGTGCTGGGATGCAGACAGCTGTGTGGTTTTGACGGTTTAAGGAGGCGGAATGAGCCAGATTTCTCAACCCGGTGCCACGCAGGCTGAACAGCCGGGCACCCCGCTACAGCGCTGGGCCACGCGCATCAAAATGCAACATGGCCGTAAGCTGGTGATCGCACTGCCGTACCTGTGGCTGGTGCTGTTTTTCCTGCTGCCGTTCCTGATCGTGCTGAAAATCAGTTTTGCCGATATCGCGCGCGCGATCCCGCCTTATACCGATTTGGTCACCTGGGCTGATGATCAGCTCAATCTGGTGCTTAATCTCGGTAACTATCTGCAACTGACGGATGATCCGTTATACGCCGATGCCTATCTGCAATCGCTGAAAGTGGCGGCTATCTCCACCATTATCTGCCTGGTGATTGGTTATCCACTGGCGTGGGCGGTGGCGCACAGTAAGCCTTCCATGCGTACCATCCTGCTGTTGCTGGTGATCCTGCCGTCATGGACGTCGTTCCTGGTACGTGTGTATGCCTGGATGGGGCTGCTGAACAATAACGGTATCCTCAACCGTTTCCTGATGTGGCTGGGCGTTATCGATCATCCGCTGGTGATCCTCTACACCAACACCGCAGTGTATATCGGTATTGTCTACTGCTATCTGCCGTTTATGGTGCTGCCCATTTATACCGCGCTGACGCGTATTGATTATTCGCTGGTGGAAGCCTCACTGGATCTGGGTGCGCGTCCGTTGAAGACCTTTTTCAGTGTCATTGTGCCGCTGACCAAAGGCGGGATTATCGCCGGTTCGATGCTGGTGTTTATCCCGGCGGTGGGTGAGTACGTCATCCCTGAATTGTTGGGCGGCCCGGACAGCATCATGATTGGACGTATCCTGTGGCAGGAGTTCTTCAACAACCGTGACTGGCCGGTGGCGTCAGCGCTGGCGGTGATCATTCTGTTGATTCTGATCCTGCCGATTGTCTGGTTCCACAAACATCAAAACCGTGAAATGGGAGAGAAGGGATGAATCAGTTACCGGCTATCCGCTCCCCCTGGCGTACCGCGATTCTGGTGCTCGGCTTTCTGTTCCTGTATGCACCGATGCTGCTGCTGGTGGCCTATTCGTTTAACAGTTCACAACTGGTAACGGTGTGGGAGAGCTTCTCTTTCCACTGGTACCATGTGCTGTTCCAGGACGATGCGATGATCGATGCGGTGCTGCTCAGCCTGAGCATCGCCGCGATGTCTGCCAGTATGGCGGTGGTGTTGGGCACTATCGCAGCGGTGATTATCGTGCGTTTTGGCCGTTTTAAAGGGCACAACGGCTTTGCGTTTATGCTTACCGCGCCGCTGGTGATGCCGGACGTGATCACCGGGTTGTCGCTGTTGCTGCTGTTTGTGGCGATGGGCAATACCCTTGGCTGGCCGAGCGATCGTGGCATGCTGACTATCTGGTTGGCACACGTCACCTTCTGTACCGCTTATGTGGCGGTGGTAATCAACTCGCGCCTGCGTGAGTTGGACCGTTCGATTGAAGAAGCGGCAATGGATCTCGGCGCAACGCCCCTTAAGGTGTTCTTCGTGATTACCGTACCCATGATCGCCCCGGCCATCATTACGGGCTGGCTGCTGGCGTTTACCCTGTCGCTCGATGACCTGGTGATTGCCAGTTTTGTGACCGGTCCGGGTGCGACCACCTTGCCGATGGCGATCTTTGCCACCGTGCGTCGTGGCGTGAACCCGGAGATCAACGCCCTGGCATCGCTGATTCTGTTTGTCGTCGGTCTGGTCGGTTTTATCGCCTGGCGCTTTATGGCACACGAAGAAAAGCAACGTTTGCGCGATATTCAGAAAGCAAGACGTGGCTGAAATCCGTAACATTTGCCACTATAGGAGAGGCTGGAGCTGACGTAATGCTGCTCAGGTAGGATTCATCTCATAGCGGCGCGATTTATCGCGCGGGGTTTTACACCTGCGACAGCGCGATAAATCGCGCCGCTACTGATGCGTGCAAACCTGATCAGCATGATGGCGCAGCCAGCCTTTTGTTATGGAGCCTGGTCGATGTCGGAAACCCTGAAAAAAGTGCCTTTGTTCACGCCTGCGCCGGTGTTGGTTGCCGGTATCGCCATTATTGCGACACGCTGCATCAGCGTGGTGATGCTGGCGAATGAACTGGGTTACGAAGAGTTAGTCAATTTTGTCCACCGTAGCGCTCAGGCCTGGGATTCCACCGTCATTTTCATTGCCAGCCAGCTGATCTTTTTGTTTGAGCTGCGCTGTGCTTTCACCCTGATGCACGGCAGTAACCGAGGGCGCTGGGGTTATGTGGCGACCCAGATTATCGTGCTGGGATATATGCTGATGGCGTCGATGGGCTGGATTTATCCGGAGATCTTCAGTATTGATGGCGAAACTAACGCGCAGATCATTCACCATACCCTGTCGCAGAAACTGCCGGATGTGATGGTTCTGCTGCTGTTGTTTGTCCCGGCCAGCAGCCGCGCTTTTTTCCGGCGTCGGTGATACAATCGCCCCCCGTTTTTTCTCCCGATTCAGAATACAGGCCCCACCATGCATTGCGCGCTTTATGATGCCGACCGCTGCCGTTCCTGCCAGTGGCTGGAAAAACCTTACCCGCAGCAGATTTCTGAGAAACAGTCGCTGCTGGAGCAACTGCTGGCGCAGCAGGCGGTAGGGGAGTGGCGCGCGCCGGTCACTTCGGTTGAACAGGGGTTTCGTAATAAAGCCAAGATGGTGGTGAGCGGCAGTGTCGAGCGTCCGGTGTTTGGCATGATGTCGCGTGATGGCGAGCCGGTTGATCTGTGTGCCTGCCCACTCTATCCCGCCAGTTTTGCTCCGGTGTTTGCCGTACTCAAACCCTTTATCGCCCGCGCCGGTTTAACACCGTATAACGTGGCGCGCAAACGTGGTGAGTTAAAGTTCCTGTTGCTGACGGAGAGCACCCAGGGCGGCATGATGCTGCGTTTCGTGCTGCGTTCTACCAGCAAACTGGAACAGTTACGCGCCGCGCTGCCGTGGCTGCAACAGCAACTGCCACAGCTGACGGTGATCTCTGCCAATATTCAGCCGGTGCATATGGCGATCCTCGAAGGCGAGGAAGAGATTGCGCTGACGCCTGATCAGGCGCTGGCTGAGACGTTTAATCACGTACCGCTGTATATTCGCCCACAAAGTTTCTTCCAGACCAACCCACGGGTGGCAGCCAGTTTGTATGCTACCGCACGCGACTGGGTGGCGCAGTTGGCGGTGAGCAGCATGTGGGATCTGTTTTGTGGCGTAGGCGGTTTTGGTCTGCACTGTGCCAGCGCAGAGATGCAGTTAACCGGGATTGAGATCAACGCGGAAGCTATCGCCTGTGCTCGGCAGTCAGCTCAGCAACTGGGACTGGAGAAGGTCAGTTTTGCCGCGCTGGATTCCACCCAGTTCGCCACCTCGCGGGATCAGGTACCGGAGTTGGTGCTGGTCAATCCGCCACGCCGTGGCATTGGGGCTGAGTTATGCGCCTACCTTAGCCAGATGGCACCGGAATACATTCTCTATTCCAGCTGCAATCCGCATAGCATGGCGCAGGATATCGCGCGTCTGAGTGCCTATAGCGTCAGCCGCGTGCAGCTGTTCGATATGTTTCCCCACACCGCCCATTTCGAAGTGCTGACGTTACTGACTAAACGCTGAAGGGGTGGGGCGACGCCGTGCTCATCCTGAACCGAGGACAGTGCAGAACCTGTCAGGCATCACACCGCGCCGACCCCATAGCTATTATTCGGGGAACCACTTCTGATTGAGTTGCTGATACGTACCGTTGGCTTTGATTGCCGCCAGCGCGCCATTCAGCTGATCGCGTAGTTCGGTATTACCTTTACGTACCGCAATGCCCAGCCCGGTGCCAAAATAACTGGCATCCGTCACATGCGCGCCAACCGGGGCCAGATCAGCATTGGTTTTCAGCCACTGATTTACCACGGCGGTATCACCGAATACGCCATCCAGACGGCCATTTTTCAGGTCGAGAATGGCGTTCTGGTAACTGTCATACGCCACCGCGACCACTTCCGGATGCTGCTCCAGCAGGTACTTCTGATGGGTGGTGCCGTTTTCCATACCAATCCGTTTGCCCTTCAACTGGGCGAAATCACTGAACTGGCCTTTACGCGCAATGACGACAGCCGAGTTGGCATAATAGGGTTGGGTGAAATCCACCTGTTTGCTGCGATCGGCGGTGATATCCATACCGGAGATGATGGCGTCATAGCGGCGGAATTTCAGAGAGGGGATCAGGCTGTCAAATGCGTTGTTGGTGAAGGTACATTCGGCCTTCATTTGTTGGCATAACGCTTTTGCCAGATCGATATCAAAGCCAACGATTTGATTTTCACGGTCCAGAGATTCAAATGGAGGATAAGTCGCGGAAGAGGCGAAGCGGATTTTCTCCGCCGCAAAGGCATTCATTGCCAGAGTTGCCAGTGCAGCAGCAACGATCCATTTTTTCATTTTTGAGGCTCCTGTAGATCATTTACGCCCGGAGGCGAACGCGTTACAAGATGCCATTGAATGCATTATTATGCAAGAATGTTGTATAAATAATGAAAAAAGGCGGGAAAACCCGCCTGGATATTAATTTCTACGCTCAAATGCCAGCGCGCGTCGTTCAATCAGGCGCATCATCAATGTCAGCAAACCATTGACGCACAGATACACCAAACCGGCGGCGGCGAACACCGTGACATCATAGGTGCGGCCATACAGCAATTGACCGTGACCCATTACCTCCATCAGCGTGATGGTATAGGCCAGAGAGGTACTTTTGAACACCAGCACCACTTCATTGGAGTAAGACGACAGCGCACGTTTAAACGCATACGGCAGCAGAATTCGCAGCGTGTCTTTACGATTCATCCCGAGGGCAGCACAGGATTGCCACTGACCGGAAGGAATGGCACGTACCGCGCCGTAAAACAATTGCGTAGTGTAGGCTGCGCTGTTGAGCGACAGCGCCAGCAGGGCGCACAGCCACGGCTGCGACAGCAAATGCCACAGCCAGGGAATGTTCTGGATGCTGGGGAACTGGCCGGGGCCGTAGTAAATCAGGAAGATCTGCACCAGCAGCGGCGTACCGGTGAACACCGTGATGTAGCCTTTGACGAGGGAATTCACCACCGGCACTTTCAGCGCCAGCACTACGGTGAACAGCAGCGACAACACCAACGCGGCGATCAGTGAAGCGACGGTCAACGTCAGGCTGGTATGCAGACCTTTCAGCAGTTCGGGTAAATATTGCAGCATATCAGGCTCCCCGCTCAAAACGCGTGGTGCGCGATTCAATACGGCGCAGCACCGCCTGACTGAACAGCGTGATAATCAGATAGATGGCCGCGGCCACCAGATACCAGGTAAAGGGCTCCTGCGTACGGGTAGCGATGCTTTTGGTTTGCAACATCAGATCGTTAACGCTAATCAGCGACACCAGCGCGGTATCCTTCAGCAGCACCAGCCACTGGTTACCCAGGCCGGGTAATGCGTGACGCCACATCTGCGGCATGATCAGGCGGAAGAAAATCGCTGACTTCTTCATCCCCAGCGCCTGACCGGATTCCCACTGACCCACTGGCACCGCTTTTAACGCGCCGCGCAGGGTTTGTGATGCGTAAGCCGAGTAAAGCATCGCCAGCGCAATCACGCCGCACAGGAATGGGCTGACATCGAAGTTCTCAATCTGTACCTGCACCGGAATGCTGAACAGACCAAGGTTGATATGGAAGCCATCCGACAGTGTCAGCAACAATTGCGAGGCACCGAAGTAGATAAACAGCACCACGAGGATTTCCGGCAGACCGCGAATCAGCGTCACCAAACCGGTGCCAACCCAGGCCAACGGCTGCCAGCGCACCGATTCCCAGCCAGCAAAAATCATCGCCAGCACAAGGCCGGCGATCAATGCACAAACGGCAAGGCCGACGGTCATACCGGCGGCGCTTGCGAGTGGAATCATTTCATTCATCAGAAATTACTGCTGAAACCATTTGTTGTAGATGGTTTTGTAAGTACCGTCGGCTTTGACTTTATCCAGCGCGGCGTTGAATTTTTCCTGCAACTCGGTGTTACCCATGCGCACCGCGATGCCAAGACCGGTGCCGAAGTAGGCTTTGTCGGTCACTTTATCACCCAGCGCGGCCAGGTTCGGGTTTTGCTTCAGCCACTCGTTGACCACCGCAGTGTCACCGAAGACGGCATCGATGCGGCCATTTTTCAGGTCGAGGATGGCGTTCTGGTAGCTGTCATACGGCACCACGGTGATGTCGCTGTGCTTATCAGACAGGTATTTCTGATGGGTAGTGCCGTTCTGCACGCCGACACGCTTGCCTTTCAGCGCCGCGACATCCGCCACTTTGCCTTTCTGCGCGATAAACAGCGCCGAGTTGTCGTAGTAAGGTTTGGTGAACAGCACCTGCTTTTCACGCTCTGGCGTGATGTCCATACCAGCCATCACCGCGTCGAAACGGCGGAATTTCAGGCTCGGGATCAGGCTGTCAAAGGCCTGATTGGTGAAGGTACAGGTGGCATCAATCTCTTTACACAAGGCATTGGCCAAATCGACATCAAAGCCCTGAATTTTATTGTCAGAATCGACGAATTCAAACGGAGGATAAGAGGCCTCGGTCGCGAAACGCAGGGTCTGCGCAGCGGAAGCGCTCAGACTCAAACCAGCAAGCAGTGCAGCAAGTACGACTTTTTTCATTAGAGACATCCTGACTTAGTGCGAAAGATAGTGAGCAAACGCGTCGGTTTGCGGCTGTGTAAAGTGGCTGGCGTCGCCCTGTTCCACAATGTGGCCATTTTCCATGTACACCACACGGCTGGCGGTCTTACGTGCGACTTCCACTTCATGGGTGACGATCACCTGGGTAATCCTGGTCTGCGCCAGCTCATTGATAATGCTGACGATCTGCGCGGTGATTTCCGGGTCGAGTGCGGCGGTCGGCTCATCGAACAATAGCACCTGGGGTTCCATCATCAGGGCGCGTGCAATCGCCACGCGTTGTTGCTGGCCACCGGAAAGGTGCAAGGGAAAACGCTCGGCATAAGGGGTCAGACGCAGACGATCCAGCAGTTTTTCGGCGCGCGCACGGGCCTGATCCTTGCTTAAACCCAGCACGCGGCAGGGCGCTTCGATCAGGTTTTGCAGCACCGTCAGATGCGGCCACAAGTTGTATTGTTGGAACACCATACCCACGTTCTGACGCAATTCTCGAATCGCGCTGTCAGACGGAGTCTTACTGAAGTCGAAATGATTGCCGGCGATCTGCAAACTGCCAGAACGCGGCTGCTCCAGCAGATTCAGCACGCGCAGGAGTGAACTTTTCCCCGCGCCGCTCGGACCGAGCAACACCAGCGTCTCGCCCTGTGGGCAGGCCAGGTTGATATCGAACAGCGCCTGGTGGGCACCGTAAAAACAGTTAATGCCGGTTAGTTGAATACTCATGCGCAATAAATGAATAGCAATTGATGCCGCGAATCTTAACGTCACCAGAATAGTTATGCAATTGAGGTGGGTTAAAATTTATTAAACAGCAGTTAAAGGTAAAAAGCGTAGCACAATATCTCGACATCGCGGTGTGGCAGACAAAAAGCGCGATAAATCGCGCCGCTACGCTCAGGGTGGATATGGTCGCGGCGTGATTCAGGTGATTAACGCTCCTCCAGCAACTGGCTCAGCGAGCCACCACCCGGATGCGGCCAGTTGCCAACGTAACGCACATCATCCACTACCCAACAGCTGCCTTCGTGGATCATCAGTACTTCGTCCTGCCACTTCTTATCGCCTCGCGTCAGGTCAACACGCAGCGGGATATTGCGGGCATCCCGGTTGGGGATGGAGGAGGCGCTGGCTACCTCAGCAGAGGTGGGGCCTTGCGCCAGGCTGGAGAACAGGTCACCACTGCGCCAGTCGGCAGGTTTATTGCTCAACCCGTTTGACTGCACCAGCTTCTGATACAACCGGTCGCTCAGGTAGGGACGATATTTCGCCAGCAGCGCATTATCTGGCAGGCCCTGGGTGGGTTGGCTGACGCGTAAATCGTAGAATTGCTGCGCCACGCTATCCGGGCCGCCTTCGACACACGACGCCATACGTGGACCATTATCCTTTATCACGGGCTCAACGGTGGTACAGGCGCTGAGCAGCACCGCTACGGGAACAACTAGCGCAAAAGCATTGTTTCTCATCTCGATTTCCTTATTGTTCACTGGCAAAGCGGCATAATTAGCATAAAGTATAGCGTTGGTTTCGGTGCCAGACGGGGGAGAGGATGTTGATGTGGCTGATGCGTGGTGGGTTGCTGCTGGCGATGCTGATCCTGAGCGGGTGTCAGTCGGCGATTGAAGCACGCCACGGCTATTGGGTCGATACCTCCCACCCGGCGCAAGGCGCGCGGCCACGCATTAAGGTGGTGGTGATCCACTACACCGCCGAAGATCTTCCTTCCTCGCTGGCGACCTTGACCGATCGTGAAGTCAGCGCGCATTACCTGATTCCGGCGCAACCCGAACAGCGCAGAGGAAAAGGGGTGATCTGGCAACTGGTGCCCGAAAGTCAATTGGCCTGGCACGCCGGACCGAGTTTCTGGCGCGGCGCGACGCGTATCAACGACACCTCGATTGGCATTGAACTGGTAAACAGCGGCTATCAACGCACGCTGGTCGGATTGCGTTGGCAGCCGTTCAGCACGGCACAAATCGCGGCGCTGGAAGCCTTAGTCAAAGACATCACCAAGCGTTACGGTATTTCGCCGGAAAATGTGGTGGGGCACAGCGATATCGCGCCGCAGCGCAAACAGGATCCTGGTCCACTGTTTCCGTGGCAGCAACTGGCGCAGCAGGGGATTGGGGCCTGGCCCGATACAGCCACGGTACAGCGTTACCTTGGCGATCAGGCCGCCGATGCGTTGGTTGATCAACAAGCATTATTGGATGTGTTACAGCGCTACGGTTATGACGTCACGTCTGCCACCACGCCTGCGATGCAGCGTAAGGTGATTGCGGCATTTCAGATGCATTTCAGGCCGCGGGATTACCGTGGCCTGGCGGATGCAGAGACGCTGGCAATTGCCCGCGCGTTACTGGCGAAATATGGTGCTGCCTGAGGTTATGCCTGTTGCAGAAAGGCCTGCCAGTGAGAGACCAGTTGTGCCAGATCGTCACGGCTGACATCCAGATGGGTAACAATACGCGTTACCGGGCCGACGCTAATCAACACGTCACGCGCCTTCAGCCACGCTTTTAACCCTTCAACCTGCTGCGGTGGGACCTGTACAAATAACATATTGGTTTGCTGGCTTACCACCGTCACGCCCAGCGCTTGCAACTGCTCGCCCAGCCAGGCCGCGTTGTCATGGTCGTCCTGCAAACGCGCCACGTTATGTTGCAGCGCATACAGGCCTGCGGCCGCCAGAATTCCGGCCTGACGCATCCCGCCGCCGGTCATTTTGCGCCAGCGGCGAGCCTGTTCAATATACGCAGCATCACCACACAGCAGCGATCCCACTGGGGTGCCAAGCCCTTTGGACAGGCAGATGGTCAGGGTGTCGCAGTAACAGGCTATCTTTTCCAGCGTGGTGTTTTGCGCCACCACCGCGTTGAAGATACGCGCGCCGTCAATATGCAACGCCAGCTTATGTTCACGGGTGAATTGCCACGCTTGCTCCAAATACGCGAGTGGTAGCACTTTGCCGTGATGGGTGTTTTCCAGGCTAAGCAGCCGGGTGCGGGCAAAGTGGATATCGTCCGGCTTAATAGCGGCAGCGACATCGGCCAGCGGCAAGGTACCGTCTTCAGCCGCCAGAATCGGTTGAGGCTGAATGCTGCCCAGCACTGCCGCACCACCGGCTTCGTATTTGTAGTTATGCGCCTGCTGTCCAACGATATACTCTTCACCGCGCTGGCAGTGGCTCAATAGCGCCACGAGATTCGCTTGTGTTCCGGTAGGAAAAAATAACGCGGCTTCTTTGCCGCTCAGACGTGCAGCTTCGGCTTCCAGTGCATTGACGGTAGGATCGTCACGATAAACATCATCGCCGGTTTCAGCCGCCATCATGGCGTCCAACATGGCGGAACTCGGGCGGGTTACGGTATCACTGCGTAAATCGATCACGTCGCTCTCCTGAAAGAAAAAGCGGGCTGAGCGCCCGCATACGATTTTTTGGTTTGCTGAAACCGTTTTACCTCAGCCAGTTGGTTTTCGCCAGCTCCACAACTTCATCGCCACGACCATTCAGAATCGCGCGCAGCATATACAAACTGAAGCCTTTGGCCTGTTCCAGTTTGATTTGTGGTGGGATAGCCAACTCTTCTTTGGCGGTAATCACATCCAGCAGCACCGGACCATCATGGGCGAATGCTTCCTCCAGCGCGCTGTCGAGCGCCGAGGCTTGCTCTACCCGAATCCCTTTGATGCCACAGGCGGTGGCGATGGCCGCAAAGTCAGGATTTTCCAGTTCGGTGCCATCGGTGAGATAGCCTCCGGCTTTCATCTCCATCGCCACAAACCCCAGCACGCTATTGTTGAAGATCACCAGCTTTACCGGCAGCTTCAGTTGTGCCACGGAAATAAAATCGCCCATCAGCATGCTGAATCCGCCATCGCCACACAGCGCCACCACCTGACGGTCGCGGTTGAGCGCCTGTGCGCCTAATGCCTGGGGCATTGCGTTAGCCATCGAACCGTGATTAAACGAGCCGAGCAGCCGCCGTTTACCGTTCATTTTCAGATAACGTGCAGCCCAAACCGTGGGGGTGCCGACATCGCAGGTAAAGATGGCATCATCAGCGGCAAAATGGCTGATTTGCTGCGCCAGATATTGAGGATGGATTGCCTGTTTATCATTGGCGGTTGCCAGCTCGTCCAGCCCTTTGCGGGCATCGGCATAGTGTTCCAATGCGTTGTCAAGGTGCTGACGATCGCTTTTGCTGGTGAGCTGTGGCTGCAATGCCAGCAGGGTGGCTTTGATATCGCCCACCAACGCCATATCCACATGGCTATGCGCGCCGAGACTGGCGGGATTGATATCAATCTGAATGATGTTGGCTTCTGCCGGGTAGAAGGGACGGTAGGGGAATTGCGTACCCAGCAGCACCAACGTGTCGGCGTTCATCATGGCGTGAAAACCGGAAGAAAAACCGATCAGACCGGTCATGCCAACATCATAAGGATTGTCGTACTCGATATGTTCTTTGCCACGCATCGCGTGTACCACCGGTGCTTTCAGCGCCTCCGCCAGCTTTACCACTTCAGCATGCGCACCGGCGCAACCGCTGCCGCACAGCAGGGTAATATTTTTTGCGCCATTCAGCGTCAACGCCAGTCGGGCGATTTCACTGGCGGACGGCACCACCTGCGGCAATTGTGGCGGATACCAATCGGCGCGTGCACCTTCTGGGGCTGCTTTCAGTGCCACATCACCGGGTAATACCACCACCGAAACGCCACGATTGAGGATGGCTTTACGCATCGCGATGCCCAGCACCTGCGGCAGCTGCTCCGGGTTGGACACCAGCTCGCAATAGTGGCTGCATTCGCGGAACAACTCCTGGGGGTGGGTTTCCTGAAAATAGCCACTGCCGATTTCACTGGATGGGATGTGCGCGGCAATGGCCAGCACCGGGACATGATTGCGATGGCAATCAAACAGGCCATTGATCAGGTGAAGATTGCCCGGCCCGCAGGAACCGGCACACACCGCCAGTTGCCCACTGATTTGCGCTTCGGCACCGGCGGCAAAAGCAGCGACTTCCTCATGTCGGGTGGGCATCCACTGGATGGTGCCCATGCGGTTGAGGCTGTCATTTAGCCCATTCAATGAATCGCCAGTTACGCCCCAGATGCGTTTCACACCTGCGTTTTCCAAGGTTTTCGCCAGCAGCGCTGCAACAGTTTGCTTCATCAAACACTCCTTTCCGGGAAAATGAGGTCAGTCTGAAGCGTAGACGATGGGATAACCGCGCAGCCGTGAAAAAATGCGCTGCGCGTAATCGGGTCAGGCGGAGAACAGGGCGATCAGAATCGGCGCCAGCAGGCTCATGATAAAGCCGTGCACAATGGCCGCCGGGACAATCTCCATCCCCCCTGCGCGCTGCAAGATGGGGAGGGTGAAATCCATTGAGGTGGCACCGCTCAACCCCAACGCCGTGCAGCGATGGCGTGTGACCAGCAGGGGGATTAGCATGATGGCGAATAATTCGCGTAGCAGGTCATTGAAGAACGCTGCACTGCCCATCACCGGGCCGAAGGCTTCGGTCATCAGAATGCCGGAGAGGGAGTACCAGCCAAATCCGCTCGCCAGTGCCAACCCGGTTTTTAGCGGCAAACCCAGTAACGTAGCAGCCAGAGCACCGCCACACAGGGCGCTGACCAGCGATACCCCCGCCACCAACAGGCCACGGCGATTCAACATAATCTGCCGTAATGTCATGCCGCTGCCGCGCAACTGAATGCCGACCAGGAAAAGCATCAGGATCAACGCGTATTCGCTGGCGGTGGCAGCGTGACGCAGGGGGGACGCATGGGTCAATCCCAGCAGAAATCCCGCGGCAACAGTGGCACACAATTTCACCGATTCCAGCGCCATATGCCAGCGTGAGGGCAATGTTTGCGGGCGATGGTTATGCTGCCACGGATAACGTTTTTCCAGCAGCCACAGCACTCCCAGCGAGCAGGCAAGGATACACAACATGCTGATGAGCGCGGTATGGAAGATCGTCAGCAGATTGCTACCAAGATTGTCGAGAAACGCCAGGCTGATGCCCATAAAAAACAGGATCAGGTAAACAATGTGTCCCAACGAGCGATTGGCGATTTTCAACAGACGTGGGCTTTGCTGTGGCAACAACCAGCCGAGGATCAGTGGCAGCAGGATAATGATCAATCCGGTATACATCATGTGATTCGTCCCTGAAAAAATGAGGCGTCACGCTAACGAAAAATATCTGAAGTGTAAACCTTTCCCCGGTGAGACGGCTTGACCAACGCCACAAGGCAGACCATGCTCAGGCAAAGAACAGGATGGATGCTGCGATGATTCTGGAACATATCGATATATATGGTTTTCGCGGGATAAACCGACTCTCATTGTCGTTGACTGCGACCAATCTGTTGATTGGCGAAAATGCCTGGGGGAAATCGAGTCTGCTGGATGCGTTGACGCTGTTGCTGGCTCCCGCTACCGAATCCTATCTCTTCACCGAAAACGACTTCCACTTCCCGCCAGGCGATCTTGAGGCGCGCACTCACCAGTTACAGCTGGTATTCCGTTTTCGCGGCGAAAACCACGATGAAGAGCCGGTACTGGAGCCGTTTTGGCAACGTGATGGTGACGGACGTTACCTCTGCTTCAGCGCACGCGGTAAGCGGCAGGAGCATCAGGTGAAAACCACCCATCGCTTTATTGATGCGCGCGGCGATGTATTACTGCTGGACGGGACGGCGCAGGCGCTGGTCCACTTAAGAACCTTTTACCCGGTGTTGCGCGTGCGCGATGCCCGCTTTAGCCGTCGGGCGCGTCAGGTGGAGACTGATCCGGTGCAACGTGCCAGTACCCTGAGCGAGCTGGCGCTGGAAGTTGATAAACTGACGCGTGATCTGGTTTCGCGACCACAAATGCTGAGCGATGAACTGCTGCGCCAGGGGCTGCATACGATGCAGCAATTGCTGGAGCATTACTTTTTGGTCCAGCATCCGGGGGGCAACATGGCCAGGGTATCGCCGGAAGCCCGAAACGGGGGAGAGGGTTGGCGTTCTCTGGATAAGCTCAATCATCTGATTGCGGGTACTGAATCGCGCAGCCGCCAGGTCATTCTGTTACGCATGTTTTCGCTGTTGATCCAGGCGCACGGCAACGCTGCGCTACCGGTCGGCGCTCGCCCCATGTTACTGGTTGAGGACCCGGAAACCCGCCTCCATCCCATTATGCTGGCGGTGGCGTGGAACCTGCTGGATCTGATGCCAGTGCAAAAAATCGCTACCACCAATTCAGGTGAATTGTTGTCTCAGGTACCGCTGGAGAGTGTTTGTCGTCTGGTACGTGAACCGACACGGGTTGCGGCCTGGCGCATCGGCCCTGAGGGGCTGAGCGCCGAGGAGAGTCGTCGGATTGGTTTCCATATTCGCGTCAATCGCCCATCGGCCCTGTTTGCGCGCTGCTGGCTGCTGGTGGAGGGAGAGACGGAGGTGTGGATTATTAATGAACTGGCACGCCAGAGCGGTTATCACTTTGCCGCGGAAGGGGTGAAGGTGATTGAGTTTGCCCAGTCCGGCCTGAAACCATTGCTGAAATTTGCCCGCCGTATGGGGATAGCCTGGCATGTGTTGACCGACGGCGATGATGCCGGGAAGAAATATGCGGCTACCACGCGCAGCCAGTTACAAGCGCATGAACATGATGCCGATCACCTGACGATGCTACCGGCGCTGGATATCGAGAACTTCTTTTATAAGCATGGGTTTAGTGACATTTATCATCAGACAGCGCACCTGCCGTTAAACGTACCGATGAACGCCCGGCGTATTATCACTAAAGCGATTCATCATAGTTCTAAGCCGGAGCTGGCGATTGCTGTCGCGATGGCTGCTGCCGAACGTGGACCGGCGTCGATTCCGTCCCTGCTGGATAACTTGTTTTCACGGGTAATTTGGTTGGCACATGGCAAGGCCGATTGATTTCACGGCGAAATCTTGTCGGAAGAGGACGTAAAATTCTCAAAAGAAAAATGCCAGCATCACTGGCTGGCATTTTTTTTCGGGAGTGGTCAGAATGGATGAAGTGGCGCAGGTTTATACCGGCACCGATGTCTCCACCGGCACAATCAGGCTGGCGTGATTGCCTTTTGGCCCTTCATGGACATCAAACTGAACCTGCTGGCCGGCTTTCAGCGTTCTGTATCCCTCCATCTGGATCGTGGAGTAGTGTGCGAAGATATCGTCGCCGCCGCCAATCGGACAGATAAAGCCGAAGCCTTTGGCGTTGTTGAACCATTTAACAGTACCCGTCTCCATGCTTTTACTTCCCTCGCAAGACATTTTGATAAGTAGGTGAGGTCATTGAAGCTGTGAGTCGAGCTTGTTCAAAACTCACTCAGCTTGTGTAAGTAGAATGTAGAGAAACGGTCCTTATCGTCAAGCAAACGACCCGGGCGCGCAGGGGGAAATTCATCAAAATTTGAGGCAGTTAACGCTATTGCAAATTTTGTGATACAGGTCGCGCATGTGCTTTCAGGGCCCTTTTTTAGTAATGGGAAAATGGCTTGACAGACATGTTAAACTTTAGGTGTGAGCGCAGAAATGCGCACAACCGTAACGCAGAATTTCGACGGAACATTATGGCAAACACAAACGACTGGCTTAATTTTGAACATCTGGCCGAAGACAAAGTACGCGAAGGGTTAAAGCCGCCTTCAATGTATAAAGTCATTCTGAATAATGACGATTATACACCTATGGAATTTGTTATTGACGTTCTGCAAAAGTTCTTTTCTTATGATGTTGAACGTGCAACGCAGCTGATGTTGAAAGTTCACTACCAGGGAAAGGCGATCTGTGGTGTATTTACTGCGGAAGTGGCGGAAACCAAAGTTGCCCAGGTGAACAATTACGCACGAGATAATGAACATCCGTTGCTGTGTACGCTGGAAAAAGCCTGAAACCGTCTCCATATAGGGGAAAGGTCGTCAGAGCGATAATTGGGGGAGGTGCCTAATGCTCAATCAAGAACTGGAACTCAGTTTAAACATGGCTTTCGCCAGAGCGCGTGAGCACCGTCATGAGTTTATGACCGTCGAGCATCTGTTGCTGGCTCTGCTCAGCAACCCGTCGGCCAGAGAGGCACTGGAAGCCTGTACGGTGGATATCGTGGCTCTGCGACAGGAACTCGAAGCCTTCATCGAACAAACCACACCGGTGTTGCCTGCCAGTGAAGAAGAGCGCGATACGCAACCGACGCTCAGCTTCCAGCGCGTGCTGCAACGTGCGGTTTTCCATGTCCAGTCATCCGGGCGCAGCGAAGTATCGGGTGCCAATGTGCTGGTCGCCATTTTCAGCGAGCAGGAGTCGCAAGCGGCTTATCTGCTGCGTAAACACGAAGTGAGCCGCCTCGATGTGGTGAACTTTATCTCCCACGGTACGCGTAAAGACGAGCCTGGCCAGGCACAGAATGCGGAAAATCCGGTTAACGAAGAGCAAGCAGGCGGGGAGGAACGTATGGAAAACTTCACCACCAATCTTAATCAGCTTGCTCGAGTCGGTGGGATAGACCCGCTGATCGGCCGCGAGAAAGAGCTGGAACGGGCTATTCAGGTATTGTGCCGTCGCCGTAAAAACAACCCGCTGCTGGTGGGGGAATCCGGTGTCGGTAAAACCGCGATTGCGGAAGGCCTTGCCTGGCGGATTGTGCAGGGTGATGTGCCGGAAGTGATGAAAGATTGCACCATCTATTCACTGGACATCGGTTCGCTGCTGGCGGGCACCAAGTATCGTGGTGACTTTGAAAAACGTTTCAAAGCGCTGCTGAAGCAGCTGGAGCAGGACAACAGCAGCATTCTGTTCATCGATGAAATCCACACCATCATTGGTGCGGGAGCGGCATCGGGTGGTCAGGTGGATGCAGCGAACCTGATCAAGCCGTTGCTTTCCAGCGGTAAAATTCGCGTGATGGGGTCAACCACCTATCAGGAATTCAGTAACATTTTTGAGAAAGATCGGGCGTTGGCGCGTCGTTTCCAGAAAATCGACATCACTGAACCGTCGGTTGAAGAAACGGTGCAAATCCTTAACGGTCTGAAACCGAAATACGAAGCGCACCACGATGTTCGCTATACCGCCAAAGCGGTCCGTGCGGCGGTGGAGCTGGCGGTGAAATACATCAACGATCGTCATCTGCCTGATAAGGCAATCGACGTGATCGATGAAGCGGGTGCGCGTGCGCGCCTGGTACCAGCCAGCAAACGTAAAAAAACGGTCAATGTCTCGGATATTGAGACGGTGGTTGCGCGTATTGCGCGTATTCCGGAACAAAGCGTCTCGGCAACCGATCGCGATACGCTGAAAAACCTCGGCGATCGTCTGAAAATGCTGGTATTTGGTCAGGATAATGCCATCGAGGCACTGACTGAAGCCATCAAGATGAGCCGTGCGGGTCTTGGCCAGGAACGTAAACCGGTGGGTTCCTTCCTGTTTGCCGGTCCGACCGGGGTAGGTAAAACCGAGGTGACGGTGCAGCTGGCGAAAGCGCTGGGCATTGAGCTGCTGCGTTTCGATATGTCGGAATATATGGAGCGTCATACCGTCAGCCGTCTGATTGGTGCGCCTCCGGGCTATGTCGGTTTTGACCAGGGTGGCTTGCTCACCGATGCGGTGATCAAACATCCACACGCCGTGGTGTTGCTGGATGAAATCGAGAAAGCGCATCCGGATGTGTTCAACCTGTTGTTGCAGGTGATGGACAACGGCATGTTGACGGATAACAACGGTCGCAAAGCCGATTTCCGTAACGTGGTGCTGGTGATGACCACCAACGCCGGGGTTCGTGAAACCGAGCGTAAATCGATTGGTCTGATTCAGCAGGACAACAGCACTGACGCGATGGAAGAGATCAAAAAGATCTTTACGCCGGAGTTCCGTAACCGTCTCGACAACATTATCTGGTTCCGTCACCTGTCGACTGAGGTGATTCATCAGGTGGTGGATAAATTTATTGTTGAGCTTCAGGCTCAGCTGGATGCGAAAGGCGTGTCGCTGGAAGTTAGCGATGATGCGCGTGACTGGCTGGCTGAAAAAGGTTACGACAAAGCAATGGGTGCACGTCCAATGGCGCGTACCGTGCAGGAAAACCTGAAAAAACCGCTCGCCAACGAACTGTTGTTCGGTTCACTGGTAGATGGTGGCTCAGTCTCCGTCGCGCTGGATAAAGAGAAAAACCAGCTGACGTATCACTTCCTGAGTGCGGAAAAACGCAAAACCGAAGGTACCGTGCATTAATTAAAAGCCTTACAGGTCAAAAGCCCCTCTGGTGCATTGCATCAGGGGGGCTTTTTTATATGCCTGCATTGACTCGTAGTGGCGCGATTTATCGCGCAAATCAGTGCCGGTTGTCGATAAAACCCGCGCGATAAATCGCGCCGCTACGGATTGCGCATGAAAAAGGCCGGATGGAAATCCGGCCTTTTTTCGCGTGCAGAAAACGCGTGACGTGAACAACAAATCAGCGACTACGGAAGACAATGCGGCCTTTGCTCAGGTCGTACGGGGTCAACTCGACAGTCACTTTGTCGCCCGTCAGGATGCGGATGTAGTTTTTGCGCATTTTACCGGAGATATGAGCGGTAACCACGTGCCCGTTTTCAAGCTCTACGCGGAACATGGTGTTAGGTAACGTATCCAGTACGGTACCTTGCATTTCAATATTGTCTTCTTTGGCCATCGAATCCTCTGGGTGAACTACCAAACTGTTGAACCGGCAAGATAATGCCGAATTCCATGATTTATGTAAAGAAACGTTGGTGATTTTGCCAACACTTCGCCGTGCGTCGCGCCAATTGCGCGTGCATTACGGATAAATTCGGGTGTTTTTGACGTCTGCGGGGGATTAGCGGGCTAAGAATCTGTAGCAATTGGCCTCTGATGCGCAACTGAAACAGCTTCGGGAAAACAGTCACTTTCCCAGCCTGGCAATTCCGGCTCGCCACAGCGAAGCGCGGACGACATACCAAACTCGACTATTATATCACTTTCACTGCGTATTGTGTGCAAAACATCTGCGCCAGCGCTCAAAAAAGGGTTTGTGTTTGCCAGCAACCCGCTAAAACAGGCTGCCATGCCAGGGTTTGTACATACTGCAAATAATCCACGCGCGGAATCTCTACGGCACCTAGCGAGGCGGTATGGGGATTCAGTACCTGGCAATCAATCAGTCGGCCATGATGTTGCAGAAAATGTTGACTGAAAACCCACAACGCGGTTTTGGAGGCATTTTCCTGACGACTGAACATCGACTCGCCGCAAAAAATCTGTCCCAGTGCCAGCCCGTACAACCCCCCGACCAGACGTTGTTCATGCCACACTTCAACCGAATGCGCATGGCCCAGTTCATACAACCGTAGCCAGGCGCGTTTGACCTCGAAGGTGATCCAGGTGCCTTCCTGACGATTACTGGCGCAGCCTTCCAGTACCTGCGCGAACGCCTGGTTCATGGTGACCCGATAGGGGGATTGACGGTGAAAACGCGCCATACTGCGGCTGAGGTGGAATGATTCCGGCAACATCACCGCGCGCGGATCGGGCGACCACCAGAGAATCGGGTCGCCGGGCGAAAACCACGGAAAAATACCACGCTGGTACGCATTCATCAGACGAGCAGGGGAGAGATCCCCCCCCATCGCCAGCAAGCCATTTGGCTCGCGTAGCGCCATTTCCGGAGGCGGGAAATGCAGCGAATCGCGTGACAGTTGGACCAATCTCATTGCGTTAATCACCCTTACGGCAGTTCGCTAAGACTATAGCGCAAACCGTTGATGGAAACGCCAGTAGCGTCCTGCTTTTGAGATTAATTCGTCATGGGTACCCGATTCAATGATTTGTCCCTGGTCCATCACACAAATACGATCCATGTGCGTCAGGCCGCTAAGACGATGCGTCACCATAATCAGGGTTTTGCCGTGGCTGACCTGCTGCAATAGCGTCAGGATTTGTTGCTCAGTGGTAGCATCCAGACCTTCGGTTGGTTCATCCAGCAACCATAAATCGCCACCATGCAGCACCGCGCGCGCAATCGCCAGACGACGCAGTTCGCCACCGGAAAGAGGGCGGCCACCTTCCCCCATCCAGGCATTCAGACCTTCGCTGTGATCCGCCAGATGGCCGAGGCCGACCTGATGCAGGGCTTCGATGAGTTGTTCATCGCTTGCCGTCGGTGCTGCCAACAACAAATTGTCACGCAGGGTCTGGCTAAACAGATGCACCCGTTGTGTTACCACGCTAATGCGCTGACGCAACGAGGCTTCATCCCAGTTGGCGAGAGGCTGGTCGTTCAGCGTGATGCTGCCCTGTTGCGCTTCCCAACCTCGGGTAATCAATGCCAGCAGGCTGGATTTGCCACATCCGGTTGGCCCAAGCAGCGCCAGATGTTCGCCTGGCTGCAAATGCAGGGAAAAATGATTCAAAACCGCTTCAGGGCGTTGTGGATAGCTGAACTGAATATTATCCAGCGCCAGGCTAATGCCGGGTGTGGAGTGGATTTTGGCGCTCGGGAAACGAATGGCCGGAGGCTGATCGATAATCTCCTGTACCCGCTGCGCCGCGCTGGTGACCTGCGCCAGAGGCAGGAACGCACCTGCGACCGGTGCCAGTGCTTCAAAGGCCGCCAATCCGCAGAAGACGAACAACGCAATCAACGCGCCAGGCGCGCTATCGTAACCGACGCCTGCCGCAGAGATCCACAGCAACAGCGTGACCGTCACACCGGTGATAAGTAGCAACAAACTTTGCGCCAGCGCCTGTAAACGGTGTTGTTTACGTTGTGCCTGCTGCCAGTCGGTTTCTTCCTGATCCAGTTGCGCGCGCCAGCGTACGGCCGTGCCATAAATTTGCAACTCGGCTAAACCAGTGAGCCACAGCGTCAGCTGTAACCGCCAGTTGGCCTGATGGCGTGCAATACGCTGACCTGCCGCTGCGCCAACGCGCCAAAACAGCGGTGGCATCAGCAACAAGGTTGCTAACATGATGCCGCCCAGCAGCAGCGCCAGTGGCACATCCAGCCAGGATAATCCCAGCGTCACGGCGAGAATCACCGCCGCCGCGCCAATCAGCGGGGAGATCACACGCAGATAAAGGTGGTCTAGCGTATCGACATCGCTGACAAAGCGGTTCAGCAAATCACCCTGACGGAACTGCGCCAGTTGTTGCGGTGCCAGCGCAATTAATTTACTGAAAGTAAAGACACGCAAATGCTGCAATACGCGGAAGGTCGCGTCGTGGCTGACCAGACGCTCAAAATAGCGGGCGGCAGTACGAATAATGGCTGCACCACGCACGCCAGCGGCGGGCAACATGTAGTTGAAACTGTACAAACCGGCAACGCCGGCCACCGAAGAGGCGGCGAGGAACCAGCCGGAGAGCGTCAGCAGGCCGATGCTGGCTAACAGCGTGGCGATGGCCAGCACGATCCCCAGACCAAGACGCCACGGATGGCGTCGCCACAGACGTAAAAAAGGCATCAGGCTATGCATCAGGCAATCTCCCTCTGGCGATGTTGCACCATCTCACGCAACGGACCTTCCTGCTGATGCAACTGCTGCCAGTCACCCTGTTGCACCAGTTGGCCGTTTTGCATCACCCAGATCTCATCCCAACTGGCAAGATCGCTGAGTTGGTGCGTAATCATCAGGGTGGTTTGCCGCGTAGCGGCCTGTTTCAGGGCGCTCATCACGCGCTGCTCGCTTTGGCTATCCAGGCCAGAACCGGGTTCATCGAGCAGCAGCAGTTGTGCCGGTTTCAGCAGGGCACGCGCAACGGCAATGCGCTGTGCCTGGCCGACGGATAAGCCGGTTGCGCCATCGCCGAGCGTTGTATCCAGCCCCTGAGGTAAACGCGGCAGAAATTCAGTGACCCCGGCTTGATTGAGGGCGTTTTCCAGTTCAGCCTCACTCACGGTACGTCCCATCAGCACATTGTCGCGCAAGGTGGCAGCCGGAAGGTGCGGGTTTTGGCCGACCCAGGCGAGATGGTGTTGCCAGTCTGAACGTGGCATATCACGCAACTCGTGACCATTAATTTTCAGGGAGCCATGATAGGGGAGAAAGCCGAGCAGGACATTCATCAGCGCGGTTTTACCGGCACCGCTTTGCCCTACCAGCGCGACCCGTTTACCTGCGCTCAGGTTAAAGCTCAACGGCTGGGACAGTGACTCTCCTTTGGCCGTCATTACCACCAGATCCTGGGCTGTTAGTTGAAGCGGGGCGGAGAAGGTGAACGGCTCGCCTGATTCGTCAGATTGCACTTCCGGGCTTTCTTGCAGGAAACGATCCAGTGCATCGGCACCGCCCACCGCCTGGGCTTTAGCATGATAAAAAGTGCCTAAATCGCGTAGCGGCTGGAAGAATTCGGGCGCGAGGATTAAGGCCAGGAAACCGGCAAACAGCGTGACGCCGCCGTGGTAATGACCAAAATTCAGCTCGCCAAGATAGGAAAAGCCGAAGTACACCGCGACCACGGCAATCGCCAGGGAGGCAAAAAACTCCAGCACCGCCGAAGAGAGGAAGGCCAGACGCAGAACTTCCATGGTGCGCTGACGAAAATCGGTGGTGCTGCGGGTGATGGCCTGTTGTTCTGCACTGGCGCGATCAAACAGGCGCAATGTTTCACGGCCACGCAGACGATCGTAGAAATCACCGCTCAGACGCGCCAGCGCAAGGAAATTGCGGCGGTTGGCATCGGCCGCGCCCATACCGACCATTGCCATAAACAGCGGAATCAAGGGTGCTGTAACCAGTAAAATCAGGCCAGCTGCCCAGTTAATCGGGAAGATCGCCACCAGAATGGCGCAGGGAATAAACACCGCCAGCGACATCTGTGGCAGATAGCGCGCGTAATATTCCTGCATCTCCTCAATTTGCTCCAGCAGCAGGGTGGCCCAGCTACCGGCGGGCTTGCCCTGAATCCATGCCGGACCCAACGTATTCAGACGGTCCAGAACCTGCTGACGCAAGGCGCGGCGAATCGCCATTCCGGCGCGCTGGCCTGCCATTTCGCGACCATAATTCAGCGCGGCACGCAGCACAAAACACAGCAGCAACAGGGCAAACTGGCTCAACAGTTCCGTGCGAGGTTGATGGGCGATAATCAGAGCTTGAAGTAGCGTGGCGAGCAGCCAGGCTTGGGCGATAATCACCAGGGCGCTGGCAAATCCCAATAGAGAAACCAGACGCAAACTACGCGCACCGTGATGACGTTGCTGGCGGAGCCAGCGGAGAAGTTCCTGTTGTCGCGATTTGTTCATACGAAGCCGTTCAATTACTCAGAAGAGAAGTCGTTGCGAAGCAAAAACCCCAACAACGTCAGGCGCATGAACTGTAGCACGCAGGTAATAAAAAAGGCGACCAAAACAGGTCGCCTTCAGCAAATATGATCAGGTTATTAACAAGTTACTTATCGTTTTTAACCAAACCATCCAGGTAACGCTCTGCATCCAGCGCCGCCATACAGCCGGTGCCTGCTGAGGTGATTGCCTGGCGATAGATATGGTCCATCACATCGCCCGCGGCAAACACGCCAGGGATGCTGGTCTGGGTCGCATTGCCATGCAGACCAGACTGAACTTTGATGTAACCATTCTCCAGGGCTAACTGGCCTTCAAAGATGGCGGTGTTGGGGCTGTGGCCGATAGCGACAAACAGGCCGGCCACTTCCAGTGATTCAGCCGCGTCACCTTTGGTCGACAACAGTTTCAGACCGGTTACGCCCATCTGATCTCCCACGACTTCGTCCAGCGTACGGTCGGTATGCAACACGATATTGCCGTTGCGTACCTTTTCCATCAGGCGGTCGATAAGGATTTTTTCGGCACGGAAGCTATCACGACGGTGAATCAGATGCACCTCAGCGGCGATATTCGCCAGGTACAGCGCTTCTTCCACGGCGGTGTTGCCGCCACCGATGACCGCGACTTTCTGATTGCGATAGAAAAAACCGTCGCAGGTTGCACAGGCCGATACGCCTTTACCTTTAAACGCTTCTTCTGACGGCAAGCCGAGATAACGGGCGGAAGCACCGGTCGCGATGATCAGCGCATCGGCGGTGTACTCGCCGCTGTCACCGGTCAGGCGGAAAGGACGGTTCTGCAAATCGACCGTGTGAATATGGTCGAAAATGATTTCGGTATTAAACTTTTCGGCATGTTCGTGCATGCGTTCCATCAGCGATGGACCTGTCAGATCGTGCGGGTCGCCTGGCCAGTTCTCCACTTCGGTGGTGGTGGTGAGCTGACCGCCTTTTTCCAGACCGGTAATCAATACCGGATTCAGGTTGGCGCGCGCGGCATAGACTGCAGCGGTGTAACCGGCAGGGCCGGAGCCCAGAATGAGCAGCTTACTGTGTTTGGCCGTACTCATGTGTTCCTCAGTTTTTTGTCTGACAACATAGCTAGCGATTGTAGGGAAATTGCCGCCGCAAAAAAAGTCTTCAGCAATTTTGTTAACAATCGCTGCGAGCGGCGTAGACGATGAGAAGGAATTCTGCACGCGGATTGCGCCAAAAGGGGGCAATGCTCGGTAATTAGTGGTGCAGCTGTATAAAAAATCTCATTAGAAAACAGGAACCCAGCACTCTGTCTGGCATCTTGTACTGAATTTGGATGTTTTACTTTGACAATCGCCTGCGCATTTGCGAAAACATTGTCAGAAGCAAAGAAGATTTAGCGATACAAAACAGAATTTCATACCTGTTTTGGTTTGTTTCGCCAGATTTAAACAGTCTGACATTGGTAATGACGCATGATGTGGACAGACAACATGCGTCATACGGATGGTCGCATTACTGCACAGGCTTATCGTCTTCACTTCGAGTAAGGCCCTGAGCAATGAATGTTTTCAGGGTGTGGCAGGTTAAGGGAAGGAATTAAGAGAGACAATAATAATGGTAGACAATAAGAAGCGCCCCGGAAAAGATCTGGATCGTATCGACAGAAACATTCTGAATGAATTGCAGAAAGACGGTCGTATTTCCAATGTCGAGCTTTCGAAACGTGTTGGATTATCACCGACGCCGTGTCTTGAGCGTGTTCGTCGCCTGGAACGTCAGGGTTTCATTCTTGGCTATACCGCACAGCTCAACCCGCACTATCTCGATGCTTCGCTGCTGGTATTTGTTGAGATTACTCTGAATCGTGGCGCGCCAGATGTGTTTGAGCAATTTAACGCCGCCGTGCAAAAACTTGAGGAAACTCAAGAGTGTCACCTCGTTTCCGGTGACTTTGACTATCTGCTGAAAACCCGTGTGCCGGATATGTCAGCATATCGCAAGCTGTTGGGTGAGACCTTGCTACGCCTGCCGGGCGTAAACGACACCCGCACCTATGTGGTAATGGAAGAGGTCAAACAGAGCAATCGCCTGGTGATCAAAACCCGTTAACGCAGGGCAGGTGCAAAGCGTGCAGGATTTCGGTACACTCCTGTGAATTCATACAGGACCAGCGTCGGGCCAGCCCGACGCTGTTGCCTTCTTAATTTACAGGCACCTGGAGTGTTCTCTTGAGCCAGGAATATACAGAAGACAAAGACGTTTCATTACAACCGCTGAGCAGCGGACGTCGGCTGCTTGAAGCGTTGCTTATCCTTGTGGCCCTGTTTGCCATCTATCTGATGGTTTCTTTGGTCAGTTTTAACCCTTCCGATCCCAGTTGGTCGCAAACGGCCTGGCACGAGCCTATCCACAATCTGGGTGGCAGCGTCGGTGCATGGCTAGCCGACACCTTGCTGTTTATCTTCGGCGTGATGGCCTATGCCATTCCTCCGGTCATTATTGGCTTGTGCTGGATTACTTTCCGTCAGCGCGATCGTCACGACTACATCGATTACTTTGCGGTGGGGCTGCGCCTGATTGGCGTGCTGGCGCTGGTGGTAACCACCTGTGGTCTGGCGGCGCTTAACGCTGACGACATCTGGTATTTCGCCTCCGGTGGTGTGATCGGCAGTCTGATCAGCAACGCGATGGCACCCTGGTTCAGCTCCGCAGGTGGCACTTTAACGCTGCTGTGCGTCTGGGCGGCGGGGATTACCCTCTACACCGGTTGGTCATGGTTAACGATTGCCGAAAGAATCGGCGGTGTTGTGATGGGCGTGCTGACATTTGCCAGCAATCGCTCCCGCCAGGATGAACCCTGGCAGGAAGAAGATGAATACGAGGACGAGCAGGAGCCGGCCGATGAGGCGGTACCCGCATTGCGTGCGGCTGCATCTGATGACGATGATGTGCTGCTGGCAAAACCGCGTAAGGTGAATGAGGCACCGCTTGATGCTACTGGGGATGATCCCCTGTTGGCGAAAGCCAGTGCCGCTACGGCAGCAGCGATTGCGGTGAGCAGCGAAGCGGCTCGCCAGGAACCCGTAGTACAACCGACAACGTCGCCAGCGGTTGTGCCCGCAGCGCCGCAGCCGGTGGTGCAATCGGTCCAGCCTGCGGCTACGGTTCCTCCTGCTCCGACAACACCGGTGGTGGCTGAAACTCCCGCCGCGCCGCCGTTGTACCGTTTTGAAGTGCCGGCGGAAACCTCGCCGTTCTCACCGGTCGACGAGGACGATGGCCCGAGGATGGGGAACTGGCAGGATGCTACGCAGGCACCCTCCGCGCTCAATACCACCGCCAGTGTGGCGCTGGCCGCCGGAGCGGCAAAAGTTGCTGCTTCCAGTGCGCCTTATACGCCAGCTTTCGATGTGGTGCCGGAGCGTGATTACAATCCGCAAGTTAAGCAGGGTATTGGCCCGGAGCTGCCTCGTCCGAACCCGGTGAAATTACCTACGCGCCGTGAGCTGGCTTCTTATGGCATCAAGCTTCCGTCACAGCGGATGGCTGAAGAGAAAGCTAAAGAGTCAGAACAGCAGGCTACCGCCGCGCTGGATCCTGTCGCGGCTCAAGATGCTGCGGCGTTACAGGAAGCGCAATTGCGTGACGCTTTTCAGTCTCAACAGCAGCAGCGTTATGGCGAAAGTTGGCACACGGATGCGGAAGACGAAGATGCGTTGCAGCAGGCACAACTGGCGCGTCAGTTTGCTGAACAGCAGCAACAGCGTTACCGTGCAGAAAAAGAAGCTGAAGCGGATGACGGGCCGGTATTTAATCTCGACACATCGTCGGCCTTTGATTTCTCACCGATGAAAGATCTGGTGGATGACAGCCCGAGTGAACCGTTATTCACCATTGCGGCCACGCCAGAACCTGAAGCTCCTGCACCTGCACAGTGGCAGCAGCCGGTTGCGCCGCAGCCGGAGGTGATGCCCTCCTTCGATGAAGAGAGCAGCCCGTGGTCAGCCGCTGAAGAAGCGGAACCGGTTGAGGAAGAGAAACCGGCCAAATCGGTACACGATAGCCTGTTCCATCCCTTCCTGGTGCGCCATGAACAGCCGCTGGAGCGTCCATCCACGCCTTTGCCAACGCTGGATCTGCTGACGCCACCACCCTCGGAAGAAGAGCCGGTAGATATGTTCGCGCTGGAGCAAACGGCGCGATTGGTAGAAGCGCGCCTTGCTGATTACCGCGTGAAGGCGGAGGTCGTCGGTATCTCGCCGGGGCCGGTCATCACCCGCTTTGAGTTGGACCTCGCGCCAGGCGTCAAAGCCGCGCGTATTTCCAACCTGTCGCGTGACCTGGCCCGCTCGTTGTCGGCGGTGGCGGTACGTGTGGTAGAGGTGATTCCGGGCAAACCTTATGTTGGTCTGGAACTGCCGAACAAGCATCGTCAGACGGTCTACCTGCGTGAAGTACTGGATTGTGCCAAATTCCGCGACAATCCTTCCCCACTTGCAGTGGTGCTGGGTAAAGATATTGCCGGTCAGCCGGTGGTGGCCGACCTGGCAAAAATGCCGCACTTACTGGTGGCGGGTACCACCGGCTCGGGTAAATCGGTCGGCGTGAACGCTATGATCATCAGCATGCTGTACAAAGCCACGCCGGAAGAAGTGCGCTTTATCATGATCGACCCGAAAATGCTGGAGCTTTCGGTGTATGAAGGCATTCCGCACCTGCTGACAGAAGTAGTGACCGACATGAAAGATGCGGCGAATGCGCTGCGCTGGAGTGTGGGTGAGATGGAGCGTCGTTATAAGCTGATGTCTGCGCTTGGCGTGCGTAACCTTGCCGGTTACAACGAAAAAGTGGAACAGGCTGAGGCGATGGGCCGTCCGATTCCTGATCCATTCTGGAAGCCTGGTGACAGTATGGACACCACGCCACCAGTGCTGGAAAAACTGCCTTACATCGTGGTGATGGTAGATGAATTTGCCGACCTGATGATGGCGGTAGGCAAGAAAGTGGAAGAACTGATTGCCCGTCTGGCGCAGAAGGCGCGTGCGGCAGGTATCCATCTGGTGCTGGCGACCCAGCGTCCGTCAGTGGATGTGATTACCGGGTTAATCAAAGCTAACATCCCGACACGTATCGCCTTTACGGTATCGAGTAAAATCGACTCGCGTACCATTCTTGACCAGGGCGGTGCGGAATCGCTGCTCGGCATGGGTGATATGTTATATATGCCGCCCAACTCGTCGATGCCAATGCGTGTACATGGCGCATTTGTTCGCGATCAGGAGGTTCATGCGGTGGTGCAGGACTGGAAAGCGCGTGGTCGCCCACAGTATATCGATAGCATCACGGCAGGCGAGGAGAACGAAGGCGGTGCCGCCGGTCTGGAAGGCGATGAAGAGCTGGATCCGCTGTTCGACCAGGCGGTGGCTTTTGTGGTGGATAAGCGTCGTGCATCGATTTCTGGTGTGCAACGCCAGTTCCGTATCGGTTATAACCGCGCCGCGCGCATCATTGAACAGATGGAAGCGCAGGGGATTGTGTCTGAACCTGGACATAATGGTAACCGTGAGGTGCTGTCGCCACCGCCGCATGAGATGTAACTGCTTACTCTCCAACAGTTAATCCCGGGCCAGTATTTACTGGCCCATTGTTTATCTGGCAGTCGATCCCCATATCAACGGGAGCTTTCGGCTTTTTCTCCTGTCGAAGAGACAGTGCGGCAACTACGTTTAATGCAGTAAGTGTCGGGAAACAATGAATAAGGAATCGAATCAGATGAAATTACGCGTGATTGCCTGCGGTCTGCTGGCCTCTTTTCTTTCCGCTTCCGTGCTGGCTGATGCTTCCAGCGATTTGCAGCAGCGTCTGAATAAAGTGAATAGCTTCCATGCCAGCTTTAGCCAGAAAGTGACCGATGGTAGCGGAGCGAACGTGCAAGATGGTGAAGGTGAGTTGTGGGTAAAACGTCCCAGCTTGTTTAACTGGCATATGACGGCACCGGACGAAAGCGTGATCATTTCCGATGGTAAAACCCTGTGGTTTTACAATCCGTTTGTCGAGCAGGTTAGCGCCAGTTGGCTGAAAAATGCCACCAGCAACACCCCGTTTATGTTGATCGCCCGTAACCAGCCGAGCGACTGGAAGCAGTACAACATCAAACAGCAGGGCGATAATTTTGAGCTGACGCCGAAAAGTAGCGACGGCAATCTCAAGCAGTTCACCATCACGGTCACGCCATCTGGCACCATCAATCAATTCAGTGCGATTGAACAGGATGGACAGCGCAGCAGCTATCAGCTGAAAAGTCAGACCAATGGGGCAATTAGCCCGGATAAATTCACCTTTACGCCGCCGAAAGGGGTAACGGTAGACGATCAACGTCAGTGAGGTCACGGTGAGTAATCTTTCCCTGGATTTCTCCTCCAGCAATGAGTTTCAGCCACTGGCCGCACGTATGCGGCCAGTGACGCTGGCACAATACATCGGTCAGCAACATCTGCTGGCAGCAGGTAAACCGTTGCCCCGCGCGATTGAGGCGGGGCATCTGCATTCGATGATTTTGTGGGGGCCGCCAGGGACAGGGAAAACCACCCTGGCCGAGATCATCGCCCATTATGGCAAAGCCGATGTTGAGCGCATCTCCGCTGTGACATCCGGCGTGAAAGAGATCCGTGAAGCGATTGAACGCGCCCGGCAAAATCGCCAGGTTGGGCGTCGCACCATTTTATTTGTGGATGAGGTGCACCGCTTTAACAAAAGCCAGCAAGATGCGTTTTTGCCGCATATTGAGGATGGCACCATCACCTTTATAGGTGCTACCACCGAAAACCCCTCGTTTGAACTGAATTCAGCGTTGTTGTCACGAGCGCGCGTCTACCTGCTGAAATCATTAACCACTGCGGATATTGAGCAGGTTTTACAGCAGGCGATGCAGGACAGCGCGCGCGGTTACGGTAATAGCGACATTTTATTGTCTGATAATACGCGCCGCATGATTGCTGAGTTGGTGAACGGTGACGCTCGCCGCGCGCTGAATACGCTGGAAATGATGGCAGATATGGCGGAAACCAACGGCGCTGGCCAGCGTGAGTTGACGCCGCAGTTGCTGAATGAGGTTTCCGGGGAGCGCGCCGCGCGTTTTGATAACAAAGGCGATCGCTTCTATGACCTGATTTCAGCCTTGCATAAGTCGGTAAGGGGGTCGGCACCGGATGCCGCCCTTTACTGGTATGCGCGTATTATCACTGCCGGTGGCGATCCACTGTATGTGGCGCGTCGTCTGTTAGCCATCGCCTCGGAAGACGTTGGCAATGCCGACCCGCGTGGTATGCAGGTGGCGATTGCGGCCTGGGATTGCTTTACACGCGTCGGGCCAGCCGAAGGGGAACGCGCCATTGCTCAGGCGATTGTGTATCTCGCCAGTGCGCCGAAAAGTAATGCCGTTTACACCGCTTTCAAAGCGGCAATGCGTGACGCACGCGAATTTCCGGATTATGACGTCCCCGAACATCTGCGCAACGCGCCGACCAAATTGATGAAAGAGATGGGGCTGGGCAAGGAGTATCGCTACGCGCATGACGAGCCGAATGCATTTCCCGCTGGTGAAGTCTACTTTCCGCCAGAAATGGCACAAACACGCTACTATCATCCCACCAATCGTGGTCTTGAAGGGAAAATTGGCGAAAAACTCGCCTGGCTGGCTGAACAGGATCAAAATAGCCCGATAAAACGCTACCGCTCCTAAAGGCGTTACGGTAAGGTGATCCAGGAATTCAATGCATTCCAGAGGGATGCATCACTTCATTCGTTCAATCAACCTTAATTACACAGGATAAGCATGCTCGATCCCAATCTGCTGCGTAACGAGCCAGACGCAGTCGCAGAAAAACTGGCACGCCGGGGATTTAAACTGGATGTGGAAACGCTGCGCTCCCATGAAGAGCGTCGTAAAGTATTGCAGGTAGAAACCGAAAATCTGCAGGCTGAGCGTAACTCCCGATCCAAATCCATCGGTCAGGCTAAAGCCCGTGGGGAAGATATCGAGCCGCTGCGTCTGGAAGTGAACGCGCTGGGCGAACGCCTGGATGCCGCGAAAGCAGAACTGGATGCCCTGCAGAACGAAATTCGTGATTTTGCTCTGGCGCTGCCCAATCTGCCCGCCGATGAAGTTCCGCTGGGTAAAGATGACACGGAAAACCTCGAAGTTGCGCGCTGGGGTGAACCTCGTCAGTTCGATTTTGAGGTGAAAGATCACGTCTCATTGGGTGAGCAGGCGAAAGGTTTAGACTTCGCGTCTGCGGTCAAACTGACCGGCTCACGCTTTGTGGTGATGCAGGGGCAAATTGCTCGCCTGCATCGCGCCCTGAGCCAGTTCATGATTGATCTGCACAGCCAGCAACACGGTTATCTTGAAACCTACGTGCCTTATCTGGTGAATCATGACACGCTGTATGGTACCGGCCAGTTGCCTAAATTTGGTGAAGATCTTTTCCACACCAAGCCGCTGGATGAAGAAGCGGGCAGCAGCAACTATGCGCTGATTCCGACCGCAGAAGTGCCGCTGACTAACCTGGTGCGTGATGAGATCGTCGAAGAAGAAAACCTGCCGATCAAACTCACTGCACACACGCCATGCTTCCGTTCAGAAGCGGGCTCTTACGGTCGAGATACGCGCGGTTTAATCCGTATGCATCAGTTCGACAAAGTGGAGATGGTGCAGATTGTCGCACCGGAAACCTCCATGCAGGCACTGGAAGAATTGGTTGGTCACGCGGAGAAGGTGCTGCAACTGCTTAACCTGCCGTACCGTAAAGTGCTGCTGTGCACCGGCGATATGGGCTTTGGTTCAACCAAGACCTATGACCTTGAGGTCTGGTTACCGGCGCAAAATACCTACCGTGAAATCTCCTCTTGCTCCAACATGTGGGATTTCCAGGCGCGTCGCATGCAGGCACGCTGCCGTAGCAAGACTGAGAAGAAACCACGTCTGGTCCATACGCTGAATGGTTCTGGCCTGGCGGTTGGCCGTACGCTGGTTGCCGTGCTGGAAAACTACCAGCAGGCAGATGGTCGTATTGAAGTGCCTGAAGTTCTGCGTCCATATATGGGCGGTATTGAATTTATTGGTTAATCTCCCGCTGTTTTTAAAAACCCGGCAATGCCGGGTTTTTTATTTCCCAAATAAAAAACTGATTTAATCTTTACCCGGAATTAATCAGAAATAAACGTTATCGTCATCTGAGAAGCCTGATCGTCTAAAAATCCACAAATTCATAGAGATAGCGAGACGGTTAAGAAAGTTCTTTCGTACTCTAACTAACTGAAGATAAAAAAATTAAATTGGTTAGCAGCAAAAAATGCGGCGGTGTTTTTTTGCACATTGACTTTAAAATAGCAACTGGCAAACTGCGCGCAATTCTCTCTATTCCTTTGGTTTTTTCCCTATGTCAACCTGGTCGCGCCCCGTCCTGCTGCTGCTTTGCGGTTTGCTGCTCCTGACGGTGTCTATCGCTGTGCTTAATACGCTGGTGCCGTTATGGCTGACGCATGATCAACTGCCAACCTGGCAGGTGGGTATGGTCAGTTCATCATATTATACCGGTAACCTTGCAGGCACTTTGCTGGCAGGCTGGTTGATTACCCACTACGGTTTTAATCGTTGCTACTATCTGGCGACGATCCTGTTTGCCGTGGCAACCGTGGGGATGGCGCTGCTGGGTGGGTTTTACAGCTGGACACTGCTGCGTTTTATCGCCGGTGTCGGTTGCGCACTGATGTGGGTAGTGGTGGAAAGCGCTTTGCTTTGTAGCGGCACCGTGCGCAATCGCGGCCAGTTACTTGCTGCTTACATGATTATTTATTATCTCGGCACCGTGGCCGGGCAACTGCTGGTCAGCCGTGTTTCAACCGAATTGTTGCATGTTATTCCGTGGGTAACGGCCCTGGTGCTCTGTGCGGTGTTACCAGTGGTGTTTGTTCGCGTGAATGCCGGTCATGCCAGCGAAGATGCGTCACCAGGACGTATCTGGCCGATGATGCGCCGTCGCAGTTCCCGTCTGGGTATTAACGGCTGCATTATCTCCGGGATTCTGTTGGGTTCACTGTATGGCTTAATGCCGCTTTATCTGGCGCATCAGGGTATGAGCGATGCCACGGTAGGTTACTGGATGGCGCTGCTGGTCAGTTCCGGTATCGTTGGGCAGTGGCCGGTGGGGCGTCTGGCCGATCGCTTTGGCCGTTTGTTGGTGCTGCGTGTCCAGGTGTTTGTCATCATCCTCGGAGCGATTGCGATGCTGAGTGATGCGGCAATGGCCCCGGCCTTATTCGTACTGGGACTGGCTGGGTTTACGCTCTATCCGGTGGCGATGTCCTGGGCGTGTGAAACGGTGGCACATCACGAACTGGTGGCGATGAATCAGGCACTGCTGTTCAGCTACACCCTGGGCAGTCTGGTTGGACCGGGCACCACGGCGATGTTGATGCAGAGCTACTCAGATCGTCTGTTGTTTGTGATGATTGCGGGTGTGGCGCTGGTTTATCTGGTGATGCTGCTGCGCAAAGCCGACCATCACGCCACACCTGTGGCGCACGCGTAGAGCGTGTCTGCACACCTCCGTACCCGCGCGATAAATCGCGCCGCTATGGAGGTGTGTTGGCCCGGCAGGGTTAATACATCACCTGATGACCATATCCAGCCAGAATGTTCTTCACCCGTTCCATCGTTTCTTTCGTCGGTGGCTTCACACCTTCCAGCTTGTACTCTTCACCCATCGCAATCCATTTATGCTTACCTAATTCGTGGTAAGGCAATAATTCAATCTTCTCGATGTTGTCCATGTCCTGGGTGAATTCACCCAGGCGATGTACCGAATCATCATCGTCGGAATAGCCGGGCACCACGACATAGCGAATCCAGGTGCGAACACCTTTCTTCTGCAAATAGCGGGCAAAGTCCATGGTACGGTGGTTCGAGACACCGACCAGAATCTGGTGGATATCATCATTGATCTGTTTGAGATCGAGCATCACCAGGTCAGTGACTTCAAGCAGTTCATCAATAACCGGATCGTAACGTCGCACAAAACCATTGGTATCGAGGCAAGTATGGATACCCTCGGCGCGGCAGGCGCGGAACCAGTCGCGTACGAACTCTGCCTGGAGAATCGCTTCGCCGCCGGAAGCTGTCACGCCACCGCCAGAGGCATTCATAAAATGGCGGTACGACAGCACATCTTTCATTAAATCTTCTACCGTCACCTCTTTGCCGCCGTGGGTATCCCAGGTATCACGGTTGTGACAATAGAGGCAGCGCATCAGGCAGCCCTGGAAGAAGGTGATAAAGCGGATTCCCGGGCCGTCAACGGTGCCGCAGGATTCGAAGGAGTGAATACGACCGATGGTTGACATTGCGATGAGTTCTCCAATTTGGCCTGGTATCAGGCGGCACAATCTGTGTTGTGCTCTGAGGTTTAAGTCGGTTTTGCCAGAGAGCCTCGGTTAGCCTTCTGGCAAAACGACCTGGAGAAAAGGCTCCCGCAGGAGCCTTTTTTTAGCGGGACGAATTACAGGGACTTGGTGAAAGTACGGGTAATCACATCCTGTTGCTGCTCTTTAGTCAGCGAGTTAAAACGCACGGCGTAACCGGAAACACGGATGGTCAACTGCGGATATTTTTCCGGGTGATCCATCGCATCCAACAGCATTTCACGGTTCATCACGTTAACGTTCAGATGCTGACCGCCCTCGATATTGTTGGCTTCATGGTGGAAGTAGCCATCCATCAGGCCCGCGAGGTTGGTTTTACGTACGTTATCATCTTTACCCAGCGCGTTCGGTACGATAGAGAAGGTATAAGAGATACCATCTTTGGCGTAGGCGAACGGCAGTTTAGCAACCGAGGTCAGTGAGGCAACCGCACCTTTCTGGTCACGTCCGTGCATCGGGTTAGCACCCGGTCCGAACGGTGCACCTGCGCGACGGCCATCCGGGGTATTACCGGTTTTCTTACCATAAACCACGTTAGAGGTAATGGTCAGCACTGACTGAGTCGGAACAGCATTGCGATAGGTCGCCAGTTTCTGAATTTTTTTCATGAAACGTTCAACCAGGTCACAGGCCATATCATCGACGCGAGCGTCGTTGTTACCAAACTGCGGGTATTCACCTTCGATCTCGAAATCAATCGCCAGGCCATCCGCATCGCGCACCGGTTTCACTTTGGCGTACTTGATAGCCGAGAGTGAGTCAGCAGCTACAGACAGACCGGCGATACCACAAGCCATAGTACGGTAAACGTCACGGTCATGCAGAGCCATCAGCGACGCTTCATAGCTGTATTTATCATGCATGTAGTGGATAACGTTCAGGGCGGTGACATACTGTTTTGCCAGCCAGTCCATGAAGTGGTCCATACGCGCCATGACGGTTTCGAAGTTCAGTACGTCATCAGTGATCGGCGCTTCTTTCGGGCCAACCTGCATTTTCAGTTTTTCGTCAACGCCACCGTTGATTGCGTACAGCAGGGTTTTCGCCAGGTTAGCGCGGGCACCGAAGAACTGCATTTGTTTACCGATCACCATCGGGCTAACACAACAAGCGATGGCATAGTCATCGTTGTTGAAGTCAGGACGCATCAGGTCATCGTTTTCATATTGCAGTGATGAAGTATCGATGGAGACTTTTGCCGCATATTTTTTAAAGTTAATTGGCAGTTTTTCTGACCACAGGATGGTCATGTTTGGTTCCGGTGATGGACCCATGGTGTACAGCGTGTTCAGGAAACGGAAGGTGCTTTTGGTGACCAGAGTACGACCGTCGACGCCCATACCTGCCAGGGACTCAGTTGCCCAGATCGGGTCGCCAGAGAACAGCTCATCATATTCCGGCGTACGCAGGAAGCGCACCATACGCAGTTTCATGACCAGGTGGTCAATCAGTTCTTGCGCTTCGGCTTCATTCAGCTTGCCTGCTTTGATATCACGTTCGATGTAAACATCAAGGAAGGTAGACACGCGACCAAACGACATCGCCGCACCATTCTGTGATTTAACCGCAGCCAGGTAGCCGTAGTAAGTCCACTGCACCGCTTCCTGCGCCGTGGTGGCAGGCAGAGAGATATCGTGACCATATTTAGCCGCCATCTCTTTGATCTGTCCCAGCGCACGGTGCTGTTCAGAAATCTCTTCACGCAGACGGATAGTGGCTTCCAGATTGACGCCGTTTTCCATGTCGCTTTGCAGTGAATTGAACTGCGCAACTTTGTCTTTCATCAGGTAGTCGATGCCATACAGCGCAACGCGACGATAGTCACCAATGATACGACCACGACCATAAGCATCTGGCAGACCGGTCAGTACACCGGATTTACGGCAACGCAGGATGTCAGGGGTATAGACATCAAACACGCCCTGGTTATGGGTTTTACGGTAATCAGTGAAAACTTTTTTCAGTGAGGCATCCAGCTCACGGCCATAAACCTTACAGGAGCCTTCCACCATTTTGATACCGCCAAACGGGATGATGGCGCGTTTCAACGGGGCTTCAGTTTGCAGACCAACGATTTTTTCCAGTGACTTGTTGATGTAACCGGCATCGTGTGAAGTGATGGTAGAAGCAAGGTCGGTATCGAAGTCAACCGGAGCGTGAGTACGGTTTTCAATCTTGATGCCTTCCAGCACGTTATCCCACAATTTAGTGGTTGCCGGGGTTGCACCCGCGAGGAATGACTCGTCGCCTTCATAAGGGGTGTAATTTTTCTGGATGAAATCGCGTACGTTGACACCGTTCTGCCATTCGCCCGCGTTAAATCCTTCCCAGGCTGCCGCCAATTTTTCATTCAGTTCGGTCATGATATACCTGCCTTTATTTAGGGAAACTTTCACGTTTGGCACGCGATCAGGCGTGCCCGTACTCAATACTTAATTAATGTACCGGGTCATCACCGCGCAGGTAGATAACCCAGTAGGTCAATCCGACTAACAGGCCACCACCAATGATGTTGCCGATGGTGACAGGAATAAGGTTGTCGACAATAAAGTTACCGACACTGAGCGCCTGGAATTGTGAGGCACTGGCTCCGGCCATTTGCCAGAACTCCGGGCTGGCGAAGTCGCGAATCATGATCGCCATCGGAATCAAAAACATGTTAGCGATACTGTGCTCAAAGCCGCTGGCAACAAACATAGCGACAGGCAGAATCATCGCCACCATTTTGTCGAGAAGGCTGCGGCCGGAGTAACTCATCCATACCGCCAGGCACACCATCAGGTTGGCAAGGGTGCCAAGGCTAACGGCTTCAATAAAGCTATGATGCATTTTATGGTCAGCAGTTTGCAGAACGTTTAAGCCCCACGCGCCGTTTGCAACCATATGTTCGCCAGAGAGCCAAATTAGCGCGACAAAAAACAGTGCGCCAATCAGGTTACCGATATAAACATTTAACCAGTTACGCCCCAGCTGTGCCCAGGTGATGCGACCGCTGGCTTTAGCCACCACAATCAGCACGGTGGAGGTGAAAAGGTCAGCACCGCACACCACCACCAGCATTAATCCCAGAGAGAAGCAGATGCCGCCAATCAGTTTTGCCATGCCGTAAGGCATCGCGCCGCTACCGGTGGTGGCGGTGATATAGAACACAAAAGCGATAGAAATGAATACGCCAGCGGTTATGGCAAGAAAGAAGGTGGTTAAGGGGTGTTTAGTGGCTTTATAAACCCCGGCATCTTCAGCAACCTTTGCCATTGCCGCCGGTAATAATGAATTAAACGGGTTGTCAGTTTTCACACTAACGCTCTCCAGGAATTATCTGGGATTAATACTAACAAAGGAGTATAGGACAGGATTTGATATGGATCATATTTGGCCGGTGGGGTGGGGGTGTCAGGGGCTTTTGGATAAGCGAAACCGAATTAACCAATTGAATATTATCAAATAAATATTTTTTAATATTTGCAAATATTGTTGAGAAACGCAACGATGGAAAAGTTGAATTGTTAACGAATATTATTGCTTGAGTCTAAAATGTTATCTGAAATTTTCCTGAGAAAGGTAAAGCCTCTGAGAATAAAAAAAGGCGCTGAAGTTATTCAGCGCCTTTTTGGGCATTATCTGACCTTTTACAGCAAAATAAGGCTATTTATTTCGCTAACCAATAACGACGTTTGGCCGCCTGTAACTTTTCATAAGCTGCCAGCAACGACTGATGAGCCGGGAAGGCTTTCAAATCTAAATCCACGGCTTGCAGGCCGTAGAACGGCGCTTCACCGCTGATAGCGGCTGATGCCGCGTCAACGGCTGCTTCACCGTACATACGGATAAAGGCGCGGTGGTATTGAACCGGATCGCGTTCCTCTTCCATAGCCAGCAGCAGCAGGGTTTGCAGGCAGCGGTAGTAGTTAGCACGCTCAGCACTGAAGATTGACTGGTTAAATTCCATCGTCCATTCAGTCCAGATCAGTGCCTGATCGAGGTCACCACCAGCCAGTGCCAGCATGGCTTTCAGCTCGCCAATACGCAGCGTAAACCAGCCATTGTCTTTGCCCGATGCCAGACCCAGCAATTCGCGAACACGGGTGAAGTCATCGTGACCTTCTTCATCCAGTTGGGTGATCAGATCCAGATAGGCTTCCGGCTCCCATTGGCTCGCCGGCAGGGCCAGCAGGGTTTCACGCAGCGGTGCGCCCATGTTGTTGTTTGCCAGCAGCAAGTCTTCCGCCGGGTAAATATCAGACATGCCCGGTACAATGATGCGGCAGGCATACACGCTCAAATGCTCGTAATCGGCGATGTACACTTCTTTATCTTCAGCGCGGAAGATAGCCATCAGCGTGTCAAACTCTTCATGTGTGCTGCCAGCAAAGCTCCAGTCAACAAACGGATAGTCGGCATCGTCTTTGAACATATCCCAGGAAATCAGACCGCTTGAATCAATAAAGTGGGTTTCCAGGTTGGCATGCTCGGCAACTTCTTCATCATCGAAGGTTGGCGGCGTGAACACGTCGAGATCTTTCAGGCCACGACCTTGCAGCAGCTCGGTAACGGTACGCTCCAGCGCCACACCAAAATCAGGATGTGCACCAAATGAAGCGAAACAGGTGCCGTTCGCTGGGTTGAACAGCACCACACAGATCACCGGGTATTTACCGCCGAGGGAGGCGTCATAGGCAAAAATCGGGAAGCCTTCAGCTTCCAGACGTGCGATGGCCTCAACCACGCCAGGATAGCGCTGCATAACGGCTTCAGGAATTTCTGGCAGGCTGATGGATTCAGCAATGATGCGGTTTTTAATATGGCGCTCGAACACCTCGGACAGTCCCTGTACACGCGCTTCGTTAGCGGTGTTACCTGCTGACATTCCGTTGGACACATACAGGTTGCCGATAATATTCATCGGAATATAGACGGTCTGCTGGTCTGACTGACGTGTAAAGGGCAGGCCGCAAATGCCACGCTCAGCATTGCCGGATTGCAGGTCGATCAGGTCACTCGCGCTCAGGCTATCTTCAGGATCATAGAATTTACGCAGGCGAGTATCGAGGATCCCTGCTGGCAGGCTGCCATCTTCAGGTAAGGGGAACCACTTCTCGTTGGGATAGTGGACAAACTCGCCTTTAGCGATGGACTCACCCAGCCAGAAGTCAGCAAAGAAGTAGTTGGTTGAGAGGCGCTCAAAGTATTCGCCCAGCGCAGAAGCCAGCGCGGCCTTTTTGCTGGCACCTTTACCGTTGGTAAAGCACAGCGGGCAGTCACGATCGCGAATATGGACTGACCACACATGAGGGACAGGGTTCAGCCAGGAGGCTTCTTCAATGTTAAAACCCAAATCCTGCAATTTTTGCTGGAAACGTGAAATGGAGTCTTCCAGTGCAGCGTCTTTACCTGGAATAAAAGTTTGCGTCATGATGGCGCTCTCTAAGTCAATGGGGTGGGCGTAAAGCGCGCAATAATACGGGTTTTGCACGCAATTCGCTATTCGGTTGGCGAAGTTTCTCTCTCGCTTATGTTACGGGTTTTTATCCGCCTGGCGGCATTCTGATTTTACTTCGCAGATAAACCTCACAAAATTCCATTGTCGATTACATTTATGACATAAGCTGCGGTGGAGCTGGCTCTGGAAATGTGATCGCGGTTGGATAAATGATTGCAGCCATCCAGAGGCAATGATAAAACCGGTAGGGTATTCATAACCGTTCGATATGACAGTGGTGAGGGGAAATGACGCAGGTTTATAATTTTAGCTCCGGTCCAGCGATGCTGCCGGTTGAAGTGCTCCGTCGTGCAGAACAAGAATTGACAAACTGGCACGGGTTAGGCACCTCGGTGATGGAAATCAGTCACCGTAGTAAAGAATTTATTCAGGTGGCGGAAGAGGCTGAGAAAGACTTTCGCGATCTGCTGAAAATCCCCGCCAACTACAAAGTTTTATTCTGTCATGGCGGTGCGCGTGCGCAGTTTGCGGCTATCCCTGGTAACCTGCTGGGTGCTGCTAAATCTGCTGACTACATTGATGGCGGCTATTGGGCGCACAGTGCAATCAAAGAAGCGGAAAAATACTGCTCGCCAAATACCATTGATGTAAAAACCACCCGTGATGGTAAGCGTGCGATTCTGCCGATGCGCGAATGGCAACTGAGCAATGATGCGGCCTATGTGCATTTTTGCCCAAATGAAACTATCGATGGTATCGCGATTGATGAACAGCCAGACTTTGGCGACAAAGTGGTGGTGGCCGACTATTCATCAACCATCCTGTCACGCCCGATTGATGTCAGCCGTTATGGTGTGATCTATGCGGGTGCGCAGAAAAATATCGGTCCGGCAGGCCTGACGCTGGTTATCGTACGTGAAGATTTGCTGGGCAAAGCACACAGCTATGTGCCGTCCATTCTCGATTACAAGGTGCTGGCGGAGAACGATTCCATGTTCAACACCCCACCGACATTTGCCTGGTATCTCTCTGGCCTGGTCTTCAAATGGCTGAAAGAGAAAGGCGGTGTGGCCGATATGGACAAGCAGAATCAGGCTAAAGCTGATCTACTTTACGGTGTGATTGATCGCAGCGACTTCTACCGTAACGATGTTGCGGCGGAAAACCGTTCACGTATGAACGTGCCTTTCCAGTTGGCAGATGCTGCGCTGGACAAAGTATTCCTCGAAGAATCGCTCAAAGCTGGCCTGCACGCGCTGAAAGGTCATCGCGTGGTTGGTGGTATGCGTGCCTCGATTTACAATGCGATGCCGCTGGAAGGTGTAAAAGCCCTGACCGATTTCATGGTCGATTTTGAGCGTCGCCACGGTTAATTATTCATATATGCCAGTTTGACTGGTACCAGACCCCGTTGTTTTCAGACGGGGTTTCTTCTTTTCTGGAGATTGAGTTTCACATGCAGGACTCCCTGACACTACAACCCATTGCTCGTGTTGATGGCACGGTAAACCTACCGGGTTCCAAGAGCGTATCTAACCGTGCACTGCTGCTGGCAGCGCTGGCAAAAGGTACCACACGCCTGACCAACCTGCTGGATAGTGATGATGTTAAGCATATGCTTAACGCGCTGAAAGCGCTGGGTGTGAGCTATACGCTCTCTGCGGATCGCACTGTTTGTGAGGTGACCGGTAATGCTGGTCCACTGCACGCAGATCAACCGCTGGAACTTTTTCTGGGTAATGCCGGCACAGCGATGCGTCCACTGGCTGCCGCATTGTGCCTTGGCCAGCAATCTATCGTGCTGACCGGTGAGCCGCGGATGAAAGAGCGCCCGATTGGTCACCTGGTTGATGCACTGCGTCAGGGCGGAGCTAAAATCGATTATCTGGAGCAGACCGACTATCCACCGTTACTGCTCAAAGGGGGCTTTAACGGCGGTGAAGTGAGTGTTGACGGTAGTGTTTCCAGCCAGTTTTTGACGGCGTTATTAATGACGGCGCCTTTAGCAGAGCAGGACACCACCATCACGATCAAAGGTGATCTGGTATCAAAACCCTACATTGATATCACATTGCATCTGATGCGTTGTTTCGGTGTTGAAGTTGATAACCAGAATTACCAACGCTTTGTCGTTAAAGGGCAGCAGCAGTACCAATCACCGGGCGATTATCTGGTCGAAGGTGATGCCTCTTCAGCTTCCTATTTCCTCGCTGCTGCGGCAATTAAAGGCGGGACCGTGCGTGTTACGGGTATTGGACGTAACAGCGTGCAGGGTGATATCCGTTTTGCCGATGTGCTGGAAAAAATGGGTGCCACCGTTGAATGGGGTGAGGATTACATTGCCTGTACTCGCGGTTCTCTGAACGCAATCGATATGGATATGAACCATATTCCTGATGCCGCGATGACCATTGCGACCACGGCATTGTTTGCTAACGGTACCACCCTGATGCGCAACATCTATAACTGGCGCGTTAAAGAGACTGACCGTCTGGCCGCGATGGCGACTGAACTGCGTAAAGTCGGTGCTGAAGTTGAAGAAGGGCACGATTTCATTCGTATCACCCCGCCTGCGCAGTTGCAGCATGCCGATATCGGCACCTACAACGACCACCGCATGGCAATGTGTTTCTCGCTGGTCGCTCTGTCAGATACGCCTGTGACAATCCTTGATCCAGGTTGTACCGCAAAAACCTTCCCTGACTATTTTCAGCAGTTGGCGAAAATCAGCCACACGTCCTGATACTGACACCCGGTGGCTTTCCCTACCGGGTGACTTTACTTTCTCCTGGCCTTAGTACCGGAAATTCCTCCGATTCTGCCCAAATTTATAACGCTGTCTGCGCTAAGGGGTAACGAACCTGACGCGGTCAGCGTATAATGCTGCGCAATCCGCACAGCCATGCCGGCTGAAAATACGCATTCAGCAACAGGAGAAAACAATGACGGCAATCGCCCCGGTTATTACCATCGATGGGCCTAGTGGTGCAGGGAAGGGAACCTTGTGTAAAGCGATGGCGGAGTCATTGCAGTGGCACTTGCTGGATTCGGGCGCGATATATCGCGTCCTGGCTTTGGCTGCGATCCATCATCAGGTGGATATCGAGTCTGAAGAGGCCTTAGTTCCGATGGCTGCTCACCTCGACGTGCGTTTTCTTTCCGTTGATGGTGAGATGCAGGTCATTCTGGAAGGTGAAGACGTGACCGGTGAAATCCGTACTCAGGAAGTGAGCAACACCGCGTCACGCGTTGCCGCCTTCCCACGGGTACGTGAAGCGCTGTTACGTCGTCAGCGGGCTTTCCGTGAGGAGCCGGGTTTAATTGCTGATGGTCGTGACATGGGGACAGTCGTTTTCCCCGATGCACCGGTAAAAATCTTCCTTGATGCCAGTTCAGAAGAGCGTGCTCATCGCCGTATGCTACAGTTGCAGGAGAAGGGCTTTAGTGTTAACTTTGATCGCCTTTTAGCCGAGATAAAGGAACGCGACGACCGCGACCGTAACCGCGCAATCGCCCCTTTGGTGCCTGCTGCCGATGCTCTGGTGCTGGATTCAACCAGCATGTCAATTGAGCAAGTCATTGAAATGGCACTTGATTATGCCCGCCAGAAGCTGGGCATTTAATATTTTCGGTAACCGAATTGCTGTAACCCTGTACCACGGATCCGGTGCCGGGCATGTGAAACAACCCCATCCGACAATGACGTCAGGTGGACGTTAAATTGAAGAATCCTGAAGATTATCAATATGACTGAATCTTTTGCTCAACTCTTTGAAGAGTCCCTGAAAGAAATCGAAACCCGTCCGGGTTCCATCGTTCGTGGCGTCGTTGTTGCTATCGACAAAGACGTAGTTCTGGTTGATGCGGGTCTGAAATCTGAATCTGCAATCCCTGCAGAGCAGTTCAAGAACGCAGCTGGCGAACTGGAAATCCAGGTGGGTGACGAAGTTGACGTTGCTCTGGACGCAGTAGAAGACGGCTTCGGTGAAACCCTGCTGTCCCGTGAAAAAGCTAAACGTCACGAAGCTTGGATCACGCTGGAAAAAGCTTACGAAGATGCTGAAACTGTTACCGGTGTTATCAACGGCAAAGTTAAAGGTGGCTTCACAGTTGAGCTGAATGGTATTCGTGCGTTCCTGCCGGGTTCACTGGTAGACGTGCGTCCAGTTCGCGACACCCTGCACCTGGAAGGCAAAGAGCTTGAATTCAAAGTAATCAAGCTTGATCAGAAACGTAACAACGTGGTTGTTTCTCGCCGCGCAGTTATCGAATCTGAAAACAGCGCTGAACGTGATCAGCTGCTGGAAAACCTGCAGGAAGGCATGGAAGTCAAAGGTATCGTTAAGAACCTCACTGACTACGGCGCATTCGTGGACCTGGGCGGCGTTGACGGCCTGCTGCACATCACTGACATGGCCTGGAAACGCGTTAAGCATCCGAGCGAAATCGTCAACGTGGGCGACGAAATCACTGTTAAAGTGCTGAAGTTCGACCGCGAGCGTACCCGTGTATCTCTGGGCCTGAAACAGCTGGGCGAAGATCCGTGGGTAGCTATCGCTAAACGCTATCCGGAAGGCACCAAGCTGACCGGTCGTGTAACCAACCTGACTGATTACGGCTGCTTCGTAGAAATCGAAGAAGGCGTTGAAGGTCTGGTACACGTTTCTGAAATGGACTGGACCAACAAAAACATCCACCCGTCTAAAGTTGTTAACGTGGGCGACGTGGTTGAAGTTATGGTTCTGGACATCGACGAAGAACGTCGTCGTATCTCCCTGGGTCTGAAGCAGTGCAAATCTAACCCATGGCAGCAGTTCGCAGAGACCCACAACAAAGGCGATCGCGTTGAAGGTAAAATCAAGTCAATCACTGACTTTGGTATCTTCATCGGCCTGGACGGTGGCATCGACGGTCTGGTTCACCTGTCTGACATCTCCTGGAACGCGACTGGCGAAGAAGCCGTTCGTGAGTACAAAAAAGGCGACGAAATCGCTGCCGTTGTACTGCAGGTTGATGCAGAGCGTGAGCGCATCTCTCTGGGTGTGAAACAGTTGGCTGAAGATCCGTTCAACAACTACATCACCCTGAACAAGAAAGGCGCTATCGTGACTGGTAAAGTCACTGCAGTTGACGCGAAAGGTGCTACAGTAGAATTAGCTGATGGCGTAGAGGGTTACCTGCGCGCTTCTGAAGCTTCACTGGACCGTATCGAAGACGCAACTCTGGTTCTGAGTGTTGGTGACGACGTTGAAGCTAAATTCACTGGCGTTGACCGTAAGAACCGCGTTGTAAGTCTGTCTGTACGTGCGAAAGACCAGGCTGACGAGAAAGAAGCTATCAACACTGTTAACACCAAACAGGAAGAAGGCAACTTCTCTAACGCTATGGCTGAAGCGTTCAAAGCGGCTAAAGGCGAGTAATCGACCCGAAGCACCGGGCGGCGTAAGCTGCCCGGTTTCGGTAAAAGCTGTCATACCTTTCCAAACAGGGATTAACCGGAGGTTACATGACCAAGTCAGAACTGATTGAAAGACTTGCTGGCCAGCAGACTCATATTCCGGCGAAAGTCGTTGAGGATGCGGTTAAAGAGATGCTCGAGCATATGGCCACAACGTTGGCACAAGGCGAGCGCATTGAAATCCGGGGATTCGGCAGCTTTTCTTTGCACTACCGCGCACCGCGTACCGGACGTAACCCGAAAACGGGTGACAAAGTGGATCTGGAAGGTAAATACGTTCCCCACTTCAAACCGGGCAAAGAATTGCGTGACCGTGCGAATATTTACGGCTAAGCCGTTACCGAACAGTGAAAACGACACCATCTGGTGTCGTTTTTTTTTGCCTGATGACAATCGAGCTCCAGAATTAATGTAATACCACTGCAAAAGCCTGATTATCTCTGGAGCTGCCTCCAGAATCGTTAACGCCTGGCGCGAATAACGCGATCACCTCTGGCACACTCTGTTCTCCTTTCACGGAGAAGAAAGATGCAGATAACATGGATAGTGCTGGCGCGACTGATGATGCTTGCTGCATTGCCATTAGGATTGATACCTGACTTACCCGGTAATGACATCCTGTGGGCGATGGGGGGCAGCGCACTGTTACTGAGTCTGCAACCTCTTCCCTGGTTACGTCTCGTCGGCGTGACTTTACTCCTGATGACCTGGGCATTGGCTGAGGCCCGGCAAATGGTCAGCACTATTGACCAACTGACGCAGGCACCGGTAGACGCTATCGTACGGGTAACGGATGTGCGTCAGGACAATAAACAACTGACGGTTCAACTGCTGCAAATCAATGGGCGATATCAGTTTCCACCGCTCTTTGCCACGCTAAACCACAGCGGGGAAGGGGAACCCTTTTGCAGCGGACAGCGCTGGCGTATGCAATTACGTTTACGTGCCGTGCATGCGCGCCTCAACGAAGGCGAGTTTGATGCACAGCGCTTTGCCCTGGCACAACACAAACCTGTGCAGGGCGTTATCGCGGCACGCCAGGTGTTGAATCCAACGTGTAGCTGGCGCGCCCGACTGATCAATTATCACCTTCCGGCATTTGCGGTGATGCAAGCCCCGGCAATTGTCCAGGCGCTGGCTTTTGGTATGCGGGAATCGATGACAGAAGATCAGCGTCGCATTCTACGCGAAACGGGAACAGCGCATCTGATGGCAATTTCGGGTATGCATATCGCACTGGCAGCCAGTGTTGGTTGGCTATTTATGCGGATGCTGCAATGGGTGCTCCACGCCCGACGGATTAATTATCTGTTTCCTTTGATAGCCAGTGGGTGCACTGCCGCGATTTATTGCTGGATATCTGGCAGCCATCCACCGGCACAGCGTGCCTTGCTCGCCCTGACGCTATGGATAGGACTACGCATTGCGGGCTGGCAACTGAGTGGCTGGCAGGTGTGGACATTATGTGTTGGCTTGTTGCTGGCGCTGGATCCGCTCACTGTTTTGTCAGAGAGTTTTTGGTTATCAGCCCTGGCTGTAGCGGCGCTGCTAATCTGGTATCAATGGTTTGCATTACCTGCAAGGTTTCGTAACGGGCGTCGCTGGTGGGGTTTGCAATTGCTGCATTTGCAATTGGGGATGATGTTGCTGATGGCGCCACTGCAAATATGGCTGTTTCAGGGCATTAGCCTCAGTGCGTTGCTGGCTAATCTGCTGGCAGTACCGATAATCTCATTTATCACGGTGCCGCTGATATTGCTGGCGATGGTGATGCCTGTGACTTCGTTTGCCAGTGGATTATGGTGGCTGGCGGATCAGTCGGTCCACCAAGTGATGTCTGGGCTGGCATGGCTTCCCGCGGGTTGGTTGCCATGGAGTGATGCATTGCCAGCGATGCTGTTGCTGTGGGGCGGGATGTTTGCCTGGCGTAGTGGCATTGTTTTTCGCGCCCCTCTGCAATGTTGCAGTATTGCCATCACTTTGCTGCTGTGGCGCGTCAGTGAGCCACGAGATGACTGGCAAATCGATATGATCGATGTTGGGCATGGCCTGGCGATCGTCATTTCTCAGGGGGATGAGGCAGTGTTATACGATACAGGCCCTCGCTGGACATACGGTGATGCAGGGAGCCGGGTCATCCTTCCCTGGTTGCAGCGTAAAAACAGAGTCTTACAGTCAATAATTTTGAGCCATAAGCATCTGGACCATCGTGGTGGGCTGGCATCAATTATCGCCGCTCACCCTGGCACACCCGTGCGTAGCGCATTGGCTGAACCCAACCATCTCACCTGTTATCAAGGGGAAGAGTGGCACTGGGGGAAACTTCGTTTTAGCGTACTCTGGCCGCCTCGTGGCTCCTCCAGAGGCGAAAATAACGACTCCTGTGTGGTACGGATCGATGATGGCAAAGTGAGTTTACTGTTGACGGGGGATATTGAGCGGGAGGCTGAAAGGATGCTGGTCGCGCAGCAAAAGCAGGCACTGGCCTCAACCATTTTACAGGTGCCTCATCATGGTAGTCGAACCTCTTCCAGCGCGTTGTTGTTGCGTAATGTCTCCGGGGAGGTCGCGATTGCCTCTGTGGCACGTTATAACGCCTGGCGGATGCCAGCGAAGACGGTGATTAGCACCTATCAGCAGCAGGGTTATCATTGGCATGACACCGCCCAATCCGGCCAGATACAGATAGGGATCCGTGCAGGTCATTGGCAAATAAAAGGGTTAAGAGAGCAAATAAAGCCCCGCTGGTATCATCAGTGGTTTGGCGTCAAACGTGAATCCAGGTAGAATGAGCGGCTATTTCAAACAGCGTGACTAAATAATGCAACAAGACAAAGATCTCTCAACGTGGCAGACATTTCGCCGACTCTGGCCGATGATTGCGCCCCACAAAGCTGGCTTATTCGTGTCTGCTGTGGCGCTGATACTCAATGCGGCAGGCGACACCTTAATGCTCTCCCTGTTGAAACCTTTACTGGATGACGGCTTCGGTAAAGCTGACAAATCCGTGCTGTTGTGGATGCCGCTGGCGGTAATCGGTTTGATGCTGATGCGCGGAATAACCAGTTATATTTCTAGCTATTGCATTTCGTGGGTTTCCGGCAACGTAGTGATGAATATGCGTCGTCGCCTGTTCAGTCACATGATGGGTATGCCGGTGGCCTTCTTTGACCAGCAGTCGACAGGTACGTTGCTGTCTCGTATCACTTATGACTCCGAGCAGGTCGCTTCATCGTCTTCCAGTGCGCTGGTTACGGTGGTGCGTGAAGGTGCATCGATCATCGGCCTGTTCATCATGATGTTTTACTACAGCTGGCAGCTGTCATTGATCCTGATTGTTCTGGCACCGATCGTTTCCTTTGCGATTCGCAACGTCTCAAAACGCTTCCGTAATATCAGCAAAACCATGCAGAACACCATGGGACAGGTGACAACCAGCGCCGAGCAAATGCTGAAAGGGCACAAAGAGGTGCTGATTTTTGGCGGCCAGGAAGTAGAGTCCCAGCGATTTGCACGCGTCAGCAATCAGATGCGTCAACAGGGCATGAAACTGGTTTCTGCCTCGTCTATCTCTGACCCGGTTATTCAGCTGATCGCTTCTCTGGCGCTGGCTTTTGTGCTGTATGCTGCCAGCTTCCCAAGCGTAATGGATACATTGACCGCCGGTACCATCACGGTGGTGTTCTCCTCGATGATCGCCCTGATGCGCCCGCTTAAGTCGCTGACTAACGTTAATGCGCAGTTCCAGCGTGGTATGGCGGCTTGTCAGACGCTGTTCAGCATTCTGGATAGCGAGCAGGAGAATGACAGCGGTACGCGTCAGCTGGAACGCGCTAAAGGTGATGTGGAATTCCGTCATGTAACCTTCACTTACCCTGGCCGTGATACTCCGGCGTTGCGCGATATCAATCTGAGCTTACCGGCCGGAAAAACCGTGGCACTGGTGGGTCGTTCAGGTTCAGGTAAATCTACCATGGCGAGTCTGCTGACCCGCTTTTACGATATTCAACAGGGTGAAATCCTGCTGGACGGACACGATTTACGCGAATACACCCTGGGTTCGTTACGTAACCAGGTGGCGTTAGTGTCGCAGAATGTGCATTTGTTCAACGACACCATCGCGAATAACATCGCTTATGCACGCAATGAACAGTACAGCCGCGAAGAGGTTGAGCGGGCTGCGACTATGGCGCATGCGATGGATTTCATCAAAAAAATGGATAACGGGCTTGATACCGTCATCGGCGAAAATGGTGTGCTGCTCTCCGGCGGCCAACGTCAGCGTATCGCCATTGCCCGTGCTTTATTGCGTGATTGCCCAATCCTGATCCTTGATGAAGCGACTTCTGCTCTGGATACCGAGTCTGAACGTGCGATTCAGTCGGCGTTGGATGAATTGCAGAAAAATCGCACCTCGGTCGTGATTGCGCACCGTCTTTCAACCATCGAAAAAGCGGATGAAATCGTGGTGGTTGAAGATGGTCGTATTGTTGAGCGTGGTACGCATGAGGTTCTGCTGGCCGAAAAAGGAGCTTATGCACAACTTCACAAATTGCAGTTTGGCCAATGATTGAACGCATCTGGAGTGGGCGTTCGCCGCTGTGGCTGCTGTTATGGCCGCTCAGCCTGCTGTATGGGGCAGTCAGCTGGCTGATTCGCCTCAGTTTCCAGCGTGGCTGGCGTAAAAGCTGGCGTGCGCCCTGTCCGGTGATTGTGGTGGGTAATCTCACTGCTGGCGGTAACGGCAAAACACCGGTGGTTATCTGGCTGGTGCAGGCGTTGCAACAACGAGGTCTGCGTCCTGGGATAGTGTCGCGCGGCTATGGTGGTAAAGCTGAACGTTATCCACTGTTAGTCGATGCCGAAACGTCCACCGAGCTGGCAGGTGATGAGCCGGTGTTGATAGCTCAACGTACCGGTGCGCCGGTCGCGGTGGCCCCGCAACGTCGTGTTGCCGTCGAGGCCTTATTGTCCCGGCAGCAGCTGGATGTGATTATCACCGATGATGGATTGCAGCATTACGCTCTGCAACGTGACCGCGAGTGGGTCGTGGTGGATGGCGTACGTCGTTTCGGCAATGGCTGGTGGTTGCCCGCCGGGCCAATGCGCGAACGAGCTTCCCGTCTTGATCAGGTTGATGCCGTTATCGTGAACGGTGGTGAAGCCAGTGGTCGTGAAATCGCTATGACATTACAACCAGGTCAGGCGATAAATCTCGTTACCGGGCAAAGCGCCAGCCTGGCACAGTTGCCATCGGTGATCGCCATGGCCGGTATTGGGCATCCGCCTCGTTTCTTCACTACCCTGAAGCAGCAAGGGTTACAGCCTGTTGCGGAAATCGCTTTTGCTGACCATCACGCTTATAGCGAAGCCGAATTAAGCAGCCTGACGCAACAAGGGCAGTGTCTGCTGATGACGGAAAAAGATGCAGTGAAATGCCGCGCGTTTGCGCGTGAAAACTGGTGGTATTTACCCGTCGATGCGCATCTTGCAGGGGCGTCCTTGCCTGTGCTGTTAGATGACATCACGCAACTTTGTCTCAACGCCCGCGACGCAAAATCGCGCTAAAACTGACAGGGAAACTGAGTAATGACCCGCGCTGATTCCCTCTCTTTACAGACCGCTCGCAATCTCCATCTTTCCGCTCAGGGGCTGCTTCGGCCTGCCGGGCGGCGGGCCCGTTTCGCTGATATTCATGCCACTATCCGTCAGATGTCATTGCTGCAAATTGACACCATCAATGTGGTGGCGCGCAGCCCCTATCTGGTGTTATTCAGCCGTCTTGGTGACTACCCGATAACCTGGCTGGATGAGTCGCTGGCATCGGGCGAGTTGTTTGAGTACTGGGCGCATGAAGCCTGTTTTATCCCGCGTGAAGACTACCCGTTGCTGCGCCATCGCATGCTCGATCCTTCGCGCCTTGGCTGGAAATATAACGCGCAGTGGGTTGAAGAGCATCAGCAGGAGATTGCCGACCTGCTGGAGCATATCAACGCTAACGGTCCGGTGCGTGCCGCTGATTTTGCCACGGAAAAGCACAGTAAACCGGGCTGGTGGGCGTGGAAGCCGCATAAACGCCATCTGGAAAACTTGTTTAGTGCAGGGGAGTTGATGGTGGTAGAACGCCGCAATTTCCATCGAGTGTATGACCTACAGCAACGGGTGATGCCGGACTGGGATGATGAGCAGCACGCGCTCAGTGAAGAGGACGCTGTGGTCAGTATGCTCAACCACAGCGCGCGTAGTCTGGGTATTTTCCGCCCCACCTGGTTGGCTGATTACTATCGGCTGAAGCGGGTTGCATTGAAACCCTGGCTTGAGGCCGCGCAGGAGCGGGGCGAGATTATTCCGGTGCAGGTTGAGCAACTGGGCGAGATGTGGCTGCATCATGAGTTACTCCCGCAACTGGAAAAATCGTCGGCAGCCACCCATACCGCGCTGCTTTCTCCCTTTGACCCGGTGGTATGGGATCGACGCCGGGCGCTGGAACTGTTCAATTTTGACTACCGCATCGAATGCTATACGCCAGCGGAGAAGCGTAAGTTCGGCTACTTTGTGCTGCCGGTTTTGCATCGTGGCGTACTGAAAGGTCGGCTCGATGCGAAGATGGATCGCCAGGCGCAGCAATTGGTGATCCGCGCTTTCTGGCTGGAGGAGGGGGTACGTGTGACGGCCAGCTTTGTCAATGACGTTCAGCGTGCCATCACGCGATTTGCCCAATGGCAGGGGGCCAGTGAAGTGTTGATTGAACAGGCACCATCGGCATTGCGTGCTGCCTGGTCAGATCGCTGGACAATAACTGCGTAGTGGATTCCGGCACGTTGTCTCGCGCTACGCTATGGTATGCTTATTACCTGACGAATCGATCCGGTATGGAGGAGATTATGGATCACCGTTTGCTTGAAATTGTGGCCTGCCCGGTTTGCAATGGAAAACTGTACTACAACAAAGAACAGCAGGAGTTAATCTGCAAACCCGATGGGCTGGCATTCCCGGTGCGCGATGGTATTCCGGTATTACTGGAAAACGAAGCGCGAACCTTGTCTGTTGAAGAGATCCATCCATGAGTTTCGTCGCCATTATTCCGGCGCGCTACGCTTCTACGCGTCTGCCGGGCAAGCCATTGGTGGATATTCTTGGTAAACCGATGGTGGTGCATGTGATGGAACGTGCGCGTGAATCCGGTGCCGATCGGGTGATTGTTGCCACGGATCATCCTGATGTTGCGGCGGCGGTAGAAGCGGCAGGTGGTGAAGTCTGCATGACGCGTGCTGATCATCATTCCGGTACCGAGCGCCTGGCGGAAGTGATTGAAAAATATCAGTTCCCGGATGACACCATCATTGTCAATGTGCAGGGTGACGAGCCGATGATCCCGCCAGCGATTGTGCGCCAGGTGGCGGCAAACCTGGCTGAGGCTGATGCGGGTATGGCGACCCTTGCGGTGCCCATCCGTGATGCGGAAGAAGCGTTCAACCCAAATGCGGTAAAAGTGGTTACTGATGCGCAGGGTTATGCACTTTACTTCTCGCGCGCCACGATTCCGTGGGATCGCGAGCGTTACGCGAAATCGCGCGAGCAGGCTGGCGATACGCTGCTGCGTCATATTGGTATCTATGCTTACCGCGCTGGCTTTGTCCGTCGTTATATCTCGTGGCAACCCTGCCCGCTGGAGCAGATTGAGTTGCTCGAGCAGTTGCGTGTCTTGTGGTATGGCGAGAAGATCCATGTCGCCGTAGCAGAAACGGTGCCCAGCGTTGGTGTTGACACCCCGGAAGACCTGTTGCGCGTTCGCGCTGCCATGCAGGCTTAATCCCGCAGCGGCCAGCTTTTGCGGCTGGCCCTGCTGTTCTTTGATCTGGCGCATCGCTCTGCGCTACCGTGACCTCCAGGATATTTAAGTCACTTTCTCAGGAGGATGACGCATGGAACAGCTTCGCTCAGAACTCACGCTGGTGCTTGGTGAAAGCGTCGGCCGTCTTGAAACCATCAGTGAACAATCCCAATCGCGGCTTTACGCGTTATATGACGCCGCCGATAAACCGATGCCGGTTGTCGCGAAATATTTCCGTCATCAGGGGCGCGCAGCGTTGGAAGCCAAAAAGCTGGCGATGCTGGGCCGCGATGGATTAATTGCAGTACCGGCGGTGTTTGGCCTGGTACTCAGCCAGCAGAAACCGGTACACGAAATGTTGCTGATGGCACGTCTCAATGGTGTGTCTGCCGAAGCGCCCGCGCGAACGGCTGCACGTTGGGGGCAGCTTTGCGAGCAGGTGGTTGAAGGCTTACTGGCGTGGCATCGCATTGACAGTCATGGACTGGTCGGCAGCATCGACAGCATTCAGGAAAACAACTGGCCTGCCTGGTATCAGCAGCGGGTCGAGGTGTTGTGGTCAACGTTAGGCTACCTGTCGCCCCCCGATTTCACCCTCGACGATCGGCAAATTCTGTTTCGTAGCCGTCAGCAACTGACCCGATTATTTCAGGGGTTTGACGATCCCTGCGTGCTGATCCACGGCAACTTGCGGCTGGCGAGTATCATGAAGGATGTGCGCAGTGATCAACTGGTGGCAATGACACAACCCGGCAATGTGTTGTGGGCGCCACGCGAATTTGAACTGATGCGGCTGGGTGACAACGGGGCAGAAGCCTCGCTGTTGCAGCACTATTTGCAGCGTGCACCGGTCGCAGAAGGATTTCTCTGGCGGCGCTGGCTGTATCAACTCTGGGATTGTATTGATACCCTGGTCAGCACCGGCCAGTTCGACCGTCCACGCTTTGATAACGCGCGTGAACAGTTACTCCCCTGGCTGGGATGAGGTGAGGTCATCACCGCGTAGCGACTGCCACGCCTGCCCCAGGGTTTCATAAATTGCCCGCTCGCTATGGCTGAGCCACAACGGTGAAGGGATCGCGCGCTCCCAGCCGTTTAATGGCGAGGTGATGGCCAGTTGATTGGCCGGGGCAGCCAGTGGATTAAGTCCGGCACGCTGGAAGAACTGCATCGCCCGTGGCAGATGATTGGCGGATGTCACCAGCAGGAAGGGATGTTGCCCCACGGCGATTTTTACGGCCTGCGCTTCTTCCCGGGTATCTTTAGGCTGGTCCAGCACGATAATTGCGCTGTCGGGGACGCCGAGGCTCTCCGCCACCATCGCTGCCACGCGGCCATTGCTCATGGGGTTATCTCCTGCTGCCGCACCGGTAAAAATCATCTTCGCCTGCGGATAACGTCGCCATTGACGCACCCCTTCAGCCACCCGAGGCAGACTATTCCCAATCAGGTTCGAACTGGGTGCCCATTCCGGATTAAAGGTGTATCCGCCACCCAACACCACGATATAATCGACGCTGACAGAACGGTTCCAGGTCGGATAGGCCTTTTCCAGTGGCAGCAACAGGCGATCGGCTACCGGTTGCAGGCTGAGTAACAGCAGCAACAGCCAACTGATTGATATCAGGATTTTGCCGCTTTTCTGCCAGCGGCTGAACCAGAGCAATAAAAGTCCGGCTGCCATCAACGACAGCAGCAGTGGCAAGGGCAGTAACATTCCCCCGATCACTTTTTTTAACGTGAAAAACATCGAAAATTGCTCCTTTTGGCCGAAAAAACAGCAGCCAGACACTAACCACGGGATGAAAGGTTCATTCTTATTGCGCCTGTGACAAAATAGCACAAGTTGAAGGCAGCAGAACGGAGCGACCAGCATGCAGGATCGTAACTTTGACGATCTCGCGGAGAGATTTTCAAAGAACATATATGGCACCAAAAAAGGCATGGTGCGTCAGGCGATCCTGTGGGATGAGCTGGATACGTTGTTGCCGACGCTGCCCGCCGGGCCGCTGTCGGTGCTGGATGCCGGTGGCGGAGTAGGGCAAATCTCCAGCGGTCTGGCGGCGCGCGGCCATCAGGTGTTGTTGTGTGATCTGTCTGCGGAGATGTTGAAGCTGGCGGAAGCGCATGCCCTTGCCGAGGGTGTGAGCCACAACATGCAATTCAAACAAATTAGCGCGCAACAGGTCGGCGAACATTTGGATAAGCCAGTTGATCTGGTATTGTTTCACGCTGTGCTGGAATGGGTCGCGCAACCCGAGGTGGTATTGCAGGCGTTATGGCACACCCTGAAGCCCGGTGGCGTGTTGTCGCTGATGTTTTTTAATCGCCATGCCTTAACCATGCGCCTGCTGACCCTTGGCAATTTCGGCTATCTACAGGCCAATATGTCCAAGCGCAAGAAGCGCACGCTGTCGCCCGATTATCCACGCGATCCCGAAGAGGTGTATCGCTGGCTGACAGATTGTGGATTTGAGATTGAACAGCGCGCTGGCATTCGTGTCTTTTGTGACTACATGAAAGAACAGTCTGCCGCCGTGAAAGACGTTGAGTCCATTATTGAGATGGAACGGCGCTACTGTCGCCAGGAGCCCTTTTTAAGTTTAGGGCGTTATATCCATGTGACCGCGCGCAAACCCAGGTAGAAGGACCAACTATGAGCGATTTTTCCCAGACGGTGCCCGAACTGGTGGCATGGGCGCGCAAGAACGATTTTTCGCTTGCGCTGCCGGTTGAACGTCTGGCGTTTTTGCTGGCTATCGCCACCCTGAACGGTGAGCGGATGGACGGTGAGATGAGTGAAGGCGAGTTGATTGACGCATTTCGTCATGTCAGTAAAGCGTTCGAACAAACCCACGAAACCGTTCAGGTGCGTGCCAATAACGCCATCAACGATATGGTGCGGCAGCGTCTGCTCAACCGTTTTACCAGCGAACTGACGGAAGGCCATGCGATTTACCGCCTGACGCCGTTAGCTATCGGTATCACTGACTACTATATTCGCCAGCGTGAGTTTTCCACCCTGCGTCTGTCGATGCAGCTGTCGATCGTGGCGCAAGAGCTGAAACGTGCGGCGGATGCTGCGGAAGAAGACGGTGATGAATTTCACTGGCATCGCAACGTGTTTGCGCCGCTGAAATATTCGGTGGCGGAGATCTTCGACAGTATCGACATGACGCAACGCCTGATGGATGAACAGCAGCAGGCGGTGAAGACCGATATCGCCGATCTGCTGAACAAAGACTGGCGCGCGGCGATCTCCAGTTGTGAAATGCTGCTGTCAGAAACCTCCGGCACCCTGCGTGAGTTGCAGGATACGCTGGAGGCGGCGGGCGATAAGTTGCAGGCCAATCTGCTGCGTATCCAGGACGCTACCCTGAGCAGCCCGGATCTCGGTTTTGTCGACAAGCTGGTGTTTGATCTGCAAAACAAGCTGGATCGCATTATCAGCTGGGGCCAGCAGGCTATTGACCTGTGGATCGGTTATGACCGCCATGTTCACAAATTCATTCGTACCGCCATCGACATGGACAAGAACCGCGTATTCGCCCAGCGTTTACGTTTGTCGGTACAAAACTATTTCGACCAACCCTGGGCGCTGACTTACGCCAATGCCGACCGCCTGTTTGATATGCGCGACGAAGAGATGACGCTGCGTAACGACGAGGTGATGGGCGAGCTGCCGGCGGAGCTGGAGTACGAAGAGTTTAACGAGATTCGTGAGCAGCTGGCGGCGATGATTGAAGAAGCCTTACAGGTGTATAAGCAGGAACACAAACCCCTTAACCTCGCGACGGTGATGCGTGACTATCTGGCGCAATATCCGCGCGCGCGTCATTTTGATCTGGCGCGCATTGTCATCGATCAGGCGGTTCGTCTTGGCGTCGCCGAGGCTGATTTAGCCGGTCTGCCTGCGGAATGGCAGACCATTAATGAATACGGAGCCAAGGTGCAGGCACATGTCATCGACAAATATTGAACAAGTGATGCCAGTCAAACTGGCGCTGGCACTGGCAAATCCCCTTTTTCCTGCGCTCGATAGCCAGTTACGCGCAGGACGCCATATTGGCATCGAAGAGCTGGATAATCATGCTTTCCTGATGGATTACCAGGAGTATCTGGAAGAGTTTTATGCGCGTTACAACGTGGAACTGATCCGCGCGCCGGAAGGTTTTTTCTATTTGCGCCCGCGTTCAACCACGCTGATCCCGCGCTCGGTACTGTCCGAGCTGGATATGATGGTCGGCAAAATCCTGTGTTACCTCTATCTCAGCCCGGAACGTCTTGCCAACGAAGGCATTTTCACCCAGCAGGAGCTGTACGATGAGCTGCTGTCGCTGGCGGATGAGAGCAAACTGCTCAAGCTGGTGAACCAGCGCTCCACCGGTTCTGACCTCGATCGTGCCAAGTTGCAGGAGAAGATGCGTGCTTCACTGAACCGCCTGCGTCGTCTCGGCATGGTGTGGTTTATGGGCAATGACAGCAGCAAATTCCGTATCACCGAATCGGTGTTCCGGTTCGGGGCGGATGTGCGCAGCGGTGATGATGCCCGCGAAGCGCAGCTGCGTCTGATTCGCGATGGTGAGGCCATGCTGATTACAACTGCTCCGGCCACCGAAGAAAGCGACAACGACGCCGAGAATGAAGCGAGTGATAACGCGGAGGATGAACAGGCATGATTGAACGCGGTAAATTTCGTTCGCTAACGCTGATCAACTGGAACGGCTTCTTTGCCCGTACCTTTGATCTTGATGAATTGGTGACCACGCTGTCAGGCGGCAACGGTGCGGGTAAATCCACCACGATGGCGGCCTTTGTCACGGCGTTGATTCCGGATCTGACGCTGCTGCATTTCCGTAACACCACCGAAGCCGGGGCGACCTCCGGTTCGCGCGACAAAGGTTTGCACGGTAAATTGCGTGCGGGCGTCTGCTATGCGGTGCTGGATGTCGTCAACTCACGTCATCAGCGCGTAGTGGTGGGTGTGCGTCTGCAACAGGTCGCCGGGCGTGATAAGAAGGTGGATATCAAGCCGTTCAGCATTCACGGCCTGCCCACCGATACACAACCTACCGATATCCTGACTGAGATCCTCGGCAGTCGCCAGGCGCGTGTGTTGCCGCTGACCGAAGTGAAAGATCGTGTCGAGGCGCAGGAAGGCGTGCAGTTCCGCCAGTACAGCTCGGTAACGGATTATCATGCCACGTTGTTCGAACTTGGCGTGGTGCCGCGCCGCCTGCGTACCGCGGGCGATCGCAGCAAATTCTATCGTCTGATTGAAGCGTCGTTATACGGCGGTATCTCCAGCGCCATTACCCGATCGTTACGTGATTACCTGCTGCCGGAAAACAGCGGCGTGCGTAAAGCCTTCCAGGATATGGAAGCGGCACTGCGTGAAAACCGCATGACGCTGGAAGCGATTCGCGTTACCCAGTCAGACCGCGATTTGTTTAAGCATTTGATCTCCGAAGCGACCAGCTACGTTTCGGCGGATTACATGCGTCACGCCAATGAACGTCGCATCCACCTGGATGGCGCATTGCAACTGCGTAATGAGCTGTTTACCAGCCGTAACCAACTGGCGTCGGAACAGTATCGCCACATCGAAATGGCGCGAGAGCTGTCTGAGCACAGCGGCGCGGAAAACGATCTGGAAACCGATTATCAGGCAGCCAGCGATCACCTGAATCTGGTGCAGACGGCGATGCGTCAGCAGGAGAAGATCGAGCGTTACGATGCCGATCTGGAAGAGCTGACTTACCGTCTCGAAGAGCAGAACGAGGTGGTGGCTGAAGCGCGTGAAGTGCATGAAGAAAATGAAGCACGCGCCGAAGCGGCAGAAGTGGAAGTGGATGAGCTGAAAAGCCAACTGGCCGACTTCCAGCAGGCGCTGGATGTGCAGCAAACCCGCGCCATTCAGTATCAACAGGCATTGCAGGCACTGGATAAAGCCCGTACACAGTGTCAATTGCCGGATCTGTCCATCGATAACGCTGCGGAGTGGCAGGAAACTTTTCAGGCTCGCGAAGAAGAAGCGACCGAAAAACTGTTGCGTCTGGAACAGAAACTCAGCGTTGCTGAAGCGGCGCACAGCCAATTTGAACAGGCACTGGCGCTGGTTATCAGCATTGCTGGTGACGTTAACCGTCAGGATGCCTGGCAGGTCGGGCGTGAATTGCTGCGTGATGCGGCCAATCAGCGCCATCATGCCGAACAACTCTCCTCGCTGCGTCTGCGTCTGAACGAGCTGGAACAGCGTCTGCGCGAGCAGAACGAAGCCGAGCGTCTGCTGGCAGATTTCTGTAAGCGTCAGGGGCAGCAATATGATGCCGATGCGCTGGAAGGCTTACAGCGTGAGCTGGAAGCGCAGATTGAGCAGCTGAGCAGCAGCGTTGCCGATGCCGGTGAACGCCGTATGCTGATGCGCCAGGAGCTGGAGCAACTGCGTGAGCGTATCACCGCGCTGACCGCGCGCGCGCCGCACTGGCTGGCTGCGCAGGAGATTCTGACGCAGCTGAGCGAGCAAACCGGACAGCAGCTGACCAGCAGCCAGCAAATCACCGAATTTATGCAGCAGTTGCTGGAGCGCGAGCGCGAAACCACCGTCGAACGTGATGAGGTGGCGGCACGTAAACGTGACGTTGAGAAGCAAATCGAACGTCTCAGCCAGCCGGGTGGTGCAGAAGATGCACGTCTGACACAGCTTGCTGAGCGTTTTGGCGGCGTATTGCTGTCTGAAATTTATGATGATGTCACGCTGGACGATGCGCCGTACTTCTCCGCGCTCTATGGTCCATCGCGCCATGCGATTGTGGTGCCGGATCTCTCACTGGTGCGTGAGCTGCTGAATGGCCTGGAAGATTGCCCGGAAGATCTGTATCTGATTGAAGGGGATCCGCAGTCATTTGATGACAGCGTTTTCGGCGTTGATGAGCTGGAAAACGCGGTAGTGGTGAAGGTGGCCGAGCGTCAGTGGCGCTACTCCCGCTTCCCGAAGGTGCCGCTATTTGGCCGTGCCGCGCGTGAGAATCAGCTGGAGCTGTTAAACAACGAACGCGATCAACTGGCGGAACGTTATGCAACGCTCTCCTTTGATGTGCAGAAAACCCAGCGCCTGCATCAGTCATTCAGCCGCTTTATCGGCAGCCATTTAGCGGTAGCGTTTGACGAAGACCCGGAAGCCTTGATTCGCCAGCTCAACAGCCGTCGCGGCGAACTGGAACGCGCGCTGAGTCAGCATGAAAACGATAACCAACAGCAGCGCATGCAGTACGAACAGGCGAAAGAGGGCGTGGCCCAACTGAACCGCCTGCTGCCGCGCGTGACGCTGCTGTTGGATGATACGTTGGCGGATCGCTGTGAAGAGATCCGTGAGCGCGTCGAAGAAGCACAGGAAGCGGCGCGTTTCCTGCATCAGCACAGTAACAAACTCGGCAAACTGGAGCCGTTGTTGCCGGTGCTACAGAGCGATCCGCAGCAGCATGATCAGCTGGAGCGTGATTATCAGCAGGCGCAGCAGTTGCAGCGTGAGGCGCGTCAGCAGGCGTTTGCGCTTACCGAAGTGGTTCAGCGTCGCGCACATTTCAGCTACGAAGACTCGGCTGGCATGCTGACCGGTAACAGCGACCTCAACGAGAAGTTACGTCAGCGTCTCGAGCAGGCAGAGGGTGAGCGCAGTCGCGCCCGCGAACGTCTGCGTGAACATCAGGCTCAGTTGACGCAATATTCCCAGGTGCTGGCTTCCCTGAAAAGTTCGTATGACGCTAAGCGCGATATGTTGAAAGAGTTGCAGCAGGAGATGCAGGACATCGGTGTGCATGCCGATGCCAGCGCCGAGGAGCGTGCACGCGCCCGCCGCGATGAACTCTATACCGCGTTAAGCCATAACCGTGCGCGTCGTAACCAGTTGGAAAAACAGCTCACTTTCTGCGAAGCAGAAATGGACAGCCTACAGAAGAAATTGCGCAAGCTGGAGCGTGATTATCACCAGATACGCGAGCAGGTTGTCACGGCGAAAGCGGGCTGGTGCGCGGTGCTGCGCCTGGTGAAAGAAAATGGTGTCGAGCGACGCCTGCATCGTCGTGAACTGGCTTATCTGAGCGGCGATGAATTGCGTTCAATGTCGGATAAGGCGTTGGGCGCCCTGCGTCTGGCGGTGGCGGATAACGAACATCTCCGCGATGTATTGCGGATGTCGGAAGATCCGAAACGTCCGGAGCGTAAAATTCAGTTCTTTATCGCGGTCTACCAGCATCTGCGTGAGCGTATTCGTCAGGACATCATTCGTACCGATGATCCGGTGGAAGCGATTGAGCAGATGGAGATTGAGCTGAACCGCCTTACGGAGGAGCTGACGGCGCGCGAGCAGACGCTGGCGATCAGTTCGCGCAGCGTCGCCAACATCATTCGTAAAACCATTCAGCGTGAGCAGAACCGTATTCGTCAGCTTAACCAGGGCTTGCAAGCGGTCAGCTTTGGTCAGGTGCGCAGCGTGCGGCTGAACGTGAACGTGCGTGAAACGCACTCGATGCTGCTGGAAACGCTGTCAGAGGAACATGAACAGCATCAGGATCTGTTTAACAGCAATCGCCTGACCTTCTCTGAAGCGCTGGCGAAGTTGTATCAGCGCCTGAATCCACAAATCGATATGGGCCAGCGTACGCCACAGACCATTGGTGAAGAGCTGCTCGATTACCGCAACTACCTGGAGATGGAGGTTGAGGTTAACCGTGGCTCCGATGGCTGGCTACGCGCGGAAAGTGGTGCGCTCTCAACCGGTGAAGCGATCGGTACCGGTATGTCGATTCTGGTGATGGTGGTGCAGAGCTGGGAAGAGGAGTCACGCCGTTTGCGTGGCAAAGATATTTCCCCATGCCGTCTGCTGTTCCTCGATGAAGCCGCGCGTCTTGATGCGCGTTCCATCGCCACTTTGTTTGAGTTGTGCGAGCGTCTGGAAATGCAGTTGGTGATTGCCGCCCCGGAAAATATCAGTCCGGAAAAAGGGACCACTTATAAACTGGTGCGTAAGGTATTTAACAACACCGAACACGTTCATGTAGTGGGCCTGCGTGGCTTCTCAGCGGATCCGGCACCGGTGAAGCGAGAAAATAACGCGCCGGACCTGGAAACAGAAAATTCGTAGCGGGAATTGTGGTTAAAATTCATCGCTACAGTTAATGTGTAAACGGCATTTGCTACCAGAGGCAAATGCCGTTTTTATTTGTATACTCAAAAATATGTATAAGGTAGTACACAGCATAGCGAGTCGGCTGTGTCTTAGGCGAGAAGGGGGCCAGGGATGTTGCTGAATAATAAGAGCAGATTTAATCGTGCTGTCATAGCACTCAGTTTGTCACTGGTATTGTCGCCACTGGCGGCCAGCCATGCGGCAATTATCGCAGCGCTACCGGGTACGACGCACCATACTCTGTCGGTCGCGGATAGCCAGCGTCAGATTCAGCAGGTTTTCAGCCCCAGCGAACAACCGTTCTATCTTCCCGGGCTGGCAGGCATTTATGCCGCCCGTAATATGGCGCCGTTGTGGCAGGACCGCACGGCGGTGCAGGCGTTTCAGCAGCAACTGGCGGAAGTGGCATTATCCGGGGTACAGCCGCAGTTTACGCGCTGGGTAGGGTTACTGACCAACCCAGCGATAAAAGGGCTGGCACGCGATATCGTGCTGAGTGATGCCATGTTGGGCTATCTGCAATTTGTCTCCGGCGTGCCGACGCAGGGCGAAACCTGGTTGTACAGCAACGTGCCGTACAAGATGGCGATGCCCACCATTGCGACGATTAACCAGTGGCAAAACGCGGTAAATGGTGGTGGAAGCCGTGCCTTTGTCATCTCGCTTGAGCCGCAACATCCGCAATACGCTCCCATGCACGCAGCGCTGAAAACCCTGTTGACCGACAACCGCCCGTGGCCGCAATTACGTGATAGCGGTACGCTGCGGCCCGGCCAAATCAGTAATGATGTGCCTGCCCTGCGTGAGATTTTACAACGTACCGGCATGTTGACCGGGCATAGCGCGACACCGACGCCCGCAGACGATGCTGTGCCTGTGGCACCGGTGCCGGTCAGTCAGAGTGCGCAGCCCGTTGCGGTCAGCCCCTCGGCAGCCAACGTGAATGATCTCTCCGCTCAGGCACCACAAGCGCCGGGTAATGTCGCAGCGAATCCCGTGCAATCGGCCAACAATGTCTATGATGCTGCGCTGGTGGACGGCGTAAAGCGCTTTCAGCATTGGCAAGGCCTGGCCGATGATGGCGCGATTGGTCCGCGCACTCGCGAATGGTTGAATGTCTCACCGCAAATGCGCGCCGCCTTGCTGGCACTCAATATCCAACGGCTGCGTTTGCTGCCGGATGATATGCATAACGGTATCATGGTCAATATCCCCAACTATTCACTGACCTACTACAACAATGGTGCCACCATCCTGTCGTCACGCGTGATCGTCGGACGTCCCGATCGCAAAACGCCGCTGATGCGCAGCGCATTGAATAATGTGGTGCTCAATCCGCCGTGGAATGTGCCGACTTCGCTGGTGCGCCAGGACATTGTGCCGAAGGTCAAACAGGACCCGGGTTATCTTTATAAACACGGTTATACCCTGTTGTCAGGCTGGAGCGCTGATGCGCAAGTCATCGATCCCTCCACGCTCGACTGGAATATGGTTTCAGCCGCCAGCTTCCCTTACCGTATCCGTCAGGCTCCTGGCGCAATGAATTCGCTGGGGCGTTATAAATTCAATATGCCCAGCTCGGATGCCATTTATCTGCACGATACGCCGAACCACAACCTGTTTCAGCGTGATATTCGTGCGCTCAGCTCTGGCTGTGTCCGGGTGAATAAGGCGTCTGAACTGGCGGATTTGTTGCTTCAGGATGCGGGGTGGAATGACAGCCGTATCTCTGACACCCTGAAAGAGGGTAGCACGCGCTACATCCCGATTCGTCATCGTATCCCGGTTAACCTCTATTATCTGACGGCCTGGGTGGCGGAAGATGGTCAACCGCAATATCGTACAGATATTTACAATTATGATAATCCGGCCCGTTCGGGGAGTCAGGTGCTGACCAAAGCTGGTCAATTGCTACTCTAGTGATTGATTTAATTCATCTCCTTTCTGGTTAACTTTCATACAACCGGCAGCAAAATTGCGATTTTGCGCCGGTTCTGCATTTTCTTTCCCTTATTCTGGGTTGACTGAGTCTGAGGCTAACGTTAATGTTCCGCCTTGTGTGCTTTTTACACATTTTTTTATCGCTTTAATCTCAGGTAACCCCGTTTCATGGCTAATTTTGATTCTCAGCGTCGCAAATTGCTCCTGATCGGAGGCGCAACGGCAGGTCTGGCACTTCTTCCTGGCTCTGCACTGGCCTCGATGTCCACCTCCCGGCCGCGTATTTTGACGCTTAATAACCTTCACACCGGTGAAACCCTCAAAACAGAGTTTTTTAACGGCAAGAGTTATGACAAGGATGAGTTAGCTCGCTTAAATCACTTCTTCCGTGATTACCGCGCCAATCAGATCAAAACCATCGATCCACATTTGTTTGATCAGATTTATCGCCTCCAGGCCGCGCTGGGAACACGTAAACCGATTCAACTGGTTTCAGGCTATCGCACCATTGCTACCAACAATATGTTGCGTGAGTCCGGTCCTGGCGTGGCGAAACACAGTTATCACACCAAAGGTCAGGCGATGGACTTCCATATCGAAGGCATTTCCCTGAGCAATGTTCGCAAAGCGGCGTTATCTCTGCGTGCAGGTGGTGTAGGATATTACCCGCGCAGCAACTTTGTTCACATTGACACCGGTCCTGTAAGGCACTGGTCGTAAAAACCGACAGCGCTGCGTGTGTCGGTCATGGAGCGCTATGAACTACCTCATCATTCCAGTCACCGCATTTTCCCAGAATTGTTCTGTCATCTGGGGTGACGATACTCAGCAGGCTGCGCTGGTGGATCCGGGCGGCGATGCTGCAACCATTATCGCCGTACTATCAGAGCGTGGTATCACGCCGACGCAGATTCTGCTGACGCATGGGCATCTCGATCATGTGGGTGCTGCGGCTGAACTGGCAGCACATTTTCAGGCGCCGATTGTCGGACCACAGTTACTGGATGCTTTCTGGCTGGAGGCATTGCCGACTCAGAGTCGCATGTTTGGTCTGCCGGAATGTGCACCGTTAACGCCAGACCGCTGGCTGGAAGAGGGTGAAACGGTGCAGGTCGGTGAAGTGACACTGGAAGTGCTGCATTGTCCGGGACATACTCCAGGCCATATCGTGTTTTTTGACCGCGCCGGTCGTCTGTTGATCTCAGGTGATGTGATTTTTAACGGTGGTGTCGGTCGAACCGATTTTCCGCAGGGCAGCCACAGCGATTTAATCGCGGCTATCAAAACCAAACTGCTGCCGCTGGGCGATGATGTGACTTTTGTACCAGGACATGGCCCGATTTCCACGCTGGGCCGCGAACGTATCAGTAATCCATTTCTGCAATAAAATTGCATGCTTAAACCGTAGCGGCGTAATTTATCACGCGTCTTTTTCGCAATGCGTGATAAATCGCGCCGCTACGGGTTAATCCTTACAGCACTGCCACAATCGCTTCGCACAGCGCCGACATATTGTCTGGCGTCATTCCCGCGACGTTAACTCGTCCTGAATTCACCGCGTAAACCCCAAACTCTTCACGCAGACGCACCACCTGATCTTTGGTCAGGCCGCTGAACGAGAACATGCCGTTCTGCTTAATGATAAAGCTGAAATCCTGCTCTGCGCCGCTTGAGGCCAGCGTGTTAACGAACAGCTGACGCATACGCTGAATACGCTGGCGCATATCGGTCAGTTCCTGCTCCCAAATGGTACGCAGCGCGTCATTGCCCAGAATGGTCGCCACCACCGCCGCACCGTGGGCCGGTGGGTTAGAGTAGTTAGCGCGAATGCTGTACTTCACCTGGCTGAACGCAGTTTTTGCCACATCGCTATTGGCGGCAACCACCGTCAGGGCACCCACACGTTCGTTATACAAGCCGAAGTTTTTTGAGTATGAGCTGGCAACAATCAACTCCTGATGCGAAGCGGCAAAAATGCGCAGGCCTTCTGCATCTTCATCCAGACCACGGGCAAAGCCCTGATAGGCGAAATCAAACAGCGGCAGCCAGCCATTTGCCTGAGACAGGGCGGCCAGTTGCTGCCATTGCTCGGTTGTAGGATCAATACCGGTTGGGTTGTGACAGCAGCCGTGGAACAGCACCACATCACCGGCTTTCGCTTCACGCAGTGACGCAACCATGCCGTCAAAATCCAATGTATGGTTAGCGGCATCGTAATACTGATAATCGCAGACCTCGAGACCCGCAGCGTTGAAGACGTTTTTGTGGTTCGGCCAGCTCGGATTGCTCACCCAGACACGTTTTACGCTGGTCTGATTGGCGAGGAAATCGGCAGCAACGCGCAGTGCGCCGGTACCACCCGGCGTTTGAGCGGTGCAGGCACGCCCAGCGGCAATCAGCGCGCTCTCTTTACCAAACAACAGTTCCTGCGTGCAACGAGCAAAATCAGCCAGGCCATCAATGCTGAGGTAATTCTTGGTGGTCTCATTTTCCAGCAAGTATTGTTCAGCTTTTTTCACACTGGTGAGCACCGGCGTTTTTCCGGTTTCATCTTTATAAACACCAATGCCAAGGTTGATTTTATTCGGGCGGTCGTCGGCGCGAAACAGGTCGGCCAAACCAAGGATAGGATCGGCGGGTGCGGCAGAGATCGATTCAAACATGAGTCAGGTCCAGTTGCGTGAACTTTAGCGAAATGAGCTATCAGGTTAGCGTCAGTCGCCACTGTTGCCAACCGTTGAGACGAAAAAGAAATAATGCCACGGCTGCGATTAATGCCGCTTATTGCGAAGTGGATCACTGAAAAGCAAAACGGAGCCTTCAGGCTCCGTTTTAAAGGTATTACGCGTTACTAATCGGCAGATTAGAACTGGTAAACCAGACCCACTGCAACTACGTCGTCGGTAGCCAGACCCAGCGGGTTGTTGTCGTCCAGCTGGTTGATTTTGTAATCAACATAGGTAGACATGTTTTTGTTGAAGTAGTAGGTTGCGCCCACTTCAACATATTTGTACAGGTCAGCATCGCCGATACCTTCGATGTCTTTGCCTTTAGACTGTACGTAGGCGATAGACGGACGCAGGCCGAAGTCGAACTGGTACTGAGCAACGAATTCCATAACCTGAGTTTTGTTAGCAAAACCGTCAGCACCGGTGATTTCGTTGCTGATGTAGGTTGCGTTACGGGTTTCGCTGTACATTGCTGCCAGGTATACGTTGTTCGCGTCATATTTCAGAGCAGTTGCCCACTGCTGAGCTTTGTCGCCACGACCGTAGGTCGCTGAGTTCTGCGCGTTGGTGCGGTCGCCTGAACCATAAGCACCTACGATGCCAACACCGATCGGAGAGGTATAGGAGATTGAAGTACCCCAGCCGTCACCGTTAGCACGACGAATTTCGTCACGATCGTTTTTGCCCTGGTACTGAACAGCGAAGTTCAGGCCATCAACCAGGCCGAAGAAGTTGCTGTTACGGTAGGTAGCCAGACCAGTAGAACGGCCAGCCAGGAAGTTGTCAGAGTAACCAGAGTCACCGCCGTATTCCGGCAGCATATCGGTCCAGCCGATTGCATCGTAAACCACGCCGTAGTTACGACCGTAGTCGAAAGAACCTGCGTCAGCAAATTTCAGACCTGCAAAGCCCAGACGGGTTTTGTTGCCATTTTGCGCGTCAGTTGAACTTTCTGAGTTGTTAGCCTGGATGTTGTATTCCCACTGGCCGTAACCGGTCAGTTGGTCGGTGATCTGAGTTTCACCTTTGAAGCCGAAGCGCACATAAGTCTGGTCGCCATCGTTGTCTGTGTCGTCAGAGAAGTAATGCAGACCATCAACTTTACCGTACAGGTCTAATTTGTTGCCATCTTTGTTGTAGATTTCTGCTGCGTTTGCTGCACCAGCAGCTAACAGAGCAGGGATAACCACTGCAAGAATGTTGCGCTTCATCATTTTTTATTACCCTCATTGGAGTTATTTGGACACCTGCCACTGCCGTCAAGAAACCTTTACGGGAACCTTGAAAGAAGTTTGGTGTCTCCTGTGTCTGCACGCATCTTTCCATCCCGGGGTTGGTAATTCTACCCCGAAAATGCTACTAATCTCGCAATTAGGTATCAAAAAGAAAAAATGTATTACAAGATGTAAATTTTCGGGAACTTTGTGAGAGAACTCTAAATTTACAAAAATAAAAAAAGGCCGGCATAGCCGACCTCGTTATATATATGAATTACTTATAATTAATCGCGAATTTTAGAAATTGGCGTTGCGCGGCGTACGTGGGAAGGGGATAACATCCCTTACATTTTGTACACCAGTGACATACGCGATTAATCGTTCGAAACCTAAGCCGAAGCCAGAGTGTGGCACGGTGCCGTAACGACGTAAGTCACGGTACCACCAGTAATCTTCTTTGTTCAGACCCATCTCAGCCAGGCGTGCATCCAGAACATCCAGACGTTCTTCACGCTGCGAACCACCGATGATTTCACCGATGCCAGGCGCCAGGACATCCATCGCTGCCACGGTTTTACCATCGTCATTCATACGCATGTAGAACGCTTTGATATCCTTCGGATAGTTTTTCACCACCACTGGGGCTTTGAAGTGTTTCTCAGCAAGGTAGCGCTCGTGTTCTGACGACAGATCGACACCCCAGGAGACCGGATTTTCGAAGCTCTGGCCGCTTTTCAGCAAAATCTCGATTGCATCGGTGTAGTCCACCTGAGCGAAATCTGCATTAACAAAACGTTCCAGGCGAGAAATCGCATCTTTGTCTACGCGCTCTGCAAAGAACGCCAGGTCATCAGCGCGCTCTTCCAGCACCGCCTTAAACACATACTTCAGCATGGCTTCCGCCAGGGCCGCGGCATCATCCAGTGTCGCGAACGCCACTTCCGGTTCCAACATCCAGAACTCAGCCAGATGGCGACTGGTGTTGGAGTTTTCAGCACGGAAGGTTGGGCCGAAGGTGTAGATTTTGGACAGCGCACAGGCATAAGTTTCGCCGTTCAACTGGCCGGACACCGTCAGGAAGGCTTCTTTACCAAAGAAGTCTTTGTCGTAATCGACTTTGCCCTGCGGGTCACGCGGCAGGTTTTCCATGTCCAGCGTAGAGACGCGGAACATCTCACCGGCACCTTCGGTATCCGAAGCGGTGATCAGCGGCGTGGAAACCCAGAAATAACCGTTTTCATGGAAGAAGCGATGCAACGCCTGCGCCAGGGTGTGACGAGTACGTGCCACCGCGCCAATCAGGTTAGTGCGCGGGCGCAGGTGCGCCACTTCACGCAGGTATTCGATGCTGTGACGTTTGGCAGCCATCGGATAGGTGTCCGGATCGTCCACCCAGCCCACTACTTCAACCTGAGTGGCTTGCAGTTCAAACGTCTGACCTTCACCCGGCGATTCCACCACTTTGCCGGTCACAATCACCGAGCAGCCCGTGGTCAGACGCAGCACTTCGTCCTGATAATTATTCAGAGAATTATTGACGACAGCCTGAACGGGATTAAAGCAGGAACCGTCATAAACGGCGATAAAGGAAAGACCGGCTTTGGAATCTCTTCGGGTACGCACCCAACCACGTACGGTGACTTCACTGTCAACCGCGACACGGCCGTGCAGTACATCCGCTACAGGCACTACGCTCATAAATATCTCTCTATATATTAGGATGAAGTCAATTTATACATTCCCCATACCGGGGTTTTGCTATGTTACTTACGAGCCATCAGGAAACAAGCAAAATTGCCGGGATACGGGGAGATTTGTTGCAGCACAGCAGGGTACAGGTACCCTGCTGTCGGGTGGTTAGCTGGCTCTTTTCACCAGCGGCAGGTCGAAGGCTTTACGCAGAGCGCGAACGAAGGCTTTATCCTGGCAGATAGTTTTACCGGGGCTGTCGGAAAGTTTAGCCACCGGCTTGCCGTTGCAGCTCACCAGTTTGATCACGATATTCAGGGGGGTTACGCCCGGAATATCGCAGGTCAGGCGCGTGCCGATACCAAACACCACATTGGCGCGCTGACCAAAGTGGCGATACAGCGCCAGCGCTTTGTCCAGATCGAGATTGTCGGAGAACACCAGCGTTTTGCTTTTCGGATCAATATCCAGTCGCTGATAGTGGGCGATGGCTTTCTCCCCCCATTCCACCGGATCGCCGGAATCATGGCGCAATCCCTGATAGCGGTTGGCAAAGCCGGGACCGAAATCGCGCAGGAAGGCATCCATAGTGATGCAATCGGTCAGTGCGATGCCGAGCTGCTCGTCGTACTCATCCAGCCAGGATTGCAGCGCAGCACGCTGGCTATTGGCCAACACCGGGCTGATCTGCTGATGTGCCTGGAACCACTCATGCGCCTGGGTGCCGACCGGGTTAAGTTGCAGACGACGGGCCAGATCATAGTTGCTGGTACCCACCAGCCACGGGAAATCCTGCTTCAGGGTGCTGACGATGGCTTCCTGCACTGGCTGGGAATAGCGGCGACGCGTACCGAAGTCCATCAGATGGAAGCGGGACATATCCAGGTCGCTGACCTGCCGGCGAAAGTCCGTCAACTTTTGTTGCAGGTGATCGACTGCCTGCGCGACACCGATCTGCGGGGTGCGGTGACGGTGCACCAGCTCACTAATCAGTGCCAGCAATGGCACTTCCCACAGAATCACCTCACGCCATGGACCGCTAATCTGGATCGCCAGCTTACCGTGATCATTACGCACCACGACCTGGCTGGGATCGAAGCGGAAACCGCGCAGCCAGCTGAGATAGTCAGCGTCAAAAAAGGGAAGGGCAGAAAGATAACGATATTCCTCTTCACTCAGGGCGAGAGAGTGCATCGCATCAATATGGGTGCGGAGTTCATCCGTGTAGACGCCGAGTAACTCGGTGCCGCGGCAGCGAAATTCCGCCGTGACCGGGACATCGTAGTAACGATGATATACGGCCTGCTGCATATGAAGCTTGTAGGCATCGGTATCAAGCAGCGTGGTCAAAATCGGGGAAGCGTGTCCTGTCATGGTGCGTTTCAGCATCCTCTTCCGCGGAGCATAGCCCGGTGTTCAACAAAGTCATAAAGACGCAGGAGTATAAAACAGTAATAGACCGCGATCACACCATATTTGCAGGGGGCAGGTCGATGGTCATTTGTGCCATTGTTAATAAATTGTAGCATTTTCTGCTAAGGCACGCATTGTGCGTGGCAAGTGAGGCCCAACCCGCTTAGACTTTGACGGGTATACCTTTTAACGATGCGAGAAGGATTTATGACGCAACAGCCGCAAATAAAATATCGTCACGACTACCGTGCACCCGATTTCACCATCACTGATATCGATTTGACGTTTGACCTTGATGCGGCCACCACGCGCGTCACCGCGGTCAGCCAGGTGAAGCGTTTAGGCAACAGCCAGGCTGAGCTGCGTCTGGATGGGGAAGATTTGACCCTGGTATCACTGGCGGTGGACGGCACTCCGTGGACGCATTATCGCGAAGAAGAGGGCGCGCTGGTGTTGAGCCAGGTGCCAGACACCTTCACCCTGACCATCATCAATGATATCCACCCGGACCAAAACACCGCGCTGGAAGGTTTGTATAAGTCAGGTGAGGCGCTGTGCACGCAATGTGAAGCCGAAGGTTTCCGTCATATTACCTGGTATCTGGACCGCCCGGATGTGCTGGCGCGTTTTACCACCACCATTATCGCCGATGCCACGCGCTATCCGTACCTGCTCTCCAATGGCAACAAGCTGGAGAGTGGTCGTCATGAAGATGGTCGCCACTGGGTCAAATGGCAGGACCCGTTCCCGAAACCCTGTTATCTGTTTGCGCTGGTCGCTGGTGATTTTGATGTGCTGCGCGACAGCTTTACCACCCGCTCAGGCCGTGATGTGGCGCTGGAGATCTTTGTCGATCGCGGCAACCTTGACCGTGCCGACTGGGCAATGACCTCGCTGAAAAACAGCATGAAGTGGGATGAGGAGCGTTTTGACCTCGAATATGACCTCGATATCTTTATGATCGTCGCGGTGGATTTCTTTAATATGGGCGCGATGGAGAATAAAGGGCTGAACGTCTTTAACTCTAAATACGTGCTGGCGAAAGCGGAAACCGCCACCGACAAAGATTACCTCGGTATTGAAGCGGTGATTGGTCACGAATATTTCCACAACTGGACCGGCAACCGCGTCACCTGCCGTGACTGGTTCCAGCTCAGCCTGAAAGAGGGGCTGACAGTGTTCCGCGATCAGGAGTTCAGCTCAGATCTCGGTTCCCGCGCGGTGAATCGCATCGATAATGTGCGCGTGATGCGCGGCGCGCAGTTCGCTGAAGATGCCAGCCCGATGGCACACCCGATTCGCCCGGATCAGGTCATTGAGATGAACAACTTCTACACCCTGACGGTGTATGAAAAGGGTTCAGAAGTGATTCGCATGATGCACACCCTGCTGGGCGAAGAGAATTTCCAGAAAGGGATGCAGCTCTATTTTGAGCGCCATGATGGTAGCGCGGCGACCTGCGACGATTTCGTGCAGGCGATGGAAGATGCGTCTAATGTTGACCTGTCACAGTTCCGTCGCTGGTATAGCCAGTCTGGTACGCCGGTGCTGACGGTGCGCGATGATTACAACCCGGAGCTGGAGCAATATACGCTGCACGTTACCCAGCACACGCCACCGACCGCCGAGCAGAAAGAGAAGCTGCCGTTACATATCCCGCTGGATATTGAACTGTATGACGGTGAAGGCAAGGTGATCCCGCTGCAACACAATGGTCATCCGGTGCACCATGTGCTGAACGTCACCGAAGAGTTCCAGAGCTTCGTATTCGATAAGGTTTATTTCCAGCCAGTGCCCTCATTGCTGCGCGAATTCTCTGCGCCGGTGAAGCTCGACTATAAATGGAGCGATGCACAACTGACGTTCCTGATGCGTCATGCCCGTAACGACTTTTCCCGCTGGGATGCAGCACAAAGCCTGCTGGCAACCTATATCCGCCTGAATGTCGCGCGTCATCAACAGGGGCAACCGCTGTCGCTGCCGCTGCATGTGGCTGATGCCTTCCGTGCGGTGTTGCTGGATGAGCAGGGCGATCCGGCGCTGATGGCGCTGATTCTGTCGCTGCCTTCGGAGAATGAAATCGCTGAGTTGTTTGAGGTGATTGATCCGCAGGCCATTGCTGAAGTGCGTGAGGCGCTGGTGCGCACCCTGGCGAAAGAACTGAGTGATGAGTTCCTGGCGGTTTATCGTGCCAATCAGAGCCATGAGTACCAGGTTGAGCATGCGGAAATCGGTAAACGCGCGCTGAAGAACGTCTGCCTGAGCTACCTGGCCTTTGCTGACGTCGAACAGGCTGACAAGCTGGTACAGGCGCAATATCAACACGCCACCAACATGACTGATGCGCTGGCGGCAATGTCGGCGGCGGTTGCTGCACAACTGCCGTGTCGCGATAGCTTAATGGCGGCCTATGACGAGCGTTGGCATCAGGATGGTCTGGTGATGGACAAATGGTTTGTGCTACAGGCCACCAGTCCGGCGTCTGACGTGCTGAGCAAGGTGCGTGAACTGCTGCATCATCGCTCTTTCACCATGGGTAACCCCAACCGCATTCGTTCGTTGATTGGCGCTTTTGCCTCGGCTAATCCGTCGGCCTTCCATGCCAAAGATGGCAGCGGTTATCAATTCCTGGTGGAGATGCTGACCGATCTCAACACGCGGAACCCGCAGGTTGCAGCGCGCATGATCGAGCCGCTGATTCGTCTGAAGCGTTACGATGCCGGGCGCCAGGCGTTGATGCGTCAGGCGCTGGAGACGTTGAAAGGACTGGATAAGCTGTCTGGCGACCTGTATGAGAAGATCACCAAAGCGTTGAATGCGTAATTAACCGTAGCGGCGCGATAAATCGCGCGGCTTTTTGCCAATGGCGGCAGAAAACTGCGCAATAAATTGCGCCGCTACGGGGCGATTATCGCTGTTGTGCAAAGCGTAGCGGCTGTTCGCTGGAGCTACGCTTCATCACCCGATCCAGCACTTCCGCTTCCAGTTCGGCCAGTCGGGCAGAACCGCGACGGCGTGGACGCGGCAGATCAACCGTTAAATCCAACCCGATTTGTCCTTCTTCAATCAGTAATACCCGATCCGCCATCGCCACCGCTTCGCTGACGTCGTGCGTCACCAGCAACACGGTAAAGTTATGCTGTTGCCACAGTGATTCAATTAATCCCTGCATCTCAATACGCGTTAAGGCGTCCAGCGCACCGAGCGGTTCATCCAGCAGCAGCAGACCGGGACGGTGGATCAACGCACGCGCCAGTGCGACACGCTGTTTCTGCCCGCCGGACAGCGCGGCGGGCCATTCGTTGGCACGTTCCGCCAGGCCCACGGCTGCCAGCGCTTCCAGCGCATTGTCCCGCCAGGCTCGACCTTTTAGCCCAAGCCCGACGTTATCAATCACCTTTTTCCACGGCAGCAGACGCGCATCCTGAAACATCAAACGCGTATCATCGCGTGCCGACGCCAGCGGGGCATTTCCGGCCAGTAATTCGCCTTGCGTGGTGGATTCCAGTCCGGCCAACAGGCGCAGCAGGGTGCTTTTGCCGCATCCGCTGCGGCCCACCACCGCGACGAATTGTCCGGCGGGAATATGCAGATCAATATGGTTCAGGATGGTGCGGTCACCATAGCGTTTGACTACGCCGTTAACGCCCACCGGTGTTCCGCTGTTAAGCCGCGCCGGAGTGAGGGTTGCAGTACTCATGCGTTAGCCTCCTTCAGTTGATAAGCCGGATGCCAGCGTAGCCAGACGCGCTCCAGCAGTTGGGCCGCGACATCGGCCAGTTTGCCGAGCAGGGCATAAAGAATGATGGCGACCACCACCACGTCGGTTTGCAGAAATTCACGCGCGTTCATCGCCAGATAACCAATGCCCGAGTTGGCAGAAATGGTTTCGGCAACGATCAATGTCAGCCACATCAGGCCCAGGGCAAAACGTACCCCTACCATAATAGAGGGGAGGGCACCGGGTAGAATCACCTGAATAAACAGGCTCCAGCCGGAAAGGCCATAACTGCGCGCCATCTCCACCAGCCCCCGATCAATATTGCGGATGCCGTGCCAGGTGTTGAGATAAATCGGAAACAGCGTGCCGAGCGCGACGAGGAAAATTTTCGCCGCCTCATCAATGCCGAACCACAGGATCACCAGCGGAATCAGCGCCAGATGCGGCACATTTCGCAGCATCTGCACCGAGGTATCGAGCAGGCGCTCACCCAGACGTGAGGTGCCGGTAATCAGGCCCAGTATCAGCCCGATCGAGCCGCCGATACTGAAACCAATCGCGGCGCGCCAGCCGCTGATGGCGAGGTGCTGCCACAATTCGCCGCTGGCCGAGAGATTCCAGAAGGTGATCAGGATATTCTCCGGCGACGGCAGAATGCGCGTCGATAACAGCCCGGTTTGGGAAGCCAGTTGCCATACCGCGACTAACAGGACCGGCAGCGCCCAGGGCAGCAAGGCATTACTCAGGTGTTTCTTTGTCATGATTGCCTCCTCAACTCTGCGACACTTTTTGCGGCGCGAAGTCATGGGCGACAGCCTCACCACGCGCTTTAATCGTCGACGGCTGCGGGATCTGCGGCACGGCCAGGTCAAGATGCGGGAACAGCAACTCGCCGACGCGATACGCCTCTTCCAGATGGGGATAGCCGGAAAGAATAAAGGTTTCGATACCGAGGTCGGTGTATTCCTGCATACGTGCCGCGATGGTCGGTCCATCGCCGACTAAGGCTGTACCAGCACCACCGCGCACCAGACCGACACCGGCCCACAAATTAGGGCTGATCTCCAGTTTGTCACGGCGTCCACCGTGCAACGCGGCCATGCGCTGCTGACCGACGGAATCGGTGCGGGCTAACGCAGCCTGCGCTTTGGCGATGGTGGCATCATCCAGATGGGCGATCAGCCGGTCTGCGGCACGCCACGCCTCTTCATTGGTTTCACGTACAATCACATGTAAACGGATGCCAAAACGTACCTTGCGCCCCTGAGCTTCTGCTTTCGCGCGGACCTGGGCGATCTTCTCCTTAACCTGGGCGGGCGGTTCACCCCAGGTGAGATAAACATCGACCTGCTCGGCCGCCAAATCCTGAGCTGCATCAGACGATCCACCGAACCACAACGGGGGACGGGGCTGCTGCACCGGTTTAAACATCAGCCGCGCACCGCGCACCTTGACGTGTTTGCCTTCATAATCAACGGCTTCCCCTTCCAGCACGCGCCGCCAGATACGGGTGAATTCAGCCGATTCAGCATAGCGTTCGCGGTGATCGAGGAACACGCCATCCCCCGCCAGTTCTTCCGGGTCACCCCCGGTTACCAGGTTAAACAGCGCCCGGCCATTCGACAGGCGATCGAGCGTGGCGGCCTGGCGCGCGGCCTGCGTTGGGGAAATCACGCCGGGGCGTAGCGCGACCAGAAAACGCAGACGTTGCGTCACCGGAATCAGCGATGCTGCCACCAGCCAGGCATCTTCACAGGAGCGACCGGTTGGGATCAGCACGCCACCAAAACCGAGGCGATCGGCGGCCTGCGCCACTTGTTGCAGGTAGGCATGGTCTACCGGGCGCGCACCTTGATCGGTGCCAAGATAGTGGCCATCACCGTGGGTCGGGAGAAACCAGAATACGGATACGCTCATTATTCACTCCTTAAGGCTGAGCCGACAGTGGTTGCCAGATGCGATCGGCGATCGTCACTTTTACCGGCATCAAATGGTTGGCATAGAACAGGTCGGCCGTTTGCTGTTGGGCCTGCGCGGTATGGGCGCTGACCGGCGTAATGGTAGTGGGTGGTCGATGGTCGAGATAGCTTGCTATCACCGGCTTGGGCAGCCCCATCGCCTGCGCCAACAGGTCGATGCTCTGGTCACGCTGACTACGCGTTAACGCATCGGCCTCACTGAAGGTTTGCAACACCTGCTGCACAAAGTTGCCATTGGCGGCGGTGAATTTACGGGTGGCGAGATAGAAGGAACCGGTTTGATTCAGTTTGCTGCCATCGGCCAACACCCGCACATTGCCCTGTAACAAGGCGGCGGAGTAGTAGGGATCCCAGATCGCCCAGGCATCCACATCACCCTGCTGAAAAGCGGCGCGAGCATCGGCAGGCGTCAGGTAAGTGGGTTGAATATCTTTAAAGCTCAGACCGGCCTGCGCCAGTGCGCGTAATAACAGGTTGTGGGAACTGGAGCCTTTCTGAAATGCCACTTTGTGGCCTTTCAACTCGGCCACGCTGTGAATCGGGCTATCTTTGGGAACCAGAATCACTTCTGCCTTTGGTTTAGGAGGTTCCGAGCCGACATACAGCAAATCCGCCCCCGCAGCCTGGGCAAAAATGGGCGGGATATCGCCGGTGCTGCCGAGGTCGATACTGCCGACATTCAACGCTTCCAGCATCTGTGGTCCGGCGGGGAACTCAATCCACTGAATCTGCGTATGCGGGAAACGTTGCTCCAGCAGCCGATGCGATTTAGCCAGCACCATGCTGACGGACCCTTTTTGATAGCCAATACGAAACTGCGCGGGTGCGTCAGCGGCACAGGTACTCAGGCTCAGCAGCGCGGTAAAGGTTGCGAGCAGCAGACCGGATAGCATCCTTTTCATACATCTTCCTTTATACAGCTTTAGCAAAGGGTTGGCGGCGGCGATGCAGCGCATGCCAGAAGGTATCCAGTGCTTCATCAATGCGCGCGGCCAGCAACTGATCCAGTTCCGGCTGGCGGTCATAGTGTTGAATCTGGCTGTCATCAGCGAACACACCGTGCAGGACTTCCTGCGCTTTCAGCGCATTGAGTACCGGTTTCAGGGCGTAATCCACTGCCAGCATATGTGCCACGCTGCCGCCGCTTGCCAGTGGCAGCACAACTTTATGTTCCAGGGCGCGCTCCGGTAACAGGTCCAGCAGCGTTTTCAGGGCGCCAGAAAATGAAGCTTTATAAATGGGGGTGGCGACAATCACACCATCTGCCTGCGCCAGATCCTCTTTCAGGGCCTGCAAGGCCGGGGAATCAAAACGCGCATACAACAAATCTTCCGGTTGGAAGTTGTGAATATTCCAGGGAATGACTTCTACGCCGCGAGCTTCCAGCGCCTGCTGGCACAGGCTTAGTAACGCCGTGGAACGGGACGGAAATCGTGGGCTGCCTGCCAGCGTAATAACCCGCATAGTCACTCCTTATAACTGAAAGTTATTGATTATCTGATATTGAGAACTGATGTGGTAATCCTGACAGAGCGGGGGGCAGGGCTTAAATGATTTATCCGGCAATGATAAGCCGGAATCTGCAAATAAACGGTGGGCATCAATATCAGGTGGTGGGGAATCGATACGACAATTCCGAAAACTGCTGAGTCACAAAATTGAAATGATTCACTCTCTTTAAGCAATGACATGCCGTTGAGTCGATTTATTAGTGTGCAAAAGGATAACAAATGTATCGCTACCCATTATAAGTGATGTCAGCACCATACCAGATTACCACGCCGCTATATTTCCGGAGACACGGCAACTTCTCGTAAAAACAACGATGATGCGGTTAACCGCGAGGGCATCAGTTATGTCTGGTTGTATCTCCCGGTATCAATTTAATCAACTCTGTCAAAATCGATACCAATAACAAACAAGGCGATTTTAAATAATTTTTTGTTCTAAATTACAAATGGAAAAATGTCATCCAGGTGAGAAAAATAAACCACAACTCAACGGTGCAAAAATAATAAATAAATACATCATGGCTGATAAACATTATTTCTGATTAGCCCTGGGTCTGGTTGAGAAACGGAACTGTCAAAACCTGCGGCCACTGATTAAGCTAGCGCTAAATGATTCTTGTGATAATGCATTCTGTGCGTTGTGGCGTACAGGGATGTGGTTGCTATTTTTCTTTTTACAAAGTTCAAAAAGAGAGTGCTTATGTCAGAGAAACAACTGTCCGTTATCATTCCTACTTATAACGTAGAGAAATATATTGTTGAATGTGTGGATTCTCTGTTAGCGCAAATATCCACGCCCAATGAAATCATTATTGTGAATGACGGTTCAACCGATGGTACCCTGGCACTCCTCAATCAACATTATGCCAGTCAACCTCAGATCCAGATTGTTACCGTCCCTAACGGTGGCGCCGGACTGGCGCGCGACAAAGGGATTGAGCTGGCACAAGGGGAGTTTCTGTTCTTCTGCGACCCGGATGACCGTGTGGCACTGGGCCTGGTGCAGGAGTTGCAACAGGTGGCGCAGAGGCATCCCGATGTGGAGCTGTTCTGCTTCAGCTCGACCACCTTTGACCACGAACAGCCGCAGCGTTGTGCCTCTAAAGTGAAGCATGACCTGGCTGGCCTGCAACCGGCGCAGCAGGTCCTTTCCTCTTTATTACGTAATGGTACCTATACCTCGGCGGCCTGGAACTACATCCTGAAACGCACGGTTGTCGATAATCATCAGCTACGCTTTGAACAACGGGTGCATGAAGATCACTGTTTCAGTCTTGGCGCTTTCCTGAAAAGCCGTCAGGCATGGGTGAGCGAGAAAAGCTATTATCAACAACGCGTACGCGTGGGTTCATTAACCAACGGCAGCAAAAATAGCGATTATTTTCTGCAACGTTACCATGCCTTTATGCAGGCGTATCACGATTTAATGACCACGCTGGAAAAAAATACCTGGCGCGATCGGCTACAAAAAGAATATTTGTTACATTCCTTCCGCTTGATGATTTATCTCTCGTTATATAACCGTACTCCGGTGCCGCATTACGTGATTAATGCTATCCGTTTTCTCGGCCGGGAAATCAAAGCTACCGGGTTTAAAGAGTGGCTTTTATTGAATCAACCCGAGCTGTTTATTCGTCTTCAGAATTACAAAGTGGTAAAGGAGATGAAGAAAATCAGCCTTATTCCGAAAAGTGTTCCGGTGGTTTGATTGCACCAGAAATAAGTGCGAAAGTCATTGCAGGTCTGAGCATTAAGGTTGTTGCGTCATGGCGAAAACACTCGATAAGAGTTTAGTGATTAATATTTTATCTTTACTGGCCTATCGGGGAGCGTCCTTTCTCTTCCCATTAGTCACCTTGCCCTATCTGGCGCGTATTTTGGGCGTCAACCAAATGGGGGTACTGGCGCTGGCGATTGCCTGCGTGATGTATTGCAGCACCATTTCAGACTGGGGTTTTAACGTTTATACCACCAAGGATATTGCTCACCATCGTGAAGATAAAACGCGGGTGACGCAAATCTTCTGGTCAACCTTCAACGCCAAATTACTGTTAATGCTGTCCACCAGTGGCGTGCTGCTACTGACGACCTGGCTCAATCCAGGCTGGCATTATCTGTTCTGGGTAGTGTTGGCGAATTGCACCACGCTGCTCGGTTCACTGTTCTCCTTTGGTTGGTTGATGCAGGGGTTCGAAAAACTGGGCAAAACAGCGGTGATCGCCACCTTTGGTAACTTCTGCGCCATCCCACTGACCTTCCTGTTGGTGAAAACCCCGGATGATACCTGGCTGGCAGCGTTGATCCCGGGTGTGGTGTCAATGATCAGCGCATTGATTACCCTTCGATTTGTATTGATGATGAAGGTGATTGGTCGCTATCGTTTCGAACCCAGCGAAATCAAGCAACGCCTGAAAGATAGCGTGCACGTTTTTATTGCTATCGCGGGTGCCAACCTGTTTAACAGCGTCAACGTGGTGATCCTGGCGGCATTCACCTCGCATTATGCGATTGGTATCTATAACGGGGCTGATCGTCTGCGTAAGGCGGCAAATTCGGTGCCGGAGCAGATTGGCAATGCATTTTTCCCCCGGGTCAGTTATCTGTTTGCCCGCGATAAAGCGGCGGCGATTGCGGCGACGCGCAAAAGTTTGCTGATCTCGTTCCTGCTCAGCCTCGGTATTGTGATCTTTACCTGGTTCTTCGCCGATGACGTGGTGCGCATTCTACTGGGTCAGGAGTTTGTGGCCTCGGCTGACGTGCTGCGCGTGTTTGTGCTGTGTTTCCTGTTTGGCAACATTGCTTATCCGGCGGGGTTGCAAGTGTTGATCCCCCACGGTCTGGCTCGTCAGCGTATGCTGGTGATGTTGGGACCGGGAATTATTAATATCCCGGTTTGTGCGTTTCTTGCCTGGAAATATGGGGCGATTGGCGCAGCCTGGTCGATGGTGATTGCTGAATTCCTCGTCTGCGTGGGGATTTTCTGGGTGATGGCGCGGCACGGTATTTTGCGCGAATACCTGCATAATTCACCGTCTACCCGCACAGCGATTAAAGATACCGCAAGTGAATGATGATGCAGGTCAATCTGACCTGCGTTTCCTCGCGCTGCAATTTACTTTTGTGCCAGAGGCCTTTACCATTCTGGCGCACATTTTCCCGTGCACCCCGACTTTCACGAAGCTTCCGCCATTCAGGAGAGTGCATGTTATATCCTATCATCCGGCCGGCGCTGTTTAAGCTCGATCCAGAGCGTGCGCACGAACTTACCTTTCAACAATTGCGTTTTATCAGCGGCACCCCGCTGGAAGGGTTTATCCGCCAGTCGTTACCTGCGCGTCCGGTGAACTGCATGGGGCTGACCTTTCCTAATGCTTTGGGGCTGGCAGCCGGTCTTGATAAAAATGCCGAATGTATTGATGCCTTTGGTGCTATGGGCTTTGGCTTTGTCGAAGTGGGCACCGTGACACCCCGCGCGCAACCCGGTAATGACAAACCGCGTATGTTCCGCCTGGTGGAAGCGGAAGGCATAATTAACCGCATGGGATTTAATAATCTGGGTGTCGATCACCTGGTTGAGAACGTTAAAAAGGCGCGTTTTAAAGGAATCCTTGGTATCAATATTGGTAAAAATAAAGATACGCCAGTTGAACAAGGTAAAGACGATTATCTGATCTGCATGGAAAAGGTGTATGCCCATGCCGGTTATATTGCCATCAATATTTCGTCACCTAACACGCCAGGATTACGCACACTGCAATATGGTGAAGCGCTGGATGATCTGCTGTCAGCGATCAAATTAAAGCAAAAAGAGTTGCAGGAACGGCACCTTAAATATGTTCCCGTCGCGGTGAAGATCGCGCCGGATCTTTCTGAAGAGGAATTGATCCAGGTGGCGGACAGTTTAGTGCGTCATGAAATTGATGGCGTGATTGCCACCAATACCACGCTGGACCGCTCACTGGTGGCCGGGCTGAAATACAGTGAAGAAGCCGGTGGTTTAAGTGGCCGTCCGGTACAAACACGCAGCACCGAAATCATTCGTCGCCTGTCGCAGGAACTGCAAGGCCGTCTGCCTATTATTGGTGTGGGTGGTATTGATTCGCTGGTGGCCGCGCGTGAAAAAATCGCCGCCGGTGCCACGCTGGTCCAGATATACTCCGGATTCATTTATAAAGGACCTGGTTTAATTAAAGATATCGTGACCCACCTCTAAGACATTTCCCACATTCCCGCGCCAGGGGGTTTATTTATCCCTCTGGCTCGTTTATATTTTGTTCTGCTGGTGCATTTTTCAGCTTTTCCTTAGCGTTATTTTTCTTTGCTGTGAACCGCAATTTTGCGCAGCGATAAACCACAGGGCACATCATGAAAATCAAACCCGATGACAACTGGCGTTGGTATTTTGACGCGGAGCATGACCGGATGATGCTTGATCTGGCTGATGGCATGTTATTTCGCTCGCGCTTCTCACGCAAAATGCTGACGCCAGATGCCTTTAATGAAAGCGGTTTTTGCGTGGATGATGCCGCGCTTTATTTTACCTTTGAAGAACGTTGTCGTCTGAGCGGATTAAAAGGCGATCAACGTGCCGAGCTGGTATTAAATGCGCTGGTTGCTAGCCGTTTTCTAAAACCGCTGATGCCAAAAAGTTGGCACTTTACCAGCCATGCTCACAGCTGGCAGCCTGCTGCGGGTGATATGGTGGCGGTGACATTGGCCGATAGCGGTGAGCAGGCACAATTGCTGGTGGTGGAGAGTGGTGAGAATGCGGCGCTGTGTTTGCTGGCACAACATGCGCTAACCGTGGCGGGTAAAGGTATGGTGTTGGGTGATGCGATTAAAGTGATGAACGATCGCCTGCAACCTTGTCAGCAGGAATCATCCGCCCCGTTTGCCAGGGCGGTATAACGCGTTACGCCAGTTCAATATCGCCAGCGGGAATACAACTACAACTCAGAATGGTGCCATCCTGACGTACGGCACTTTTCTTCAATGCTTTCACTTCCCCCGATACCAGCGTCATTTTGCAGCTGCCGCATATCCCGGCACGGCAGGAGTAGGGGATACGAAAGCCCTGCATCTCCAGCTGCTCCAGTAAGACTTGCTGATTGTCGCCGGTGAAGGCATTGCCCTGATAACCAATGGTGACAGGGCTGGTCGGGCTGGCGGTGGTTGCCAGTGTCTCCACGACCTGACCAGCACCATAGGCGCGAGCCGGTTGCTTCTCCACAATGGTGACGGGATCGCCCACCCGGATCACACCGCTGTTCAGCGCAATTAAATTCAGACCGAAATCGATGTCGCCACTGCCATCCTGCGCGCTGCGGAAACGTTGCAGGGTTGCCAGTGGTTCACCCTGCGGATGTTTCTGGCCACTTTCTGTTCCCACCGTGGTGAAGACACAGCGACTACAGGGCTTCGGCATCTCAAAGGTGATATCGCCAATTTTCAGGGTCTTCCAGCTATCTTCTTCCCATGCCTGCGCGCCGCTGATCACCAGGTTAGGGCGGAACTGTTCCACGCGCACGCTGGCGGGGCAGCGTTGTTGCAGATCCTGCAATGATGCCATGTTTACCAGCAGATAAGGAAAACCATCGGCGAAGCTGAGTGGCACCTGGTCAAAGCGTTTAACGCGCCGGGTCGGTTGGGAACCGGTCCAGCGTAGCTGCACCGGGCGTGGAAAAAAGCCGCTCAGCCATTGGTTGATCGCATCCGGGGCAACACGAGAAGTAAAGTGATTACCCCATACTTCGGTGGGCGCATCATCGGCGGCAAAATCGGTGAAGCGAATCAGCGCCTGGCTGCCATCGGGTGCCTGTAAAAACAGGCCGTCCGGCAACAGCGCCGGGGTGAAGCGCACCATCTCCGGGTACTGGCGAGCTGTGATAAAGGTGCCATCGGTTTCGGTGACCATAAAGATGCGATCAAATCCCAGGCCGCTATCCAGCACCTGGGCATGCGACAACTGAAGACCGCGCATCGATTTAACCGGATGGATATATAGACGGGACAACGTAATCATCACCACTCCCTGAAAGCCGTCATGCAGGACAAAAAGAAGCTAACTTTAGGACATAGGACGCTGATTCGCTATAATGCGCAACAATTTTATCAAGGGTATAAGTGACGATATGAATTCTCTGTTTGCCAGTACGGCGCGTGGGCTCGAAGAGCTGTTGAAAACTGAGCTGGACGCGCTGGGTGCGCAGGATTTGCAGGTGGTGCAGGGCGGGGTGCATTTTGAGGCCGATGACCGCGTGATGTACCAAAGCCTGCTGTGGAGCCGTCTGGCTTCGCGTATTTTACTGCCGCTGGGAGAATTCGGCGTCTGGAGCGATCTCGATCTGTATGTCGGCGCCCAGAGTATTCCGTGGTGTGACATCTTCGACAGCAACACCAGCTTCGCCATCCACTTCAGTGGCACCAACGAGGTGATCCGCAATAGTCAGTTTGGTGCGCTGCGTATCAAAGACGCCATTGTTGACAGCTTTACGCGACAGAATCTGCCGCGCCCGAATGTGGATCGTGAACAGCCGGGCATTCGTATCAATGCCTGGCTGAATAAAGATCGCGTCAGCATCGCGCTGGATCTGAGCGGTGATGCGCTACATCAGCGTGGTTATCGCCAGCAAACCGGCCAGGCGCCATTGAAAGAGAATCTGGCGGCGGCGATCGTGATGCGTTCTGGTTGGCAAAAGGATACGCCACTGATCGATCCAATGTGTGGTTCCGGCACCCTGTTGATTGAAGCGGCGTTGATTGCCTGCGATCGTGCCCCTGGCCTGTTGCGTTCGCGCTGGGGCTTTACTGACTGGAAAAAACATAATCAACCGCTGTGGCAGGAGTTGCGTAGCGAAGCACAACAGCGCGCACGCACGGGTACGGCAGCGACCAGTGCGCGTTTCTTTGGTTATGACAATGATGGTCGTGTGCTGGAGTGGGCGCGCGCCAACGCGCGTCGTGCCGGTGTGGCCGAGCTCTTCACCTTTGCGCAACAGGATGTCCTGAAGCTGAGCAATCCGTTACCGCCGGAGGTGACCGGTACGGTGCTGAGTAACCCACCGTATGGTGAGCGTCTGGAGAGCGAACCGGCGCTGATTGCGTTGCACAGCCAGTTAGGCCGCATCATGAAGCAGAAGTTTGGTGGCTGGAACCTGTCGTTGTTCAGTGCCTCACCCGAGCTGCTGAGCTGCCTGTCGCTGCGTGCCGACCGTCAATTTAAAGCGAAAAACGGCCCGCTCGAGTGCGTGCAGAAAAATTATCAGCTGGCGGCCAGCAGTGGTGAAGGTACCGCGCAGATCGCGGAAGATTACGCTAACCGCCTGCGCAAGAACCTGAAAAAACTGGAGAAGTGGGCGCGCCAGTCGCACATCGATTGTTATCGTCTTTACGATGCCGATCTGCCGGAATATAACGTGGCGGTGGATCGCTATGCCGATTGGGTGGTGATTCAGGAATACGCAGCGCCGAAAACCGTGGATGCCAACAAGGCGCGTCAACGCCTGTTCGACGTGATCAGCGCCACGCTTAGCGTGCTGGAGATCCCGGCGAACCGTCTGGTGCTGAAAACCCGTGAGCGTCAGAAAGGCAAAAACCAGTATCAGAAGCTGGCGGAGAAGGGCAACTTCTTTGAAGTGCAGGAATTTGATGCCCGTTTCCTGGTTAACCTCACCGATTATCTCGATACCGGCCTGTTCCTCGATCACCGCATCGCGCGTCAGATGCTGGGTAAAATGAGCCAGGGCAAAGATTTCCTGAACCTGTTCTCGTACACCGGCAGCGCCAGTGTCCATGCTGGTCTGGGTGGGGCGAAATCCACCACCACGGTGGATATGTCGCGTACCTATCTGGAATGGGCTGAGCGCAACTTGCGCCTCAACGGGCTGACGGGCCGCCAGCATCGCCTGATGCAGGCCGATTGTCTGAGCTGGTTGCGTGACAGCAACGAACAGTTTGACTTGATCTTCATCGACCCGCCGACCTTCTCCAACTCGAAGCGTATGGAAGACGATTTTGACGTGCAGCGCGATCACCTGATGCTGATGCAAAACCTGAAGCGTCTGCTGCGTCGTGGCGGTACCATTATGTTTTCCAACAATAAACGCGGCTTCAAAATGGATCTTGATGGTTTGCAGCGTCTGGGCTTGCAGGCGCAGGAAATCACCCAGAAGACCCAGTCGCAGGATTTTGCCCGTAATCACATTCACAACTGCTGGCTGGTCAGCCACGCCGGTAAGGAATAAGTTTTATGTCATTGATCAGTATCCACGGCGCTTATCTCTCCTTCAGCGATGCGCCGTTGCTGGATAACACCGAGCTGCACATTGAAGAGGGTGAGCGCGTCTGTCTGGTGGGGCGCAACGGGGCCGGTAAATCTACGCTGATGAAAATCATCAACGGTGAACAGCCGCTCGATGATGGTCGCATCATTTATGAAACCGACCTGGTGGTGGCACGTCTGCAACAGGATCCGCCGCGCAACATCACTGGCTCGGTGTATGACTTCGTCGCCGAAGGGGTGGAAGAACAGGCGGAACACCTGAAGGCGTACCACGCTATCTCCCATGTGGTGATGGAGGATCCCAGCGAGAAAAACCTCAATGAGATGGCGCGTTTGCAGGGCATCCTGGATCACCACAACCTGTGGCAGCTGGAAAGCCGCATCAATGATGTGCTGGAAAAAATCGGTTTACAGGCGGATACCGAACTGTCGTCATTGTCCGGTGGCTGGTTACGTAAAGCGGCGCTGGGACGTGCGCTGGTCAGCAATCCACGCGTGCTGATGCTGGATGAGCCCACCAACCACCTCGATATCGAAACCATCGACTGGCTGGAAACCTTCCTGAAAACCTTCACTGGCAGCATCGTGTTTATTTCGCACGACCGTTCGTTTATCCGCAATATGGCGACGCGCATTGTCGATTTGGATCGCGGCAAGCTGGTCTCCTGGCCGGGTGACTACGACCAGTATCTGCTGGGTAAAGAAGAAGCGCTGCGCGTGGAAGAGATGCAAAACGCCGAATTTGACCGCAAGCTGGCGCAGGAAGAGGTGTGGATCCGTCAGGGCATCAAGGCGCGTCGTACCCGTAACGAAGGTCGTGTTCGTGCCCTGAAAGCGTTGCGCCGTGAACGTTCTGAGCGTCGTGAAGTGATGGGCAAAGCCAATATGCAGGTGGGTGAAGCCTCACGCTCCGGCAAGATTGTGTTTGAGCTGGAGAATGTCAACTACGCTGTAGATGGCAAGGTGCTGGTGCAGGATTTCTCATCACAGGTGCAGCGTGGTGACAAAATTGCGCTGATTGGCCCCAACGGCTGTGGCAAAACCACGCTGTTGCGTCTGATGTTGCAACAACTGAAGGCGGATAGTGGTCGCGTGCACTCCGGAACGAAGCTGGAAGTGGCGTACTTTGACCAGCATCGTGCAGAACTTGATCCTGATCGCACCGTGATGGATAACCTGGCGGAAGGCAAGCAGGAAGTAATGGTGAACGGTAAGCCGCGCCATGTACTGGGTTATTTGCAGGACTTTTTGTTCCATCCGAAACGCGCCATGACGCCGGTGCGTGCGCTTTCCGGCGGTGAACGTAATCGTCTGCTGCTGGCACGTTTGTTCCTCAAACCCAGTAACCTGATGATTCTCGATGAACCGACCAACGACCTCGATGTGGAAACGCTGGAGCTGCTGGAAGAGTTGATTGATGGCTATCAGGGTACCGTGTTGCTGGTGAGCCACGATCGTCAGTTTGTCGATAACACCGTCACTGAATGCTGGATTTTCGAAGGTAACGGCGAGATTGGGACCTTTGTCGGCGGTTATCATGATGCGCAGCAGCAGCGTGCCGCGTATAAGCAGCTGAAGACCGCGCCGGTGGCGAAATCTTCCGTCACGGCAAAACCTGCGGAAAAAAGTGATGCCAGTAAACGTAACGCAACCAAGTTAAGTTACAACCTGACGCGTGAGCTGGAGCAGCTGCCGCAAAAACTGGAGCAGCTCGAAACGCGTATTGGCGAGTTGCAGGCGCAAATGAGTCATCCGGATTTCTTCAGTCAGCCGCACGATAAAACGCAGCCGGTGCTTGATGCGCTGGCGCAGACCGAGCAGGAACTGGAAACAGCGTTTGAACGCTGGGAAGAGCTGGAAGCACTGAAAAACGGCGCTTAATACAGAAGGAAACCGGTATGTGTGCAGCGGATAATCCGCAATCGTGGGTGCTATGCCCACAATGCGATTTAACGGTTAAATTGCCTGCTGTGCCGATCGGCAGCCGGGCGCGTTGCCCGCGCTGCCATACCACGTTGACAGCAAACTGGCACGAGCCGCAAAAGCGGCCGACCGGCTATGCATTTGCCGCGCTGTTTATGCTGGTGCTGGCGAATCTGTTCCCTTTCGTCAACATGCATGTCGCCGGTTTGAGTAGTGAAATCTCGCTGCCGGAAATCCCCAATGTGATGGTGCGTGAGGATTACAGCAGCCTCGCCACCCTGTTCCTGCTATTTGTGCAGGGCATTCCCGCATTCTGTATGGTGACCATTATCCTGTTGGTCAACCGCATCAGAATGCCTCACCACCTGCGGCTGGTGCTGGCACGCATTTTGTTCCAGTTGCGTAACTGGGGCATGGCGGAAATCTTCATGGCCGGGGTGTTGGTCAGCTTTGTCAAACTGATGGCTTACGGTGAACTGGGTCTGGGGATCAGTTTCTGGGCCTGGTGCCTGTTTTGCGTGTTGCAACTGCGCGCGTTTCAGGTGGTGGATCGCCGCTGGGTGTGGCAGCAGATCGCACCCTTGCCAGCGCTGCCACACGCACCGAAAGCAGGCATCAGTGGTTTACAACATGGGATGAAACGTTGTTCGTGCTGCACCGCCATTTTGCCTGTTGCGCAGAATCACTGTAGCCGCTGTGGTGTGGTGGTGCATGCGCGCCGACCGCACAGCCTGCAATGGACGCTGGCGTTGCTGGTGACTTCACTGCTGCTTTACCTCCCTTCGAATATTATGCCGATCATGGTGACGGAGACGTTAGGCACGCAATATCCCTCTAACATTATGGCAGGGGTGATTTTGCTATGGAGTGATGGCTCCTGGCCGGTGGCGCTGGTGATTTTTATCGCCAGCATCATGGTGCCGTCGTTGAAAATGTTGGCGATTGGTTGGTTATGCTGGGATGCCAGTGGACGCGGCCAGCATGACAGCGAAAAGATGCATCTGGTTTATGAGGTGGTGGAGTTTGTTGGCCGTTGGTCAATGATTGATGTGTTTGTGATTGCTGTCCTTTCCGCATTGGTCCGGATGGGGCGGCTGATGAGTGTTTACCCGGCGCCAGGCGCGCTACTGTTTGCGCTGGTGGTGATTCTCACCATGTTTGCAGCGTTGGCTTTTGATCCGCGCCTGACCTGGGATCGTGTACGGAAAACCGAACGTAAGGAGCCGCGTCTTGACGGACAATCATCAGGGCATTGCTAACGTCGACCAGATTAAACGCTGGTCGCCGGTCTGGATTGTACCCATCGTTACGCTGTTGATCGGCGGATGGATTCTTTTTTATCACTTCAGCCATCAGGGGCCGCAAGTCACGCTGATCACCGAAAATGCCGAAGGTATTGAAGCAGGTAAAACCACGATTAAAAGCCGTAGTGTGGATGTCGGCGTGGTGGAAAGTGCGGTGCTGACTGACGATTTGCATCATGTAGAAATCACCGCGCGCCTGAATTCTGGGATGGAAAAACTGCTTCATAGCGATAGCGTGTTTTGGGTGGTCAAACCGCAGATTGGCCGTGAAGGAATTACCGGCCTCGGTACCTTGCTGTCTGGTGCTTACATCGAATTACAGCCGGGCACCAAGGGCGACAAGCCGACGAGTTACCAACTGCTGGACGCGCCGCCGCTGGCACCGCCCGATGCCAAAGGTATTCGCGTCACGCTTGATAGTAACAAAGCGGGGCAATTGAATCCGGGTGATCCGGTGTTGTTCCGTGGCTACCGGGTGGGATCGGTAGAAACCAGCAGTTTTGATACCGACAAACGTATGATGACGTATCAGCTGTTTATCTCAGCGCCTTATGACCGACTGGTGACCACCAATGTGCGTTTCTGGAAGGACAGCGGCATCGCCGTGGATATGTCTTCCTCAGGTATGCGTGTCGAGATGGGATCATTGACCACGCTGTTCAGTGGCGGTGTGAGCTTTGATGTGCCAACTGGCTGGGAGCTGGGCGAAGTGGCGCAGAACAAGGCGGAATACCATCTGTTTGACGATCAGCGCAGTATCCAGGATTCGTTGTATACCAAGCATATCGATTTCCTGATGTTCTTCTCTGACTCCATTCGAGGTCTACAGGCGGGAGCACCGGTGGAGTTTCGCGGTATCCGGCTTGGCACGGTGGCGAAGGCACCGTACATGATCCCGGGCCTGGATCAGGCGCTGGACAATGATTATCGTGTGCCGGTATTGATTCGTATTGAGCCTGATCGCTTCATTACCCGTCTGGGCGGAGATTTTAACCTTGAGCAACATCTGCAAGATGGTAAAAAGCGCGGCCTGCGTGCCACGTTGAAAACAGGGAATCTGCTTTCCGGCGCACTCTACGTTGATCTGGACTTCTATGACAACGTGGCGGCGTATAAAGGGCCGAATAAAGTTGCCGGTTTCGAAGTGATTCCGACGGTCAGCGGCGGCCTCAGTCAGATTCAACAAAAACTGATGGCGGCATTGGATAAGATTAACAATCTACCGTTGAATCCGATGATCAATGAGGCAACCGGTACGCTGAAAGAGAGTCAGAAAACGTTGCAGCAGTTGCAAAAAACGCTGAATAACCTGAATCAGATCACTGCCAGCCCGGCGATGAAGACGTTACCGGCTGATATGCAGCAGACATTGCGTGAGCTGAACCGCAGCATGAAAGGGTTGCAACCGGGATCGCCTGCTTATAACAAGCTGGTGGGCGGTATGCAGCAACTCGATAAGACGCTGCGTGAATTGCAGCCGGTGTTGAAGACACTGAACAGCAAAAGCAACGCGCTGGTGTTTGAAGCCAAGCCGGGTGAGGACCCACAGCCAAAGAGGGCGAAACAGTGAAAAAAGGGTTGATGATTGGGGCGATGCTGCTGCTGGCGGGTTGCAGCAGCACCGTTGAAACGACGTACTATCAACTCCCGACAGGTGCCGTTATGGCACCTGTTAGCAGCGATGCCAGCAGTAAGCAGCCGATGCTTTGGGTTCAGCAGGTCAGCGTGCCGGATTATCTGGCAGGCAATGGTTTGGTGTACCAGACCAGCGACGTGAAATACGTCATTGCCGCTAATAATCTTTGGGCCAGTCCGCTTGACCAGCAATTGCAGCAAACGCTGGTGAATAATCTGAGCCGTGCGTTGCCGGGCCGCCTGGTATCAGGCTCGCCGTTGGCTGAGACGCACGATACCCTGACCGTCAATGTGACCGGTTTTCAGGGGCGCTTTGACGGTAAAGCCATTGTGAGCGGGGAGTGGGTGCTGCAACATGAAGGGCGTCTTATCAAACATGGCTTTAATCTGACGCTGCCACAGACTGAAGACGGTTACGATGCCCTGGTGCGTACCCTGGCGCTTGGTTGGCAACAAGTCGCTCAGCAGATAGCGAATAATGCGATCGCGTTAAATTAAGAATTGTTCGAAGCTTATCTAAGTCCTTGATTTGTCATTAACGAGTGGCGAAAATATCAGGGGCTTTTTTATTGTCTAATCAGCCAGATAAGAGATTTTTCCGAAAATTTACCTCATTCTGTGATGTCGGTTTCAGGTCATATTTATGACATTGGCGTGAAATTTGCGCATTGATCTTTTCGGCGCATGGCGTTAGAACGTTAGAGTGGTTGAACATTTTTCCGCCACTCTATCTTTCCACCAGATTCCACCAGACCTGAAATGAGGGAAACGAGGTATGAAGAGACAGAAACGAGACCGCCTGGAACGAGCACATTCACGAGGCTATCAGGCCGGTATTACGGGACGCTCAAAAGAGATTTGCCCGTATCAAATGATCGACGCACGGTCTCACTGGTTGGGAGGTTGGCGACAAGCCATGGAGGACAGGTCGGCGGTGGCTTAGCACTGCCGGATGTCTATCAATAAGGAACAAACCTCCGCGTAATGCGGAGGTTGTCATTTATACCCGTCATAACCTGAGATACCTCGAGTCATTTCGGGTATAGGGAGATTAGAAAGCGGTGGTGTCTTTGAACAGACCCACTTTCAGGTCAGTTGCCGAGTAAATCAGATTACCGTCGACAAATACCTCGCCATCAGCAACGCCCATCACCAGTTTGCGGTTGATGACACGTTTGAAGTGAATTTTATACGTCACTTTCTTCGCTGTTGGCAGCACCTGACCGGTGAATTTCACTTCGCCCACGCCCAACGCGCGGCCTTTGCCTTCGGCACCCAACCAACCCAGATAGAAGCCAACCAACTGCCACATGGCATCCAGGCCCAGACAACCCGGCATAACGGGGTCGCCGATGAAGTGGCAATCAAAGAACCACAGGTCAGGACGGATATCCAGCTCGGCTTCGACAAAGCCTTTGTCGTATTTGCCGCCGTCTTCGGTCATTTTGACCACGCGGTCCATCATCAACATATTGCCTGATGGAAGCGGCGGTCCGTTTTCGCCAAACAGTTCTCCGCGACCTGAGGCAACCAGGTCTTCTTTGCTATAGGATTCGCGTTTATCTACCATGTTCTCAATAAGCCTTATTTAGTGAAGCCCGAATATTAGCGAACAGTTGTACGCCGGGCAATGCTATCAGCTGTGGTTGAACCAGTTAAGCCAACGTAAGGGCCACGGACGCTGACGCGTCTCCTGCTGATTCAGCTGCGCGATACGTTCCTGGATAGTGCTCAGCAGGGAGTCCCCGCTTTCACTTTGCCACACCACACCGGTTAGCAGTGGTAATGCCTCATCGACGCTCTCAATCGCCCAGATATGGAACTGGCCCTGCTGGACCGCTTCAATCACCGCAGCGTTGAGACTCAGATGGCGGACATTACTGGCGGGCAAAATGACGCCCTGCTGGCCGGTAAGACCACGTTCGTGACAAATACTGAAGAAGCCCTCAATTTTTTCATTGAGGCCACCCACTGGCTGTACATTGCCAAACTGATCGACCGAACCAGTGACAGCGATTTGCTGATTGAGCGGTTGATTAGCCAGCGCACTGATCAGCGCGCAAAGCTCGGCCAGTGATGCGCTGTCACCATCGACTTCAGAATAGGATTGTTCAAACACCAGTGAAGCAGAGAAGGGGAGCTGCTGCTCCAGCTCCAGCTCGGCAATCAGGTAAGCCTGCATAATCATCATGCCTTTCGCATGGATATTGCCGCCCAGTTCCGCTTTGCGTTCGACGTCAGTGAACTCGCCATCACCCGGATGCACTACGCAAGTAATACGCGACGGTTCGCCCCAGGGACGCGGATGGCCAGGAAACTCAATCACAGACAGGCCATTGATCTGTCCAACCACTTCCCCTTCCGTTTCGATCATGATCTGGTTTAGCAGAATTTCATCACGCATGCGATCGGCGAGGAAACTTTCGCGCCACTGACGCGCTTCCAGTGCATCCTTTAGGGCTTCGGCATTGAGCTCGTCGCCGTGCAGCGCGGCTTCCTGCATCTGGCGGCGCAACCAGCGTGGGCAGAGCGGTAAGGTGTCCTGATCGCCAGTGTTACGTACCGCCTCATTGATCAGTACAGGCCAGAAATCTGCTTCAGGATCCGGTAAACCGGCCAGACCGGCCTGGGTGAGTGTCCACTGACACCAGGCGGTCATATCGTCTTCATCGACCAACTGCAAGCTTTCTTCAAACTCACTGTAAAGCGCCATTTCGTGCGCTTCGGCATCCAAAGCCTGAAAATCAGCCAATGCATCACGTTCGCCACACAGGATCAGGCGTAGCTGAAACGGTAACGCTGGAATCGTGACCGGTAATGGCTGACGTTCATCTGATGAATACCATTCAAAACGGCCCTGCTCGATACATTTTTTCAGTCGTAACCACATCAGCGGCTGAGCCAGCAATGTATTGACGCTGAGGATCAGGGTGCCGCCATTGGCGCGATGAATTAAGCCTGGCTCGAGCTGGACCCGATCTTTGTATTGACGGACGCAGCCGAACAGTTGTTCAAATTCGATCCAGTCTGCATAGTGCACGCCACCCTGGCTGGTGAAAGGGCGGTTTTCTGCCGCTGGCAACAGGCTGACATTGTCACCCATCACCAGATAATCACCACCAAACAGGGCGGTTTCATCAGGCTGAAAGCGCTGTGCAGCCGAGGCAATCCAGGCGAGGTAGTCGTTATTTTCCTGACTGCGTAACAGCAGCAGTGGAAAACCCTGTTGTTGATGATGTAAATGCGCCAGGGCATTCAGCAGACGCGGCTGGACCGCGGCTAGACTATCGCTATCTTCCAGTGAAACATTGGAGAAAATGGATTGGTAGCGGGTGCTATCCGGCTGCAGGGCTTGCCACGTAAGTTGAGAGCTGGTCAAAATATTCCATTCGTCGAATTCGGGAAAAGCGCGATTATACAGGAATCAACCAGGTTAAGCACTGCGGAGTTCCGGCCCGAATTGTGATGACCGCAACATGTTTTTCCTTGCTGCATCCAGGAAAAAAGCTGTTATTCTTAGTTTGTTACGTGATCACGATGAGATTCCGATGAAATACCAGCAGCTCGAAAATCTTGAAAGTGGATGGAAGTGGAAATACCTGGTGAAAAAGCATCGGGAAGGTGAGCTGATCACCCGTCATCTGGAGCTGAGTGCTGCTCAGGCCGCGGTAGACCTGCTGTTGGCGATGGAAAATAGCCCTGTCGAAGTCAACGCATGGATTGACCAGCATATTCATCCGGATTTGGAAAATCGTCTTAAGCAGACGATCCGTGCTCGTCGTAAGCGCCACTTTAATGCGGAGCATCAGCATACCAGGAAGAAATCAATCGATTTGGAATATCTGGTGTGGCAACGGCTGGCAGGACTGGCGCAGCGTCGCAGCAGCACGCTTTCTGAAACGATTGTGCAGTTGATTGAAGATGCGGAACGCAAAGAGAAGTATGCCAGCCAGATGTCGACACTGAAGCAGGACTTGCAGGCTATTCTGGGTAAAGGTGATGCAGGTAGCGAGTAATCTATTGGTTGCCATCTGCCAGGTATAAAAAAACCCCGCCGAAGCGGGGTTTTTATTACGCGAAAACTTAAGCCTGCGGCTGAGTTACCACGTCTTTGATACCTTTCACGTCGATTTCAACGCGACGGTCCGGCGCCAGGCAGTCGATCAGGGCGTTGCGGCCTTTCACGCTGTCACAGGTGTTGCCAGTAACCGGGTTAGATTTGCCCATGCCACGTGCAGAGATTTTGTTGGACGGGATACCTTTAGAAACCAGGTAGTCGACAACAGATTGAGCACGTTTCTCAGACAGTTTCTGGTTGTACTGCTCTGAACCGATACGGTCGGTGAAGCCCAGAACCACAACTGAACCGTCTTTCGGGTCCAGTGAGCTCAGCTGGCTGTACAGCTGATCCAGAGCCTGCTGACCTTCCGGCTTCAGGGTTGCTTTGTTGAAGTTGAACAGAACGTCAGACTTCAGGGTGAAACGCTTGGTTTCAACAACCGGAGCTGGGGCCGGAGTCGGAGCAACAACCGGTGCAGCAGCTTCGTCCTGACCGAAACGGTAAGAAACACCGACGCTCAGCATGCTGTTGTCAGGGCGTGCGCCAACGGTGCCTGCGTCGCCGATGTTGTTAACCCACTGGTAGTCCAGACGAGTAGCCCAGTTTTTGGTCAGTGCGTATTCAACACCAACAGCAGCCAGCGGAGAAACGCCGGTGTCATGGTCGCTGATGCGGCCAGTAGTCGGGTTGGTCTGAGTTGAGTCAGCACGCCATACCATGCCGCCCAGACGGGTGTACACGTCCAGATCGTCAGTGATCGGGTAGCTCAGTTTAGCAGCCAGCTGAACGCCTTGTGCTTTGAACGCGCCGTTAGTCACGCTGCCTTTGTTCGGCATACGGCCCAGCCAGTCGTAGCCCAGCTCGAAGCCCAGGTACGGGTTAGCCTGGTAGCCCAGGAATGCACCTGCGCCCAGCTGACTTTCGTGAGTCGGACCGTTGTTGTTCTCATAACCGTTACCGTAGTAACCAGTATCGTGATACTGAGACCAGCCCAGTTTAGCACCGGTATACCAGGTGTCATCTTTAGGAGCGGCCTGCGCTACGGTAGCGAAGCCAGCCAGTGCCACTGCAATTGCGATAGCTGTCTTTTTCATTTTGCGCCTCGTTATCATCCAAATAGGCAATGAGCAAAAATAGTTTGCTCTTGGTTTAATCCTTCGCCGGGTCAAAACGCTCGCTTATGACTCTACCGAAAAAACGGAGGTTATTGAGCACCCTGGCGAGGTAAAGTCTACAACGAGATTGGAAAGTTACAAGTATGATGTGACGCCAGGCGATAAAAAAACAGGGATTTATACACACATTTTAACAATTGACACGGCATAATCTTCGTGATCAGAAATGAAAAAATCGGCTAAGCCATTGTCTAAGCTGGCGGGACAAGAATCAGTGGCTTAGCGTCAACTTCCGCAAAAAACAGCGTGAGAAAAATCCTAATTTTACTTAATGAAACAAATCTGAGGGAATTTTTGACGCAGATGGTTGTCTGCACAAAACCCCATCGTGTCCCTGAGGACGCATCACCAAACCCAAAGCTTCCCCTTCAGCAGCAGCCTGTTTGAGTTCACGACGTTCATCATCATTCAGCTCATAAGGGATCCACGCCAGCACGACGCTATAGTTACCGGTGCGCAGAGCTTTAACCATGCTTTCAACCGTACTGTAGCGTTCAGATTCAGTGATGTGCATGCTCTTTTCCAGCGGCAAACCAGATTGTTGCATCCAATGGCGATTCAGCTTATGTGCAGGTGTTAACCACAGCTGCCAGCGTGATTGTAAGCTCAATTGTTTTAGCACCGGCAGCAGCAGTAATTGCATCATGCCAGGTTGCTCGCTGTAGCGAAGTTCTGTAATGCCACCCAAAGAAGGTTGCGCTACGTCTGAAGTCGCAAAACGGTGAGAACGATCAGCGGTGCCAGAGAATTGAGTACGCATAATTTAATCACTCAGTAATGAACTGTATGAATATACAGTAATGAGTTCCTGGATAAAGATCAACCTCAATTTCTGAAAACGTCTCGCAAAATCGGACAAATTTTCACCTCGAATGCATTTATTCATTGAACAGCTGGAACGTTTTCAATATCTTCTAACCTGATGAATACATGAAGTATTTATTAGGACAGTTCTGGTAAAAGGAATTCAGGAAGGTATCAGGATGAAAAAATCTCACCCAATCGTCGAACAATCGAAAGCACAATTAGCCGCGCTAGGCGAAATTGAATCCCGCACGCAGTTTGGTGGTTATACGCTCTCAGTGGAAAAGGTTGTCTTTGCGTTTATCAATGAAGATGCACTTTATCTACGTGCCTGTGAAGCGGTGACGACCTATGCGACGCAATGCCCGATGGAGCCGCTGATATACAGTAAACGCGGTATACCGGTGACACTGAGTTATTACAAAGTCGACAAACGTCTTTGGCAGGAACCTGAACAGTTAATGCGGCTATCCTCTGGGGCGCTACACGCTGCGCGTGAGGAGTTGCAAACCCGTTATGTCTCACTGCGGCTGAAGGATTTGCCCAATCTCAGCCTGCGTATGGAAATGATGCTACACAAGGTCGGCATCTGCTCGGTCAAACATCTGTGTGAAACAGGTGCTAAGAAAAGTTGGCTGAAACTTCGCACCATCAATAAGCATATCGGCCTGAAGACGCTGCTGGCTCTCGAGGGAGCGATTTCGGGCCATCACGAGGCGGCATTGCCTCGTGAGGTCCGGGAGGAGTTATGCGCGTGGTATCAAAAAACGCTCCGCTAACAGCGGTTCAATCTGCTGCGAGGGTGCGGCGTAGGCGCGCAATTTCAGGTAACAGCGCAATTAATAATCCCAACTGCTGCAAAACTAACGGAGCTTGCGTCTCCGGGCTGGATTTCATTTCCGCCAGTCGATGCAGCAGGGTCTGCTGCATCTGCGTTGCCTCAGCATCGCTGACGCGTTCAATTTGCAAAACATCATCAACAAAGCACACCGCATCATCCAGCAACGTTAATAGTCGGGTGTCATTTAACCTGACCCGATGAGCGCCCAGCGCGGATATGTAGCTGAGAAAGGAGTGATTCAGACAAAGTAACCGAAAGGCGTTTTCACGTAATGATTGCTGATGACGTGCTTCATTGCTCATATTTGACACAACTGAGGCCAGTTCGGCATCGGCATTGTGCGCATCTCGCCGCGCAACACGATAAGCCAGACGATTATCCTTGCCCTGATGATATTGCTCCATAATGGCATCAAGGTAGCGGCAGTTGGCATTGAGCGTACGTTCGGCTACCGCAGGCAACTGGCGGAAGCGCCAGTCTGGCCAAACGAAAGCGACAGCAAGCCAGGCTAAGCCACACCCCAGCAACGTATCCACCACTCGCGGCAGGGCGACTTCAAAGCCCTCGCCCAACAGATTGAAGCAGAGGAGCACCAGCAGGGTAATGAAGAGCGTTGCCTGAGCATATTGTATCTGGCGAAACGCGAAGAACAGCACACCACTGAGCACAATCAATACCAACTGTCCTTCGATGGAAGGCACCAGCCAGAGCACCGGTAAACCGATGGCAATCCCTGCCAGCGTCCCGCCAATACGCAACGCCAGTCGCCGTCGGGTGGCATTATAATTCGGCTGACAGACAAACAGGCTGGTAAGCAAAATCCAATAGCCGCGATGTACACCGGTGATCTGGATAAATCCGTAGCCGATGCACAACACCAACGACATTCTTACGGCATGGCGGAACAGGGCGGAGGTTGGCGTGAGATGCCGGCTAATGCGCAGCCGAATATCCGCCCAACCGCCTGGTCCATCATTGGAAAGATTATCGTCGCTGGATGGGGCAGGTTGCGCCAGTTTCTGTTCCGATTCGATCGATGTCAGTTGGGCATCTATGGCGCGCAAATTACGCAGCAGCCAGAATAACGCACGAATATGGGCGTCGTCCGGGGCATTTTGTTGCAAGCGTTCCAGTGCGGTTTCCAGCCGCTCAAAGGCGCGTTCGACATGGGTGTCATGATGCCAGGGCTGACGCAAAAAAATGGCCTCCGCTAACTGTCGGCATGCCTGTGCCTGCATATTCAGCAGTCGCTGGAAGCGAAAAAGCACCTCGTTATAGCGCCAGTCATCGCGCAGTTGATGATATTGCAGGTGGGAGGAACTGGCCCGCTCATGAATATCCTGCGCCACAAAATAGTAATGCAGGCTGCGGCGAGTGCTGCGTGAACCCCGGTCGCCGCGTAACCGGCTTTGGATAGTGCTTTTCGTCAGATTAAGTTGGGCGACTAACTGGCTATTCACCATTGCGGTGGCAATCAGGTTGGCATCATCCTGCTCACCGCCATCGGGATCGAACAAGTTGGCTTTGGCATCCAGATAACGCGCTAACTGAGAAAAGCTGGCCGCCAACTGCTCCTGAACCGGACGCACCGGAAACATCACATGCCCCACCAGGGTCAGCAGGTTGTACCACAAGGCCCCCACCAGCAGCAGCGTTGGTTGCATCCACCACTGTGGAAACAAACCTACGCCGAGCATGGTATACACCGCAATAAGCAATGCACCAAAGGCGATAGTGGCATAACGCTGCCCGAGGGCACCCAACAGAATAAATCCCCAGGTTGAGAGCGCCAGGCCGAGGACGAATGCCCAGGGGTGGGGAAACAGTAATTCGACGGATACCGATGCGATACAAAAGCAGATCAACGTAATCAATAGATTGCGCAGGCGGCCTGCCAGGCGATCGTCAAGATCGGCCAATGCAGCGGCAACCACGCCGAGAGTGAGGGGGATCGTCCACTCAATTTGCTGTAACCACCACGGAACGGCGGCACAACCGGCAAGGGCGAAAAAAATGCGCAGCAAATAGCGCAAGCTGCTGTTAAACAGATAACGGCGCCAGCCGGGTAAGGCTTCAGGCATCATGGCATAGTCTCAGTAACGGCGACGAGCGTTGGCTTCCCGCGCCGCCTGCGCTTCTTCAACTGAAACAACGCGTCGTCCCACGGGCCACAGGGCAATGGCGGCAATCTTGAAATTAGCAATGCCAACAGGAATCCCGATGATAGTCAGGCACTGCACGATACCCGCAGAGATGTGCATCAGGCACAGCCACCAGCCGAAAAACACCAGCCAGAAGAGGTTAAGAAAAGTGCCTCCGGCGTTCATCACCTGATTTTTACTGTCTGGTCGCAGTACATCGACATGAACCGCTTCGTTGCCAAATGGCAGCAGCGAGAGTTTAGTGATCTCCCAGCAGGAACGCGTCAATGGCAATGTGAAGATGAGAACGATGCTGACCAGCGTAGCCAGTAACCAGCTCAGGGTGGTGAAAACGCCACCCAGCACAAAGTTGAGAATGTTGAGCACGGTGCGCATAACACGATTTTCCTTTTGCAATCCGCAATATGTGTTGCCCAGTTTAGCCTGTTTTAAGGCTGGAGCGCCAAGGGTCTGACAGGTAAACTGCGCGATAATCCTCTTGCTGAACACGGTGCGGACATGGAACTGAAAGCAACATCAATGGGTAAACGTCTGGCTCAGCACCCTTATAATCGCGTACGTCTGCTGGAAGCCGGAGTGGAAGTCAGCGGCGATCGTCACGAATACCTGATCCCTTTCAATCAATTATTGGATATCGCCTGTAAGCGTGGGTTGGTGTGGGGCGAGCTGGAATTTTTGCTGCCAGACGAGAAAGTGGTGCGGTTGCACGGTACGGAATGGCAGGAAACGCAGCGCTTTTTTCATTACCTGCAACAAGCCTGGCAGCAATGGAGCCAGGAGATGAGCGAGGTTTGTGTCGGGGTGCTGACCGGGTTACAGCAGGAGATTTTCGCGTTTACCAGCCAGGACCGTTGGCTAAAGCGAAGCGAACTCCAGACGGTAAAAGAAAACATTGCCCGGCAGTTTTCTGCCTTACCGTTACCGCTATCACGGCTGGACAAGTTCGAGAATTGCCGCGAATTGTGGCAGTTCTGTCAGCAATGGCTGAATCAGGGTGAAACGGCGATTCGCCAGCGCAACCGTGAGTGGACAGCAAAAATCTTGCAGGAGTACCAGACCTTTTTCTCCACGGTTGAAACGACGCCGCTCAATCCTTCGCAGTGTGAGGCGGTGGTGAATGGCGAAGACGCGTTACTGGTGTTAGCCGGGGCGGGAAGTGGAAAAACGTCGGTGCTGGTGGCGCGTGCTGGCTGGTTGTTGCAGCGTAAACTGGCGCAGCCGGAGCAGATTCTGCTGCTGGCATTTGGGCGTCAGGCGGCAGACGAGATGAACGATCGCATCCAGTCGCGGCTGGGTGAAAGCGCGATTCAGGCGCGCACTTTTCACGCGCTGGCGCTGCACATTATTCGTGAAGGCAGCAATAAACAGCCTGTCATCAGCAAACTGGAAAGCGACAGCAAAGCCCGTCGTCAGTTGTTAATTGAGAGCTGGCGTGGACAATGCAGCAGCAAAAAGGCGCAGGCCAGTGGTTGGCGTCAGTGGTTGCAGGAAGAACTGAAGTGGGACGTTGCCGAAGGGCCATTTTGGCAGGATGATAAACTGGCACAGCGTTTGGCGTCCCGTCTGGAGCGCTGGCTGGGGTTGATGCGTATGCATGGCGGTGCACAGGCCGCCATGATCGCCGATGTACCTGAGGAGCAACGCGATCAATTTAGCAAACGCGTTAAGTTGATGGCACCGATCCTGAAAGCCTGGAAAAGTGCGTTAAAAGACGAGGGCGCGGTCGATTTTTCCGGCCTGATTCATCAGGCAATCGCTATTCTGGATAAGGGACGCTTTATCAGTCCGTGGAAGCATATTCTGGTGGATGAGTTTCAGGATATCTCACCGCAGCGTGCCGCCTTGCTGACGGCACTGCGCCAACAAAATAAGCGAACCTCACTGTTTGCTGTCGGTGACGATTGGCAAGCCATCTATCGTTTTAGCGGTGCAGAGATGAGTCTGACTACCGCCTTCCATCACTATTTCGGCGAAGGTGATCGCTGTGTGTTGGATACCACCTACCGATTCAATGATCGCATCGGTGAGATCGCCAACCGATTCGTGCAACAAAATCCACATCAGCTGCGCAAGCCACTGAATAGCCTGACTAAAGGCAATAAAAAATCGGTGATATTGCTGGCGCAGGAACAACTTGAAGCCTTACTCGATAAGTTGAGTGGTTATGTGAAACCCGATGAGCGGGTGCTGCTGCTGGCACGCTACCATCACCTGCGGCCTGAGGTGCTGGATAAAGCCAAAACCCGTTGGCCGAAGCTGCATCTGGATTTCATGACCATCCATGCCAGCAAGGGGCAGCAGGCGGATTTTGTTATTGTGCTGGGCCTGCATGAAGGCCGTGATGGTTTCCCGGCTGCCGCTCGCGAGTCGATCATGGAACAGGGATTGTTACCGCAACCAGAAGCGTTCCCGGACGCGGAAGAACGCCGCCTGGCGTATGTAGCGCTGACGCGGGCACGTCAGCAAGTTTGGTTATTGTTCGATAAGGAACGGCCTTCCGTGTTTGTCGATCATTTCCGCGATTTAGGCGTACCGCAGAGCAGGAAGGCCTGAGGCATTACGACTTCAGGCGTTCAGCCAGGTAACGCGGATAATCAGGGATCTGAATCTCGACTTCGCTGGCAAACAGCGGTGACTGGATCAGGAAATCTGCGGTGGAGCGGTTGGTGGCAACCGGAATGTTCCATACCGTTGCCAGACGCAGCAGCGCTTTGACATCCGGGTCGTGCGGCACGGCATTGAGCGGATCCCAGAAGAAGAACAGCACATCAATTTTCCCTTCGGAAATCAATGCGCCTACCTGCTGGTCGCCGCCCATTGGGCCGCTCAGCATTGCGTTCACCTCAAGGCCGGTGTGGCGATTGATCAGATTACCGGTGGTGCCGGTGGCATATAATACATGCGACTGTAGTGCGCTTTGGTTCTTCTGGACCCAGTCCAACAGCGAGGCTTTGCAATGATCGTGGGCGACGAGGGCAATGTGTTTCTGAATATTGAGGGTACGAACGGTCTGCTCCATAGGGCTTCCTGACTCTTCTCGGGCTAGGTTAAGTGATGCTCGAGTTTACCCCTGGCGTTTCGTTCCTATCAACTTGCGCGTAAGGTTTTCATCCAACTAAGAAAACGCAGACGGGTGGCCGCATCGAAACGTTCAAACCATCGTTGTAGTGAGGGCAGGTTGCTGGCTTCCTGCCAGGCGAAATCGGCGTTCAACTGGACATCTGGCGTACTGCTGGTTTGCACGGCAAAACGGGGGACGGATGCGACCTGACCATTGCGATTATAATTCAACATGGCCTGCTCAAGATCGCCTCCCGACGGCATGGGCAGGTGGTCACGGATGCTGGCAATCTCTTTGCCCTGTTCATCAATTAGCTGAAAATTGAGAGATTTATCGAATGCATGGCGTTCGCGACGGCTGTCCAGGGCAGGCAGGCGGATAGCCACGGTTTTGCCACTGGCGGTAAAGGTCACAATCATCGGGACAGATTGATAATGTGGGCCATTGTTTGAGGCAGAGGCCGGTGCTTTATCAACCCGAAACAGGAATTGATGTTGACCGCGATCCAGCTCCAGACCATCGGCCCCTTTCAGCAGAGAACCCGAAATTTTGCGCCCATCCAGCACCAGAAGATCGATCTCCGGATCAAGTTTCAAGGTTATGGCATGGCAGGATGCTGAGACGAGCAAGATAAACAGACTCGTCGCAGCCAAAAACAGCTTCATTTCAACTCCCGTAAGCTGGGCGCAAATCAGTGATGTGTAGCAAATTATTACATTATGGCAGTAAATTTACATTTTAACATATTTATTCGTGCTGCCGCGCAAAGTTTTCTGACACGGGGGTTGCGCGGTGTAACCTGATGCCATCTACACTCAGGCGAGTGAAAAAGGAGAGAGGCATGAACGATCAAACCATTCGTGATGTTTTGACGCGCACCAAACGTATTGCGCTGGTTGGCGCCAGCGATCGTCCCGATCGTCCCAGCTATGGCGTGATGAAGTTTTTGCTCGATCAGGGTTATGAGGTGGTGCCGGTGAGTCCGAAGCTGGCCGGGCAACAACTGTTGGGACAAACTGCCTATGCGACTCTCGCTGACATCCCGGGTCCGGTGGATATGGTGGATGTGTTTCGTAATGCCGAAGCGGCATGGGGGGTCGCGCAGGAAGCCATCGCCATCGGCGCGAAGACGTTGTGGCTACAACTGGGCGTGATCAATGAACAGGCGGCGGTACTGGCGCAGGATGCTGGGTTGACGGTGGTCATGGATCGATGCCCGAAGATTGAGATACCACGGCTCGGGCTATCGCAGCCGGTGCACTAAAACAAACGGCGACCGAGGGTCGCCGTTTTTGATCAATGACGCAGGCGTGGTGCCTGAAGCTGTTGTCGGATTGACGCGGCCAGCTCATCCATCGAGGGTTGTTCTGGATGTTCGAAAGATGTTTCACCGGACAGCTGAATTTCGGCAACGTAAGTGTGGACCTGTTCACCGTCCTCATCTTCCATCACCACATGATACCAGGGTGCAGCGCGTAACTTCTCGGCAGCCCCGACTTCTTCGAGCTTAGGTTCTTCCAGCGAATACTCCGGATCAACATCCACAATTACGCCAAGCACCCCGGAGAGACGATGCCGGACCTGCTGTCCAATTCCAAACTTACTGGCAATCATAGTGACCTCCCAAAATACTGCCCTGCGTCAGATATGGAGGCAGGGGCAGAATTTTCAAGTCACAGTACGCGGCAAGCGAAACCTTTCAGATAAAGCCCTTCAGGATAGCTGGCAATCACGGGATGATCGGCTGCCTGACGGAACTGTTCTACAAATTGTACATCACGCCCCGCATCGACGGCGGCATCGGCAATAATCTTCTGGAACAGATCGGTTGCCATCAGGCCGGAGCAGGAGAACGTCATCAGAATCCCGTTGGGATTCAACAGCTGCATCGCCAGCATATTGATATCTTTATAACCACGGCAGGCACCCGCCAGCTGATTCTTGTTCTCAACAAATTTCGGTGGATCCATCACGATAACATCAAACTTTTCACCGCTGTCACGGTAGCGACGCAGCAATTTGAACACGTCATCACGTAAGAATTGTGCACGGGATACATCCAGACCGTTAAGTTCCACATTCTGTTTGGCAACATCCAGCGCGTCCTGAGAGGTATCTACGCTGATTACCTCACGGCAACCGCCCATCAGTGCCGAGACGGCAAAGCCGCCGGTATAAGAGAAACAGTTCAGCACGCGGGCATTTTCGGCATAGCGGCGCGTAGCAAAGCGGCTGTCACGTTGGTCAAGGTAATAACCGGTTTTGTGGCCGCCCTGGATATCCACCAACAACTTCATGCCGTGTTCAGTAATCGGCAGCAGTGGCGGTGGCAACTCGCCAGTGACCGGACCCTGCGTCAGCTCCAGACCTTCTTTTTTACGTACCGCCACATCGGAACGATCGTAAATCGCACATTGCGGGAAACATTGTTGCAGGGCGGAGATGATCGCCGGGCGCTGATATTCAGCACCGGCAGACAGCAATTGAAGCACCAGGAAATTGCCGAAACGGTCAATGGTGACGCCAGGCATACCATCAGACTCACCTGCAATCAGGCGGTAGCTATCCAGCCCGTCACGTTGCGCCAGCCAGGCACGCCATTGCTGCGCTTGGGTGAGACGGCGAACAAAGAAGGCAATGTCGATTGACTCATCCTGTTGCCAGCTCCAGACGCGCGCCCGAATTTGTGATTGCGGAGAATAAGCGGCACGAGCCAGCCATTTGCCATTGCTGTCGCAGACATCAATGGTTTCCCCTGATTGGGCTTTGCCTTCCATACGGGCAACAGCACCAGAAAAAACCCAGGGATGACGGCGGAGCAGGGATTTTTCACGTCCCTTAGTGAGAATCAATCGAACAGTCATAGTTTGCTATGCTTACCTGAAAAAATGAGGCGTCATTTTCCGGTGGATGGCGGCAAAATGCAATGAACAGTGAGGGGAGAGGAAAATGGCCACAACCTGCTTCAAAATCTGGGTTCATGGTCTGGTACAGGGGGTTGGTTTTCGTTATAGCACCCAGGCACAGGCCAGAGAGTTGGATGTAAAAGGTTATGCACGTAACCTGAACGATGGCAGCGTAGAGGTGTTGGCATGGGGGGAAGAACCCCAGGTGAACGCATTGATTACGTGGTTAAAGGCCGGTGGCCCGCGCAGCGCGCGCGTGGAAAAAGTGCTGGTGGAACCGCATCAACCGACAGAAGCCCCCAGCCGCTTTACCACCGGGTGATTACAAACACTTCGCAGGTTTTGGTAATCCGGCAATTTTCGTTGCCTGTTTAGCCGGGCCTTCCGGGAACAAACGAAACAGATAACGGCTGTTGCCTTTCTCCTCGCCATATTTCTGCGCCATCGCTTTGACCAGCATACGGATCGCTGGCGAGGTATTAAACTCCAGATAAAACGCCCGGACAAAATGGACCACTTCCCAGTGCGCCTCACTTAGGGTGATGGCTTCGGTAGCGGCAATGGCTTCCGCCAGGGGTTCGCTCCAGTCGGCGCTGTTTTTCAGATAGCCTTCCGCATCGGTGGCAATCTCTTTACCGGCAAAAATCACGGTGACTCCTCAGATTCAGTTTGCGCATATTGTAGGGCGGCGTAGCCAGAAAAAGCAAAACCCCGCCGAAGCGGGGTTTTCATTTACGTCCGGCCTGAGATTAGTCGCGGCTGGCAAAGCCCAGCAAACTGAGCAGGCTGACAAAGATGTTATACAGCGAGACATACAGGCTGACGGTGGCACGGATGTAGTTCGTTTCGCCGCCGTGGATGATGTTACTGGTCTCCCACAAGATGGCTCCGGCAGAGAACAGAATAAACAATGCGCTGATGGCCAGGTGCAGAGCCGGTAATTGCAGGAAAATATTAGCCACAACCGCGACCAGCAGCACCACAAAGCCAGCCATCATCATGCCGCCGAGGAATGACATATCGCGACGGGTAGTCAACACATAAGCTGAGCAGCAGAAGAACACCAGCGCAGTTCCTCCCAGCGCCATACCAATCACGTCGCCCATTCCTGCCGACAGGAACGAGTTAAGGATTGGGCCAAGGCAGTAGCCGAGGAAGCCGGTAAAGGCAAAAGCGGCCAGAATACCGGTTGGGCTGTTCGCCAGGCGATAGGTCAGAAACATCAACCCATAAAAGCCGACCAGCATCAGAATCAGCCCCGGAGAGGGCAGGGCAAAGACGGTGCTCAGCGTGGCGGTCAGCGCGGAAAACGCCAGCGTCAGACCAAGTAAGAAGTAAGTATTACGCAGCACTTTATGTGTGCTGATTAGCGACTGCCGCTGCGACGAGGCAATAATTCTATCCATCATGCGCTCCTTTAATTGAAAGAACACTAAATATGCCAAGAAGAATACGCAGCGCTACCGGGGCAGAAAAGGCGTTTTACCCTTCTTTACGCGATAAATTGCTGTTTCCCTGAGCGGAATGGCGATTATGACGCCGATTAAATAGTTTTTGGCTGTTTTTCAGGCGAATGAATCACTCCAGGCTTTACATCTTTCAGGGGGATGTTTATAGTGCGCGTCATTGCGGAGGGGTGGCCGAGCGGCTTAAGGCAGCGGTCTTGAAAACCGCCGATGGGAAACCATCCGAGAGTTCGAATCTCTCCTCCTCCGCCACTTAACTCACTCAGAGTTAAGTAACTGCTTTATCCGGAGGGATGGCCGAGTGGCTTAAGGCAGCGGTCTTGAAAACCGCCGATGGGAAACCATCCGAGAGTTCGAATCTCTCTTCCTCCGCCAAATTAAAGAAGCCCGCAGCGATGCGGGCTTTTTGCTTTTCTGCTTCAGAGATTCCGAAAAACATCCCGTTGCTTTTCAATCTGCTGCCTCAGTCCACCGGCAGCCCCCATGTCTGCTATAGTCCATTCACGGTTTTTGCAAACATCTGGCGATTTTCCCAGGCAAGCTGGGTTACACTGTGGGGCATTTCGCTCTGTGGCCGAGCTAATCGTTTGAATGCCAGAGTGTTTCACTGATGAATTATGGAATAGGCACAATGATCAAGAAACTGAGTCTTTGCGCGTTGTCAGTCATCGCTGCGTTACCGATGTGCATGGCAGCGCAGGCTGCAGAAGGGGACATGCAGCTCCAGCAGGTACTGATGCTGAGCCGTCACAATCTGCGCGCCCCGCTGGCGAACAATGGCAGCGTTCTGGAGCAATCAACCAAGAAAAGCTGGCCACAATGGGATGTACCTGGTGGGCAGCTCACCACTAAAGGTGGTGTGCTGGAAGTCTACATGGGTAATTACACCCGCCAGTGGCTGGCACAGCAGGGTCTGGTTGAAAACGGCACCTGCCCGGACAGCAACAATGTCTTTGTCTACGCTAACAGCCTGCAACGTACCGTGGCGACCGCCCAATTCTTTGTTAATGGTGCCTTCCCTGGATGTGATATCGCGGTGACGCATCAGGACGCGATGGGGACCATGGACCCGGTGTTTAACCCGGTCGTGACCGATGGTAGCGACGATTTCAACAAGAAAGCGCTGGCGGCGATGACCGCAGCCAACGAGAAACTGGCGTTGAAACCGGCATACCAGCAGTTGGAAAAAATAGTCGATTACAAATCGGCGCCGGCCTGCAACGGCAAGAAACAGTGTGATTTGAGCAGCGGGCAGAACACCTTTAGCGCCGATAACGGTAAAGAACCGAACGTCAGTGGTCCGCTGAAAGTGGGCAACTCGTTGGTTGATGCCTTCACGCTGCAATACTATGAAGGCTTCCCGCTGGACCAGGTGGCCTGGGGCCAAATCAAAACCCCTGAACAGTGGAAAGCGCTGGCAGCCATTAAAAACGGTTACCAGGATGCGTTATTCGCCTCACCTGAAGTGGCGCGTGAAGTGGCAGCTCCACTGGTGGATTACATCCGTAGCCAGTTGATCGATCAGGACAAAGCCAACGCGCCAAAAGTAACGCTGATGGTGGGGCATGATTCGAATATCGCTTCGCTACTCAGTGCGCTACAGGTTAAACCCTATGAACTGCCGGGCAATGATGAGAAAACACCGATTGGTGGCCAGGTGGTGTTTGAGCGCTGGCACGATGCGAAAAACAACAAAGATTTGCTGAAGGTCGAATACGTTTATCAGACCAGCGATCAGTTGCGCAATGCCGACGTACTGAGCCTGAAGAATCCGCCGAAACGTGTCACGCTGCAACTGGCGGGTTGTGATGCTGATGCCAACGGTTATTGCAGCTGGGATCAGTTCGCCGGTGTGCTGAACAATGCTTTGCAGGGTACGCCGTTGCAGCCAGCCGCACCTGAGCCTGCTGCTCAGCCAGCGCAACCGGAACCGGCTACGACTAACGATGATGCGCAGGTACAAGCGGATCAGGCGGCGGCTGATCAGGCAGCAGCGGATAAAGCGGCAGCAGATAAAGCCGCTGCGCAGAAAGCGGCTGATGAGAAAGCAGCAGAAGACAAAGTTAAAGCTGACAAAGCGGCTGAAGCAAAGGCGAAAGCCGAGAAAGCCACTGCGCAGAAAGCGGCGGAAGAGAAAGCGAAAGCCGATGCAGCGGCGGCAGAAAAGGCGAAAGCTGATGTCCCGGCCAAAACGGACAAGAGCAACGCAGCTACAGCACCGGCCAGTAACTAACAATGCGATAAAACCAACACCCCGCTCCCGCAGCGGGGTTTTTTATGCCCTCAACTTGCCACCACCACCAGTTTCTGATTGGCAAACTCTTTCAGCCCGAGGTCGGACAGCTCACGTCCATAGCCTGAACGTTTTACCCCACCGAACGGCAATTCTGCGGCCGTGTCGCTTTGTGAATTGATAAATACCATGCCGGTTTCAATTTGCGAAGCCATTTTACGTCCGCGTGCGATATCCCGTGTCCACACCGAGCCGCCCAGGCCATAGTGCGAGTCGTTTGCCAGCGCGACGGCAGCACTGTCACTCGCCACCACATAGACTTGGGCTACCGGGCCAAAAAATTCCTGATAATAGGCCGGGTTGTCAGGTGTCAGACCGGTGAGAATGGTTGGCTGAAAGTAACATCCCACGCCGTCAATCGGTCGTCCGCCGCACTCCACGCGCGCGCCATGCTGTACCGCATCCTCAACCTGCTTAATCAGCCGCTCGCGCGCATCACGCGACGATAGGGGACCAAGCGTGGTTTTCTCATCCAGCGGATCACCCGCGACTGCGGATTGCAATGCGGCGCTGAACTTCGCCATAAACTGTCCGGCCACTTTTTCATGCACGATAAAACGTTTCGCGGCAGTACACACCTGGCCGCAGTTGCTCAGACGGGCCTGCGCGCCCTGGCGCACCGCCTCATCGAGGTCGGCATCATCCAGCACCACAAACACATCGTTACCGCCCAGTTCCAGCGTCGATTTCTTCAGATATTTTCCCGCCTGTTGCGCGACGGCACTGCCCGCGCGCTCTGAACCGGTGAGCGCTACCCCCTGTACCCGATGATCAGCGATCAACTCGGCAACCTGTTCATTGGAGATGAACAAATTGGTCCATGCTCCCTGGGGAGCGCCCGCCTCCAGTACCAGTTTTTCGAACGCATCCGCGCAGTGCGGCACGATGGGGGCGTGTTTAGCCAGCACCGGGTTACCGAGTGCCAGATTCGGTGCCAGTACGCGCATCAACTGGTAATAAGGGAAATTCCACGGTTCTACTGCCACGATCACGCCGATAGGATGGTATTCCAGCCACGCATCCCCCACGTCGCTGGGATAGGCTCGCGGCTGGAGCAGGGTGGCGGCGTGTTCTGCGTAATAGCGGGCGATTTGCGCACAAATTTTTACTTCACCCCGACTTTGACCAATCAGCTTACCCATCTCCTGGCTGGCAATGGTTGCCAGTTGCTCAACGTTGGCATCAATCAGCTCCGCCAGACGTGTCAGCACCTGTAATCGCGGTTGCATATCTCCTTTGCACCAGTCGGAATGGTAAAGACGATCGGCGGTTTCCAGTGCTTGCTGCATCCAGGCGTCGTCATGCGAGGGCCAGGTTTTCAGCAGTTGGTTATTGGCTGGATTGATACTTTGATAGGAAGACATACAACGCTCCTTGGTCAATTAAAATGACAAAGGCGGGACTGGCCCGCCTGAGATTCAAATGTTTTTACGCTCGACCGTCTTATCGTCCCACGTCAGAACGTCTTGATCGGTCTTATCAAAGGCGCGAAATAGCACTTCATCGCTGCCCTGCTGACGCCAGATTTCTTCTGCCAGACGCTCGTCATAGTTAGCGACCTCAAATATCGCTTCGGCGATTTCGGTCGAGGTGTGGCGCAAGGTGGCCCATTCGCCCACATGGTGAGCTTTAGACTGTTCTGTTGCCATAAAGGTCTCCTGTTGTGGATTTATCCTTTCAGTTTTACCGCCAGACCGGCGACATGTTCGCCCTGAAAACGGGCGATATCGAGCTCCTCCGCAGAAGGCTGGCGCGATCCGTCGCCCCCTGCAATGGTGGTGGCACCGTAAGGCGTGCCGCCGCGCACATGGGAGATATCGAAAAGTTCTTTGGTGCCATAGCCGATGGGGACAATCACCATGCCGTGGTGGGCGAGGGTGGTCCAGACTGAGGTGATGGTTTGCTCCTGACCGCCGCCGGTGCCGGTAGAGGCAAAGACGCTGGCGATCTTGCCGTACAGCGCCCCTGACGCCCACAATCCGCCGGTACGGTCGAGAAAGTTACGCATTTGCCCCGCCATATTCCCGAAGCGCGTGGGCGTGCCGAGAATAATGGCATCATATTGCGGTAAATCTTCGGGGGTTGCTTCAGGCGCGGCCTGATGTACTTTTCCGCCGACCTGCGCAAAGCGCTCGGCGTCCATGGTTTCCGGTACGCGCAGGATGGTGACCTCCGCGCCGCTAACCCGACGCGCACCCTCCGCAACTGCCTGCGCCATGGTTTCAATATGTCCATACATGGAGTAATAAAGCACCAGAATTTTCGCCATCTTCTTCCTTCCTGTGGGTTTGAACACACGATCTGAAGTATAGAAGAGCCTGCGTGACCTGCTGCTCAGCAATTTGCCAGGGAAAACTACGGCTTCGCTTAATCCTCCGCTAAGCGTTTGTTGAATGGCGTAAAATGCCAACTTAGGTTAAAAAATGAGAGGAATATGTGTTTCAAAGTATAAATATTCACCATAAACGTAACGCTATTGGCTATTCTTTGTACGGGTGGTACGGAAAGCGTGCCACCTTGCTTTTCACCCCGTGCATGTGAAAAGTCCTGACCACTGATGAGAAAACTCTATCGGAGGAAATGATGGCACAACATCGTGGAGGATCAGGTAATTTCGCCGAAGATCGCGAAAGAGCCGCGGAAGCAGGCCGTAAAGGCGGTAAAAATAGCGGCGGGAATTTCAGAAATGACCCGCAGCGCGCTTCCGAAGCAGGTGAAAAAGGGGGACGCAGCCGCAATAAAAAATAACCCGGCTGCGACATAAAGCCCTCCGCCGCCGGGTACGCCCGGCGGTGACAATCATTGCAATTCCTTCCGACTCTGCGAAAATGGCGCCCGAATCCTCACGATGGTGCTTTATGTCTGTTCCTGCTTCTCGCCTTTTCCTGCGCCTGTCGCGTCAGGAACTTGTTCTGATCTTCATTACGATGGTCTGGGGTGGCACCTTTTTGGTGGTGCACCGCGCGATGGCGCACTCCGGTCCGTTCTTCTTTGTCGGTTTGCGCTTTGCCACCGCGGCGTTGCTGCTGGCTTTTTTCTTCCGTCGCTACCTCCGACAAACCACCTGGCTGGAGTGTAAAGCTGGCGCGTTGATTGGCCTGGCGATTGCGGGCGGCTATGGCTTACAAACCTGGGGTATGCAAACCATTTCCAGCAGCCAGTCTGCGTTCCTGACGGCGTTATATGTGCCGGTGGTTCCCTTGTTGCAGTGGCTGTTTTTACGCCGTCCTCCAGGGATGATGGCCTGGCTGGGCATCCTGCTGGCGTTTATCGGCTTGCTGCTGGTGGCCGGTCCACAGAATGGAGAACTGGCGCTGAACGCGGGTGAAATGGCGACATTGCTTAGCACCCTGGCGATTGCGGCGGAAATCATCCTGATCAGTCGCTTTGCCGGGCGGGTTGACGTGCGTCGTGTCACCCTGATCCAACTGGCGGTGGCCTCGGCTTGTGCCTTTATCTTTATGATTCCGAACGGGGAGTCGCTGCCAAGCCTGAGCATACCGCTGCTGTTGAGCGCGCTGGGTCTGGGGGCGGCCAGCGCATTGATTCAGGTCACCATGAACTGGGCACAGCGTAGCGTCTCGCCGACACGAGCCACCGTGATTTATGCCGGTGAACCGGTATGGGCAGGGGTGGTGGGGCGCATTGCGGGCGAACGCCTGCCTGCGGCAGCGCTACTCGGCGGTGCGTTGATTGTCTGCGGGGTGATCGTCAGTGAGTTGCGTATCAGGCGCAAAAAAGCGGTGCCGGATGTGGCACCGCAGGAGATACAGGAACCTTAACTGTTTTGCCGTGCCGTCTGGTTCTCACCCACACCGGTTCCACGACGGCGCAGAATGGCGTTGAGAATGATCGCGCCAAAGGTGGCGGTGCCGATGCCCCCGAGGGTGAAGTTGCCAATTTTCAGCGCGAAATCCCCGGCACCCAGCACCAGCGTGGTCGCCACCATAATCAGGTTGCTGTTCTGGCTGAAATCCACATGGTTTTGCACCCAGATACGGGCGCCAGCCACGGCAATCAAACCAAACACCACAATCGATGCGCCACCAATCACCGGGCCGGGAATGGTATGGATCAGCGCGCCAAATTTCGGTGAGAAACCCAGTACCAGCGCAATCAGGGCCGCCGCGACAAACGCCAGCGTTGAATAGACTTTGGTAACGGCCATCACGCCGATATTTTCCGCATAGGTGGTGACGCCGCTGCCGCCGATCGATCCGGAAAGCATGGTGGCGAGGCCATCACCGACAAAGGCGCGTCCCATCCAGGGATCGAGATTGCGCCCGGTCATACCTGCTACCGCCTTGATATGTCCGAGGTTTTCCGCCACCAGAATGATCGCCACTGGCGCTATCATGACAATCGCCTGCATATCGAAAACCGGTGAGGTGGTATGCGGCAAGCCAAACCAGGCGGCATTGGCTACCCCGCTAAAATCGACCGGTTTGCCCAGCCCGAGACCATTGGTGAGCAGCGCGTAGATTGCCCAGGCGACAATCAACCCGACCAGAATCAGCAAACGTTGCACCATGCCGCGGGTAAATACCGCCACCAGACCGATGCACAGCACCGTCATCACCGCCATCCAGCTATCGAACATGGATGATGATACGCTGTGTACCGCAATCGGTGCGAGGTTCAGGCCGATTGCCATAACCACTGCGCCCGTCACCACCGGCGGCATCAGCCGTTCAATCCAGCCCGTCCCCGCCTTCATCACCACAAAACCGATCAGCGTGTACAGCGCACCACAGGCGATCACGCCACCGAGCGCCAGCGCCAGGTTGGGGTTCAGTCCCTGACCGTTGAAACCGGTGATGGCGATAATTACCCCAACAAAAGCGGCGCTGGAACCAAGATAGCTGGGTACGCGCCCGCCGGTGACCACAAAGAACAGCAGGGTGCCGATACCGGAAACCAGAATAGCCAGGTTTGGATCCAGCCCCATTAACAACGGCATCAGCACCGTTGCACCAAACATCGCCACAGCATGTTGCAGGCCCAGAATTAACGTCTGCCCGAGCGGCAGTGTTTCGTCCGGTGCAATCAACCCATTTTCAGTTAAGGCTGACTTTTTCTGCCAGCGGGGAAACCAGGAACTCGCCATCGTCTTCTCCAGAGTGTCTGTGGAACCGGGCCGCACAGGGCGGCGTTAGCGGGCTTCCTGCCGTAAAAGATGCTGATATCCACGGTCGAACCAGGCCAGGCCGTGCGGCTCATCATTGCGCACCAACGCCATGACCTCACAAAACAAAATGTCGTGCGTTCCTACGCTCACCACCTGGGAGACTTTGCAATCAAACGACACCAGCGCGCCATTCAGCAGCGGTGAACCGCTGCTGAGCGTATGCCAGCGGGCGGCGAGAAAGCGATCCGCCATTGGTGTTTTACCGCCAAACAGGGTGGAGAGATCTTCGTGCCCGGCGGCCAGCGTGTTGACGCACAGATAACCGTTATCGCGGAACACCGGCCAGACCGAAGCGGAGCGGTTGAGGCAAACCAGCAGCGTTGGCGGTGTGTCGGTAACGCTGCACACCGCGGAGGCGGTGAAACCGGCACGTCCGGCGGGGCCGTCGGTGGTAATGATATTTACGGCGGCACCGAGGCGTGACATCGCATCGCGAAACACCTGGCGCTCGACCAACGGTAAATCAGGCGAGAGTTCATGCGTACTCATCTTTGGCCTCCTTACGGGTTAGCCATTGCAGCAATAACGCATTGAAGTTTTCAGCATCGGTGACGCTCATGGCATGTCCTCCCCAGGCCATTTCGATCAGGCTGGCATTCGGCAAGGCGGCGGCCAGTTCGGGTGAGCAGCTCCACGGCACCAGCAGGTCATCCTGGCTGTAGATGGCCAGCACCGGTTGAGTGATCTTCGCTGCATGAGGACGAAAATCGGCGCTTTTCAGGGCATGCAGCCGGCGTAACAGGTTTTCCATGCCCTGAAAATGTTGCACATGATGCGTGTCCTCTTGCTCCAGACGAGCCTGATTGCGCGCCATCCACTCCGCCGGATAGAGAAACAACGGCTGGGCACGGACAAAGGCTTCCACTCCGACATTCAGCAACAGATCCTGGCGAACCTGGAAGCAACGACGGGTATGGGCATTCAGCGATAACCAGCCGTTAATGACCACCACGCGTCCAACGCGTTGCGGATAATCCAGCGCCAGTTGCAGACCAATCAAACCGCCAAGCGCGTGACCGATCAGATCAAAGCGCTCAATACCCTGCTGCTCCAGCGCTTCGGCCAACTCGGCGGCCATCATCGCCATGCTGTAGCCTTCCGGTAAGGTATCAGCACTGCGACCGGTGCCGCGTTGATCGTAGGTGACAACGCGATAATGCTGCTCCAGCGCCGCCAGTTGGGGCCGCCAGAAACCCGCAACGCCGCCTAGACCAGAAGAGAGCACCAGGGTGGGCGCGTCTGCCGTCTGCAATCCCTGAATTTCCAGATGCATTACGCCTCCTGTTTGCCGATGTGCGCCACGGTGGCGATTTCGATCAGCGCATCAGGTTTCACCAGGCCGCATTGAATGCAGTAACGCGCCGGTTTATCACCGGGGAAATATTCGGCATACACCTGATTAATCGCGGCGTAGTTACTCCAGTCGGTGAGGAAAATCGAGTTGAAGGTAACGTCGTCCATAGTACCCCCTGCGGTTTCAATCACTTTTTTGATGGTCTCAAGGACGTGGCGCGCCTGGGCCGCGGCATCACCGACGTGGACGACGTTATTTTGCGCATCAAATGGCAGGGTGCCGGAGACATACACCACACCATCGGCGAGCGTACCAGGGACAAACGGGGCAATTGGCGTGGAGGTTCCGGGCGGAATAATGACACTTTTTGGCATGGCGAAGTCTTCCTTATCGTTGTTTTTGCAGGTGAAAATTATCGGGATATCAGGCTTTTAATGCTTCACAGAACGTCTCGGTATCACTGACCCAACCGAAAAACGTTTCGATATTAAAGATGGCTGCCTGCTGGGCGAAGGGCGGGCCAGCCTGATAGGTAGCGTCTTCCAGCACGACGCCAAAATATTCCAGGAAGAAGCCATCTCGCAGCGTCGATTCCACGCAGACATTGGTGGCGATGCCGGTAAACACCAGATGGCGAATGCCACGGCTGCGCAGCATGCTGTCGAGCGGGGTATTGAAAAAGCCGCTGTAGCGCGGTTTAGGCAGCACGATATCACCGGGTTGCGGCACCAGTTCATCCACCAGCGCATAATCCCAGCCGCCTTTCGCCAACAACGTGCCCTGCAATTCCGGGCGTTTACGCATGGTTTTTAACGCATTGGATTTGTGAAAGTTGGGTGAACCGGCATCGCCCGCTTCGACATATTGGTTATCCCAGCCATTCTGAAACCAGATGATCTGGATGCCTGCTGCTCGGGCAGCGGTCACCGCCTGGTGAATTTTGGCGATCACCGGTTTAGTGGCGGAGACATCAAAACCCGCCAAATCGAGGTAGCCGCCTTCGGTGGCATAGGCGTTCTGCATATCCACCACAATCAACGCGCTCTGCGCAGGGGGGAAGGCGATCGCTTCCGGGCGGGCTGGCAAGGTGACCTGCGGTAAAGTCGAGGTATGGGCGCAAACAACGGTATTCATCAGGCAACCTCCTTCTGCGATTCAATCAAAGCATGACGGCACTGCATCAAGGGCTGAATAAATTGACCAAACTCTTCGATTCCTTGCAGGAAATCGTCAAAAGTCAGCAGCACACCCTGGGTTCCTTCTACCTCTGCAACTTCATCCAACATTCGTGCCACGTTGGCATAAGAACCGACCAGCGTGCCCATATTGATATTCACCGCAGAGGTGGGATCGGCCATCTGGCGCACGTTGGTATCACTGCCGGATTTCGTGTCCTGCTGGCTTTGCGTGGTCAGCCAGGCGAGGGCCTCTTCATCAGCCCCGGCTTTGTAGTGCTCCCATTTGGCGCGTGCGGCTTCATCCGTTTCCGCGGCGATGATCATAAACAGCACATAGGAACCGACATCGCGGCCTGCCTGGTCGGCAGCCTGTTTCATGCGTGCGGCCGTCGGGGCGAAGGCGGTTGGCGTGTTAACACCTTTGCCGAAGCAGAAGTTGTAGTCAGCGTGCTGGGCAGAAAACGCCATCCCGGCATCGCTTTGTCCCGCGCAAATCACCTTCATCGGTTTTTGCGGCTGCGGGCTGAGGCGGCAGTCATTCATGGTGAAAAACTCACCTTTAAAATCACTCTGGCCATTGCCCCATAAATCTCGCAGCACGGTGACGTATTCGGTGAGGTATTGGTAACGACTGGCGAAGTAGTCATCACCGGGCCACAGGCCCATTTGCTCATACTCTGGCTTTTGCCAGCCGGTCACGAGGTTGACGCCAAAGCGGCCATTGGAGATTGAGTCGATGGTCGAGGCCATGCGCGCCACAATCGCCGGTGGCAGCGTCAGGGTGGCGGCGGTGGCATAGATTTCAATACGCGAAGTCACCGCCGCCAGTCCGGCCATCAGGGTGAAGGATTCGAGGTTATGGTCCCAGAACTCGGTTTTACCGCCGAAGCCGCGCAGTTTGATCATCGAAAGCGCGAAGTCGAAATGGTAGTGCTCCGCTTTCTGCACAATCGCTTTGTTCAGCTCAAAAGTCGGCTTGTACTGGGGGGCATGGGTGGAGATTAACCAGCCATTGTTACCAATCGGGATAAAGACGCCAATTTTCATGTGAAACCTCTCAGCAAAGAACGGGGGTTGTTTCACGCGCTGCGTTGCGTCCTGCTTGCTCCCTGCCGGCGGCGCTCGTTCACAAAATTGCAAAGCCTGTGCCACATTTTTAAATGCCATAGATAACAATGTGTTAAAAATGACGCTTAAGATAAATTGGATTGAGTGGTCCGTTTTGGACCATCCGGTCAAAACAATCTGCACATTTTTCATGCGTGAGTGGTCAAAAAAGGTGCAGGGTCATTATTAGGCAGGAGCGGAGGCCTTTGTTATGATGCCTCTACGCAGGATGGATGAGGTAACAGTGTGAAAAGCGATGAAAAAAAGCCCACGCGTCGGTCACGCGCGGTTGCGGCAAAACGGGCGGCGATTCTTGAAGCGGCGCTGACCTTCTTTTCGCAATACGGTATTCATGGCACCAGTCTCGATAAAGTGGCCGAGCGTGCCGATGTGTCAAAAACCAATCTGCTTTATTACTATCCCTCAAAAGAAGCCCTCTATATTGCGGTACTGAAAGAGATTCTGGATGTCTGGCTGGCTCCGCTGCGCGCACTGCGCCACGATCAGGAGCCACTGACCGCGATCCGCCGCTATATCCGCCTGAAACTGGAAGTCTCACGCGACCACCCTCAGGCGTCACGCCTGTTCTGCCTGGAGATGTTACAAGGTGCTCCTCTGCTGAAAGGTGAACTGGCGGGCGATTTGAAAACGCTGGTGGATGAAAAGGCGGCGATCATTGAACAGTGGATCGCGGAAGGACGGTTGGCGGGCGTACGGCCACAGCATCTGTTTTTTCTGCTGTGGGCAACCACCCAGCATTACGCCGATTTCGCCTCGCAGGTTGAGGCTATCACCGGGCAGACGCTGAATGATCCCGCGTTCTTTGAGCAGACCGTCGATAACGTGCAGCGCATGATCATAGAAGGTATCCGCGTGCGTTAAACCGGAGAGGGCACTGAGGACGTTGCAGGAAAGATGATTAAAATTAAGGCCCGATGATCGGGCCTTAATTTTTTCAGGGATATCAGGCTTTACGACGACGCAGTAACCAGCCCATGGTCAGGATGACAAACCACAACGGCGTTACCATCAACGCCTGACGGGTATCCTCCTGGAGGGTCAGCAACACCAGTACAAAGGCGAAGAATGCCATACACACCCAACACATGAATTTGCCCAGCGGCATTTTAAAGGCAGATTCAGCGTGACGTTGTGGATGTTGTTTACGGTAAGCCAGATAGCTACACAGAATGATGGTCCAGACAAACATAAACAGAATCGCTGACACCGTGGTCACCAGTGTGAACACCGTCATCACATCCGGAATCAGATAAATCAACGCGACGCCACCAAGCAGGCACAGGCAGGAAAAGAACAGGCCGGTGGTCGGTACAGCGCGAGCGGATAAACGTCCAAATGCCTTATGCGCAACCCCTTGTTCTGCCAGGCCAAACAACATCCGGCTGGTGGAAAAGATGCCGCTGTTAGCGGAGGAGGCAGCTGACGTCAGCACCACAAAGTTGACGATGCTGGCGGCGGCAGGCAGGCCGATCAGAACAAACATTTCTACGAACGGGCTGCGGTCGGCCAGTACCTGGTTCCAGGGTGTTACCGCCATAATCACCATCAGCGCCAACACGTAAAACATAATCACGCGCAGCGGAATCGCATTGATGGCGCGGGGCAATACTTTGTGGGGATCATGGGTTTCCGCCGCAGCCGTACCCACCAGTTCAATGCCGACAAAGGCAAAAACCGCAATCTGGAAACCGGCAAAGAAGCCGCTCAAGCCTTTTGGAAACATGCCACCATGATCCCAGATATTGCTCAGTGAGGCAGTGCCGCCACCAGGGGAGGGATAGTGCATGGCGACCAGCACCACACCGGTGATGATCAACGCAACGATAGCGACAATTTTGATGATGGCGAACCAGAACTCCATTTCACCAAACAGTTTCACGGTGGCGATATTCAGCGTCAGAAAAACGAAGACGCAGAGCAGGGCACTCATCCAGATCGAGAAGTCAGGGAACCAGAGCTGAAAATAGGCACTGATGGCGACCACATCGGCGATGCCGGTAACCACCCAACAGAACCAGTAGGTCCAGCCGGTGAAATACCCGGCCCAGGGGCCAAGCAGGTCGGCGGCAAAATCACTGAAGGATTTATATTCCAGGTTGGAGAGCAGTAGCTCACCCATTGCACGCATCACAAAGAACAGCATAAATCCGATGATCATATAGACGAAAATGATCGAGGGGCCGGCGAGGCTGATGGTTTTACCGGAGCCCATAAATAATCCGGTACCGATGGCTCCGCCAATGGCGATCAACTGAATATGGCGATTGTGCAGATTTCGTTGCAGCTTGTCGGGCTGCTCAGCGCTAAGCAGCGCCTCTTTAGATTGGTCAACCATAAAGATTTCTTTCCTGTCTTGATGTCGTGTCAGCTCTGCTGGCTGTTAGATAACGTGCTGTTGCACGTTGTGAGATGGCATAAGATAGTGGAACAGCAGCAACTTTCGGTAATTGTTTTTTAACAACTGTGACCTTTTACGCGCTTTGCTCTGTCAGTAAATATTTACACAGTACAATCTTCCGTCAGTATGGGTAAAAAGTCAGCAGTTTCAGTGCGTATCCTCCATTCCTCCTGCTATAGCAGCTACCTTTGTGATACTCGCGGTATGACCAGAGGGGTGTTATGCGCATATTGCTAATGATTATTTTGTTGGTGCTTGCTGGCTGGTGGAGTCTGCCGTGGTTGCTACAGCATCTGCCGCCGGGCTGGAATCCCTTTACCCCGCTAGCCGTGACCGATCCACCGGGTTGGTTGACGCGTTACAAAATCAAACGACTGGCAGGTGATCCTGCTGCTTGTCTGGATGTGATGCGCCGGGCGCAGCGGAGTGGCAAGGTGCAGTTCAGTGAGGAACCCACACGGCAAGGGGCATGCCCGCTGGCGCAGCCACTGCGTGTTAGCAGTTTTGGTGCGGTGATGCTCAGCAGCAGTTTTCTCGCCAGCTGCCCACTGGCAGTGGCAAGTACGATGTATGTAGTGCAAAGCCAGGCGGAGTTACAACAGGCAGGGATCAACAGTCCATTGCAGCGTATTGCGCATGTTGGCAGTTATGCCTGTCGCAATATTTATCATCGTCAGGAGGGACGTTTAAGCGAGCATGCGACGGCAGATGCCTGGGATATTACGGGATTTCAACTGGCGAACGGACGTTGGTTACGGGTGGAGAAGCACTGGCAACAGCCGCAGGACGCCTCAGCCGCATTACATGCGCTATGGCAGAATGGTTGTGCCAACTTCGGCAATGCGCTTGGCCCTGATTACAATGCCGCACATGCCAGCCATTTTCATTTTGGCATGCGCGGAAGCGGCTATTGTCGCTGAGTTTACACCGCGGGATTCAATCCACGTTTAATCAGGAAGTGATTAGCCGGCCAGGAAAACAGAAAGCCAATCATCATGGCAAGTTGCAACATAAACCAGAAGCCGACCAACAGTGGATTGATTTGCTGATTTAGCACAAATTTCAGCGCCAATCCCATAAAGAGAAAGATACCTAATTGATAAATCAACAAGGGAAAGACTTCAGTTTTCAGGGCTAATAATAACGCACGGCCAAATGAACGTTTTTCACGTTGTCGAATTGCCAGAAATTGAAAAAATAAGCCCATCAATAACGAAATCCCAACGCAAATAATTGCCTCAAGCCACAATGCCGGATTAATGGCGAACTGATTTAGTAAGGTGATTATCGGGATTGTCATTATATTGCCAAATATACAGGCTGCGGCTGACAAGGAAGTCGAAATAAAGATGGTTTGCCAGCCTGCGTTGCGATGTAATTTTTGAGGAACCAGCAGGGCAAGTTTTACCTGGCGGGAAGGTTTTCTTCCCAGATACCACCAGGCCAGCCAACCAACGAAAGGCATATATAGCCCGGTTAATGGCCAAATGATATTCATCACCGCGACCGGGTGAGGGTGGCGGAAGAGGTCTTTTAAAATCATCAGGGCGGTGCAGCCACCCAGAACAAGGAAAGGTAATGCCAACTGGTTCAACATAGTCAGTCCCGCTTAGCTTCTCGAATACGCGCGACAATGCGGTCAGCCCGGCTGCGGCATTGTCTTCCCCTGCAAATCACCGTTGCGTGCTACGCTGCTCACAGCTAAAGAGTAGCCGGAAACGTGCCTGACTGGAATCACTGCGAGGGGTGAAAAAGCCACCACATGGCAGAAATAAATGGGATTAAGAATAAAGTGATGGGGAAATGTGGCATAAAATAACCGAGAGATTAAGGTTAAAACACTGTAAACAATCGATTTCAGTTAATGACGATGCTCAACGCTTATCACAGTATTGAAAATTTTCAATGAATGGGGATATTGAAACAACATCAGAAAAATCCTATTCTAAACATCCGTCGCATTAAAAGTTGTGATGGTGTTAACAAAGATTTGAAAGCTCAATCCATTCCATTGTGGTAACACATTGAGCGCCGGATGTTTAAGATTGCGGCGGGTGGTTGGATCTCTTTCAATCAATATTTTTTCTCTAGTTAATTTAATTTTTGTGTTAACCGGACCGAATAACAAGGCGCAAGAGCGTTGCAAGACGCTGAGGCAATAATGACGACCGATAATTATTTCGTCTGGCGAGGCGAGACCGAAATTCAATTTCAGGCGGTGACGGCCGTGATGCAATTGAAACCGCTTTTACAGAAACACGTTGAAAACTTGGGTTTTGATCACTTTGCTTTTTTGATCCAGCATCCGGTGCCCTTTACCCGGCCACGACTTTTTTTGTTCAGCACGTATCCGGAAAACTGGGTTAAACACTACGAAAGTGAGAACTATTTTGCCGTCGATCCGGTGCTGCTACTTTGTCAGCAGCCAGGACGTGGGGTGGAGTGGACGCGCGATTTGTTTACCGGTGCGGGTAATTTATGGGCAGAAGCGAACGCTTACGGCCTCTTGAGTGGATTTTCCTGCTCGGCAATGGCATCAAATCGTGCCATTGGTATATTATCTATTGCATCTAAGCAACAGAGTAAGACCCAGCACTTACGTGTTGAGCTGGAAGTGAAACTACACTTTCTGGCGGAACTGAGCCTGCGTGTCCTGGAACGCCTGAACGATAACGCTATGGTGATTTTATCTAATGATTTCAGTCAGAGGGAGCTGGAAATTTTGAAATGGACGGCAGAAGGGAAAACCTCTGCGGAAATTTCACTTATTTTAGCGATTTCAGAACACACGGTGAACTTCCACCAAAAGAATATGCAAAAGCGCTTTAATGTTTCCAATAAAACGCAAATTGCCTGTTATGCCGCAGCAATTGGACTGATATAGCAAAAAGGCAACTACTAATTTTAGTAGTTCCCAGCCTGAAGCCAGTTGTCTACCCTGCGCCGGAACTTTGCCAGGCTGGCGCACATAAAAATCATTGCAAACATGGGGATGTCAGGGGCGCATGATGAAAATAATTCAAACCCAGTTAAAGGATATGCCGTCCTCTCTGCTGGCCGAATTGGGAACCTATCGCTACAGCGTATTTGCGCGCGGTGAAGGCTGGTCAATTCCACCCCGCTTGAGCACCCCGGGCCAGGAGTATGATCGTTTCGATCGCTCAGACGTGACCTGGATGATTGCCTGGAACGCGCGGCAGGGCATTTGTGGTTGTGCGCGTTTAATGCCGTGGCAAGAACCCGAAATGACCGAGGGGTTAGTTTTGCCTTTTAGTCATGAAAAAGTTTGGGAGATGTCGCGTTTTTCCGCCCGACTGGAAGTGGATGCAGAGTTGCCCCTAAATATCCTCTGGCATTCGGTTCAGCTCGCTGAATTGAGCGGGATCGAGTTTCTTATCAGTTCCGCTACGCCGATGTTGGAGAAAATGTTTGAGCAACATCGGGTGGTCTATGAACCGTTGTCGCCGGGGCTGATTCAGTCTGAGGACAACCTGTTCGCCATTCGTATTCCGGTTCAGCAACCGGCGCTGGCTGAAAAGTACCGGGGTACACGTCGCTTCAGCCCTGAAGAGGTGCTGCCAACATTGGGCGTGTCCGTTAACTGGCAGTCGCACGGTTAAATCTCCCCGCGCATCAGGCGCGGGGCAGACCGCTTACTGGCGGTAGGCGGTTTTGATTTGGCGAATGGTGTTGCTGAACACTTCAGCCTGCGGTTTTTCCCCTAACGTTTGCACATAACGTTCCATATTGATGATCACTTTTCCGGCATCAGCCTGGCCCATCCCTTTCAGAATCAGTGTCACCATCATTTTCAGACAGGCGACTTCATCCGCCAGCTTCTGCGTTTCCTGCGAAGTTGCAAAGTCTTCATCACTCATAATTGACTCCCTGGTTGTGTTGCATGGTCTTGACACATTCTTCCTGTGCACGAAAAACAGAGTATATCATAGGGTTGTCAAAAGAATTTATTAGCACTGAAATCAGAAATTCATGTCAGAAATGGAATGAGAAATTGCTGTATTTATCGTCAATAAATAATGACGGAAGCGATTATTTATTTAAAGCAGGGCGTGGAAAAAGCGAAGCGACGCATAAATTATAACATAATGATATTAGTCATTATTTTACTTTTTTATTCTCGCATGATATCGCTGATGACTAAAAATACGTGGTCCTTAACATCTATTTGATGTGTGTCATTTCAACCAGGATTTATCTCCCCAGACGATGTTTTTTCACCGGAAAACCCGGTAAGATAAGCCTCCTGAAATATATTCCCCCATCACTAACCTGCGGAGTACGTCCCGTTGATCAGCTTGCTTCTTGTTGATGACCATGAACTGGTACGCGTTGGTATTCGTCGCATACTGGAAGATATGAAGGGATTGGTAATTGCCGGGGAAGTGGCTTGTGGTGAGGATGCGGTGAAGTGGTGCCGTAACAATCCGGTGGACGTCGTGCTGATGGATATGAACATGCCTGGCATTGGCGGTCTGGAAGCTACGCGTAAGATCATGCGTTACAACCCGGATATCCGCATTATCATGCTGACCATCCATACGGAGAATCCGCTGCCAGCGAAAGTCATGCAGGCCGGTGCTGCGGGTTACCTGAGTAAGGGAGCCGCGCCACAGGAAGTTGTCAGCGCTATTCGTTCAGTACATGCAGGGCAGCGCTATATTGCTTCTGATATTGCTCAGCAGATGGCGCTCAGCCAGATTGAGCCGCAGAAAGCCGAATCGCCCTTCAGTTGTTTGTCTGAAAGGGAATTGCAGATTATGCTGATGATCACGCGTGGGCAGAAAGTGACGGAGATTTCCGAACAGCTTAGCCTCAGCCCGAAAACCGTTAACAGCTACCGTTATCGTATGTTCAGCAAGCTGAACATCAGTGGCGATGTGGAGTTAACGCATCTGGCCATACGACATGGCCTGTTTAATGCGGAGCCGTTAATCAGTAGTGAGTGACGTTTTTAATTCAAAAGCCTTTCTCAGCACCGTGACCAGTCAGCCCGGCGTCTATCGTATGTATGACGCGACAGGCACGGTGATCTATGTTGGTAAAGCCAAAGACCTCAAAAAACGCCTTAGCAGCTATTTCCGTACACAGGTGGGGAGTCGCAAAACCGAAGCGCTGGTCAGTAACATTCAGCAAATCGATGTCACTGTGACGCACACCGAGACGGAAGCGCTGTTGCTGGAGCATAACTACATCAAGCTTTACCAGCCGCGTTACAACGTGCTGTTGCGTGATGACAAATCTTATCCTTACATCTTTCTCAGCGGCGATAGCCATCCACGACTGGCGATGCATCGTGGGGCGAAACATGCCAAAGGTGAATACTTTGGCCCGTTTCCCAACGGCTATGCCGTGCGTGAAACCCTGGCGCTGTTGCAGAAAGTGTTCCCGATTCGTCAGTGTGAAAACAGCGTCTACCGCAATCGCTCGCGACCTTGCCTGCAATATCAGATTGGTCGTTGCCTCGGCCCCTGTGTCGCCGGTTTGGTCAGTGAGGAAGAGTATGCCCAGCAAACCGATTATGTGCGGCTGTTCCTGGCGGGCAAAGATGACCAGGTATTAAATCAACTGGTAAAAAGGATGGAGGCTGCCAGTCAGGCGCTGCGTTTTGAGGAAGCGGCACGTTTACGTGATCAAATTCTGGCGGTACGTCGTATCACGGAGAAGCAGTTTGTCTCTAATCAGGGAGATGACCTGGATGTGATGGGCGTCGCCTACGATGCAGGTATGGCCTGTCTGCACGTATTGTTTATTCGTCAGGGTAAAGTGCTGGGAAGCCGCAGTTACTTTCCCAAAGTCCCGGCTGATACTGAACTGGCGGAAGTCGTGCAAACGTTTCTGGGGCAGTTCTATTTGCAAGGCAGTGAGGCACGAACCTTACCGGCAGAGATTTTGCTGGATTTCAGTCTTCCGGATCGCGAATTACTGGCGGAATCGCTCAGTGAAATGGCGGGACGCAAAGTCAATATCCAAAGCAAACCGCGTGGCGACAGGGCTCGCTATCTCAAACTGGCGCGTACTAACGCGGCGACCGCGCTAACAACTCGCTTATCACAGCATTCAACGATTCAGCAGCGTCTGGCGGCTCTGGCGGCGTTCCTGGAACTGGATCAGATCAATCGCATGGAATGCTTCGATATCAGTCACACGATGGGTGAGCAAACCATTGCCTCTTGTGTCGTGTTCGATCGCAACGGCCCGTTACGCAGTGATTATCGGCGTTACAACATTGAAGGCATTACGCCTGGCGATGATTACGCCGCAATGAATCAGGTATTGCGCCGCCGCTACGGTAAGGCGCTAGAAGAAGAGAAAATACCGGATGTGATCCTGATTGATGGTGGTAAAGGACAACTGGCGCAGGCGAAACAGGTGTTTGCCGAGCTGGATGTGCCCTGGGATAAAGATCGTCCGATTCTACTCGGTGTGGCAAAAGGCAGCGATCGTAAAGCGGGTCTGGAAACGCTGTTTTTCGAAGCTGAAGGAGAGGGGGTATCGCTGCCGCCGGACTCACCCGCGCTGCATGTGATTCAACATATTCGTGATGATGCTCACAATCATGCGATCTCGGGTCACCGTAAAAAAAGAGCCAAAGTTAAGAACACCAGCGCACTGGAAAGCATCGAGGGCGTTGGGCCAAAACGGCGTCAGCAGTTGCTTAAGTACATGGGGGGCCTACAGCCGCTGATGAATGCCAGTGTCGAAGAGATTGCCAGGGTGCCGGGCATTTCTTTCGCCCTGGCAGAAAAAATCTACTATTCCCTTAAACACTAACATTGAAACAGGGGGGGCAATGTAGGAACATACGTTAAATTCTACCCATACCAGACAGTTACTGGCATATGCAATTTAACATTCCGACATATCTGACCCTGTTTCGAGTTGTCCTGATTCCTTTCTTTGTGCTGGCATTTTATCTGCCATTTCACTGGGCGCCGTTCGTCACCGCGCTTATTTTTGTGGTCGCTGCGGTCACTGACTGGTTTGATGGTTTCCTGGCACGTCGTTGGAAGCAAACCACACGTTTTGGTGCATTTCTCGATCCTGTGGCAGACAAAGTTATGGTGGCAATCGCGCTGGTGTTAGTGGCGGAGCATTTCCACTCCTGGTGGATAACCTTACCCGCAGCCACCATGATTGCCCGTGAGATCATTATTTCTGCGTTACGTGAGTGGATGGCAGAAATTGGCAAGCGCAGCAGCGTGGCCGTCTCCTGGATCGGCAAAGTCAAAACCACCGCGCAGATGTTGTCTCTGGTCGCGTTGTTGTGGCGACATGATGCCACGGTGATTGGCGTTGGTGTGGTCGCGTTGTATATCGCAGCGGTGCTGACATTCTGGTCAATGTATCAATATTTGAACGCAGCGCGTGGCGATTTGTTCGAACGATGATCGATGCGATTTAAAAAGCAGCAAACGGACGCACTGTGTGGATAATTCTATTGACTCATTGCGCCAGTTCAGTAGAATGCATCGCATCGAACGGCAGTGAGTTTGCTAAAAGCTGAATAAAATCAGTAAGTTTGATAGTAATAAGAATATGCGGGAATAGCTCAGTTGGTAGAGCACGACCTTGCCAAGGTCGGGGTCGCGAGTTCGAGTCTCGTTTCCCGCTCCAGATTTAGCACTCTGTTTCAGTAACGGAATGCACATCAGATTAAAAGGCGCGTTGGCAGAGTGGCCATGCAGCGGATTGCAAATCCGTCCACCTCGGTTCGACTCCGGGACGCGCCTCCACTTTACACCCTGCCCGGGTGGTGAAATCGGTAGACACAAGGGATTTAAAATCCCTCGATCGTAAGGTCGTGCGGGTTCAAGTCCCGCCCCGGGCACCATATTTATCTACCGATAAAAACCGAATAAAATCAAAGCAATAAGCAGTGATGTCGTGACCGCCCAAGGGCGGTTTTTTTGTTTCTCCACCTCGCTTTCCTAATATCCTTTCCTAATATTCTCCGTTCTATTTTTGACCACCGACCACAGGGACAACTGCAATCTTGCGATTGTAGCGAGCAGTTTGCTCAACATTTTTATGCCCCGATATCGCCTGCTTCTCATATAAATTCCCATCCAAATCCGAAATGCCCTTGGCCTTCAGATCGTGGAAAGTGAAATCGAAGGTTATCTCTGGAAACTTCTCTTTTGCTTCCTTCTTCGCTTTCAGCCAGCGGCTGTTAAAGCCATCACGGGTATATTTTGCACCTGATGGCTGGTGGATCACATAAATGCTACTCATTCCGGTTTTTAACGGCAGGCATGAAGCATCTTTGATAATTTTCTCAAGGCGCGGAGACCAGCCCTTAATCTGAGACACTGAAGTTTTGCTCTGCTTGATTAATATCCCTTCGTCAATCAATTGGCTTTTCTTCATTTCGAGAACATCACCCTGGCGAGCACAGCACAGATAGGCCAACTCCATAGCAATCTGAACAACGTCAGGTGCAACACTAAACAGTGCGGAATATTCAGCATCTGTCACATAGCGATCACGGGCCTTCTCTTTGAACTGCTTTACACCTTTCGTAGGGTTGCGCTTAACTATGCCCCGCTCATAACCCCAACGATAAATACGCGACATGAAAGCCTTTTCCCTGTTAGCCTGGGTGCGGCTTTTCAGGCCGCGCTTATCCATGTATTTACGGATGTGCTCAGGTTTAACGGCATCAGAAGGCATCGCGCCGAAAACAGCTAAGACACTTTTAGAATATTTTCTGTAATCCTTCTGTGTCTCTGGTGCCAGCTCAAAGAAATCGGCTGACTTGAAGAAACGATCAGCGAGAGCAGCAACAAGGCTGTCATCTGGCAATTCGTTTAAAAGAGCTTCATATGCAGCCCACACCTGAGACTGAGGAGCATCAAAGCTGCAAAGCCTGATTGCTCCACCATTTTTCGGGTGAAACTCAAACGCAGACTTGCCCCGGTACACCCGGGGCGGCATCCAACTATCTTCTTTATTTTTTCTGGTCCGGGCCATTAGTCGAGTGCCCCAAAGTTAGGTTCGAATGCATCCGGCACTGCTGCCTTACGGTGAGTGATGGGATCGTTGAAATGTTGCCAGGTCGTGCGTGGACGTCCATCACGGCGAACCACGAAGAAAACCCCGGCTTGCTTTAGGCACTGGCATTGTTTAGACGGGATTTTGTACCCGGTGATTTGTTCAATGTCAGCGTCAGAAATTATATCGTTGGTCTGCATATCCATCTCTCCATACCTGACCTGCTGCAACAGGGGATTAATTACCGTGACATGTCACGGTGTGATTTTTAATTTCGTTTCATGCCACCCAAGGCGGCACCAACACGCATCTTCTTTTCTAAAGCAACAATCTTGCACCGGCAGTGAATCACCGCACTTACCACACTTACGTTTACTGATGGATTTAATCAGGGAGTGCATCCGTGCATCATCCTGGCGAATCAGCAGCGCGATATACTCCATCGCGTCATAAGGCTCGCGTCCTGGCCTGCGGGCGGCGCAATTACGCGTCAGCATGTCGAGTTCCTGATTATCGAGCACAAGCTCAAGTTTCTTATCACCGGCAGCGGCCTGACGTGCGCGCTGTTCCTTTTTGCGTTCTGCGGGTGACTTAGCCATGACCGAGCACCCACTGATTATTTACATGCACCGCAAGGGGATGAGAGGTATCCGGTAACACTAAATCCTCAACCACTTCCCCGGTTTCAACAAAATAGTAATGGCTGTCCGTGATGTTGTTGATGAAGTGGGCTTCCCGCTCTTTCTCAGGCATCGCATTAAGAATCCGCAATACTTTCTTGCCTATAGGCCGGTAATCGGGTTTATCCCCAACGAGTTTCGCAGCAGCATAGTTGTGATGCCCGTCCATCAAGACGGTGTATTGCTTTCCGCGCAGCACAATCGGATATACGGCCACAATGAAGCGCTTAAATCGGGAAGCCTTGTCTAAGACCTTTGCCTTATTGGTGTAACGCTGGCAACTGATCAAATCCCCCTTAATCATGGCTTCCACCCTCCACGCGCTTAGTAGTCCATGACACGCTATGCTCTGCTGTAAGTGAGAAGGAGCGGCCACACTCAACACATTCATGCGACTCGCCATCAGCATCGTAACTTTCCTCAGTACAGATTTTCGCGCTGCACCAGGGGCACTTGGCAGTATCTTCGCTGTAGAAGTCCCATTCGTCATAGTCTTCATCAGGTACTATCCGAGCGAGAGCTTCAGCGCGCTTTTCAGCTTCTTGTGCTGCGTGACATGCGTGACAAGTAAATCCCCAAACACCGTTTTCGTCTTTTGAACCCCACACTCCGCCGCCACTATCCCATTCATTCCGAGGCGGAATAGTCGTTGCATCCTCTCTCTTTACGCGGCAAGACTGGCAGCGGTCATGCTCATCACAAACGACGTAAGACATTTTTTCGCCATTCTGATTACAATGACCACACCCATTGACCCACATCCACTTACCCTCTATTTCCAGTGCATAGTGGTGTTTTTCAGCAGGCTGCAAGGAAAAGTCGCAGGGCTGAATTTCTTTGCCAGCACGAACAATGCGCGGGCCGAATTGCTGAACCCTGCCGTTTCTAACTCGTTCCATACCTGGTTTGAGTCGAAGGTCGAGAATTGGACCGATGATGATTTCACCCTTGCTCGTTCTTTCCATCACTCACCATCCTTAGCCGCACGCAACCAGATACAAACCACACCGTCTTCAGTGTCGTGGATAGAACCAACAAACCATCCTTCACCAGCCGGTGCTTCAGGTTGCCAGGCTGAAATATCGCAACCATCAACAGACGGGTCGATCATTTCTTCATCGCGGTATTCAACGATCCACTGAAGACCTTGATCGGTCATCCACTGGTTAAACTCAGCAGCAGGAATGAATTCCCGGCCATCACAGAAGGCTAAATAATCAGGGTGAGTCCAGTAGCCATACTGATCGCGCTGCACTTCAACTGGCTTAATCATGCTGCACTCCCGATAGTTGTTTGCTTATCGCGTAACAGGTCCATCTCCAGTTGAGAGATGAGATTGAGGCAGTGCGACACGCCTGGCTGCTGGTGGTTTGCCCGGAGCTGGACGTATTTATGCGTTTGCCCGACCGCCTGAGCGTTCAACTCTTTAATCCACTGGTCGGAAGTAGGAGTGATCATCGCTTCGTTCAGGTCGGCAATAAGGCAAATGGTGTGATCACCAGAAGCCTGGAGCGCCTCGATCACGCCAGGAATCAGGGCGTTAAAGCGCAGGACTTCACCAGCCATTACGTTGGCGCGAGCATTCGCCACATCGAGGCGGGTAGCCAAGTCAGTAACCATTTTCGCCATATCCATCAAGCCGGTATCAGCTGACAAATTCTCCGCAAACGCATGACCGGCTTTCACCAGCTCTTTGTTTGATTTTGTGTTGTGCATGCTGGTGGCCTCAGTGAATGGTGCGGTTAGCATTATTCAGGCGTTCAGCTTCTTTCTGTGCCGCCAGAGGATTGCTGATAATTGAGCCGTCAGGCATTACCCATCCGCCCAGGATGATGCTGTAGGGAAGGGTGACAAACCCGACAACGATGTGATCGTGTGGATGCTGCATATCTGTCTCCATGCCGATTTTTAGTTGCACGAATCCCTTGCCTGAATTAGCAATAAATCAAAAAGGGATTCATTCAAATTGGCTGGTGAGCACTGCAACGCTCACCGCCGTTACTCCATACCTGAAAGGATGTGTGGTGCCGGGTGCCTCCCGGTGCCCTGTGTAAGCTGACAAAGTGCAGGGCGGTGACTGATAGTATTGACGCACCGGATACTAAGGTGATTTGTCAGTTTTACCGCGAGCGCTGAGCCGCATTCACCACAACGGTAAGAGCACTGTCAGGGTGCTTCAGGCGCTATACCCGCCATCGGCCAATGCTCTAACCTGTTGTGTGCCGGAATGTTTCACGGCGACTTACCTTTGTTGAATAACCCGCCTTGCGGCGAGTTAATTCAAAAACTGAGATTGCTGCTTAATTGACTTTTGTCGCCTGAATAGTGGCGCTACCCACATTGTTGCTACACGAATCGTCACTAATGAAAGCCTGGAATGTTGCCGTAGGCTGTGTAACCGTGACGGTAGTCGGTGAGCTGCTGACTGTTGCACCCCAGCGCGCATTACCCATACCACCTTGCAAAAACACACGATCAATAGGGCAACCAGTGCCGCCCTGGCAGTTCATGGTGTTAGATGACAAAGAAAAGGTGTAAGTACCCTGACTCAGACTGAACAGAATAGGGGTACCTTTTTGAATCTGGGTATTACTGAGCGGTGGGTAAATGCAGTTGCTGATAGCACTGACATTAAACGTTTCAGCCTGGCTACCGAACGACAGCAAACCTAGGAGAAACAGGGCCTTTAATTTCATGAAAATTCCTCTTTGATTTATAAACGAACTCAATTACCACAAAAATCAAGGGCACTTACTCCACGTCTCTAAAGCGTTCGAAAACACCCGTTTTGCAAATGCCCTTGTCGTTGTGAAAAAAAGGGCGGTTAAACCAGAGCAATAACCAGAGAAACCGCCAAACAACTACTTGCTCAAAGCGCCTAACACTCCACCGTCACTACACACAGATCACCATCACAAATAAGCTCAGCCTCAGGGAACAGTCTCAGGAAGGTGAGTAAGTCGGCCAGGCTGGTGTTCGCCATGTTCTTAACCATCTTCATTTGGTGTTACCTGATTGCTGTCGATGGATTCATCATAAACATTGTTTGCGATATTCGCAATATTTAAATTGCGCAATATGCAAATTATTGTGGTGGGCAAAAAAATACCGCCACTTTGGGCGGTACTAGTGATGCAGGGAGAAAGGTTAACCGTGTCGTTTGTAGGCTTGTGTCTGACTCATCATCACTTTGCCAAAAACGTAGAAGCGATGCTCATTTTTTTCATCAATGTGCCACTCACGGTACTTCGTATTGTCTGAAAGGACCAATATTTGGTCTGGAATAACTTGTAGTCGTTTTACGTGTATTTTTTCATCAAAACCAAAAACATAGATGCCATCACCATCAACGGCATGCACTGAAACATCAACGAAAATCAGATCGCCTGGGTCAATTGTGCCAGCCATGCTATCACCGCGAACATTAATCACCTTAATTGATGATGATGGCATTCCGTTGAAGAGCGACCGTGCATGCTCATTCTCATACTCGATGGAACGGATGATATCTATCACGTCACCTGATTTGATAGAACCTGGCCCAGCACTGGCGCTCACATCCAAGATATCCACACGATACACAATACCAGCCTCCTGCTTTACACTTTCTTTACTGTGATTATATACAGTAATTTCAGCAGGACCAGTAGTAAATAGATCACTTACGTTGACAGATAGTGCGTCTGCTATCTTCTTAATCGATTGTTCGGTAAATGATTTCTGCTTACCGGTTTCAAGACGTGAAATATTGGCACCGTCTATACCTACGGCTTCAGCCAGCTCTTCAATTTTGAGACCACGCGCTTTGCGCAGCTCTCTTATCTTCATTCCAATGTTCATGCGTTTATTACAAGTCTTATTTGCATGACACGCAAATCATCTTGCGCAAGTCCCTAGACTGCCATAATATGCGCATTACGCAATTAAGGGGGTAAAAATGCAAAATCCGCAAACGCCATTGCGAGCCGTTAGACAGGCAAAAGGCTTAACACTAAATCAGGTGGCAGAAGCAATTCAGTTAGATGTTGGAAACCTTAGCCGAATTGAGAGAGGGATTCAGATTGCCTCGCTCGATGTAGCTGAACGGCTTTCGGTTTTCTTCAAGGGCCAAGTCACTGAAATGCAGATTCTTTATCCAAAACGATTTGTTCTAACTGAAGCTGAACAACGAACGAACCCACCCGGTAAGAATTAAATACTCAAACCGGAAATTACAAAACCACAGTAGCAAGGTGATAACCGTGGATCACAAACACTGGCAAGTAGAAAAACAACCAGCCTGGCTGGTGGCCGCAATCAAGAAGACGATTTCAAGTCTTCCTGGTGGTTATGCAGAGGCTGCTGAGTGGCTGGGCGTAACAGAGGATGCTCTGTTTAACCGCCTCCGCAGCAATGGTGACCAAATCTTCCCGATGGGCTGGGCGATGGTGTTGCAGCAGGCAAGCGGCACTAAGCACATCGCAGATGCAGTTTCTCGCCAGTCTAACAGCGTTAACGTGCCGCTGGTGGACATTGAAGAGGTTGATAACGCTGACATCAATGATCGCCTGATGGAAACCATTGAATGGATTGGTAAGCACACTGCCTATCTGCGTGAAGCAACAGCGGATGGAGAAATTGATAAAGGGGAACGCGAGCAGATTGAAGAGAACAGCTATCAGGTGATGGCGAAATGGCAACAGCATCTTACGTTGCTTTACCGCACTTTTTGCCAGCCAGAAGAGTTGAACGCCCCAGGTTGCAGCCCGGAGCGTTCGGTTGCGATTAATTCCTGGTATGGAGACAAAACCGCATGAACATTTTAACCAGAGAAACTGGTATTCCGCAATTCCGCTGCCTGCCACTTCATGGCCGTTCAGATGAATTCCGGTATGTGCAGATGTTAAACGGAGCGTGGGAACCCATCAATCACGATGATACAGCCGAAGCTGTGGGTAATTTCAATTCGGAGATGAGTCAGGGGGGGGGTGAGCATGAACCCTGCTGATTTCATTCACAAAAACATCGTTAAACAGCTGGTGGGTGAAGGGTATCCGCAGGATGTCGCACTGCGTGGAGCTGACAAAGGCGTAGAACACTATCACCGTTGCTCACAGGCATCACGCAAGGGAAGGATGTTTGACGACTGCCTTTACTTTGCCCGCCAGGAGGCGCGCTTCCAGACCCCTCAGAACGAGCGCAAGCCTAAGCCAGCGCGCAACTCTAAAAACCGTCAGGAGAAATTACTGTGACATGTCACGACATTAATTCTCAGGGCGTACCGGGCGAAGTCATCAGGCCCTGGGTTGAGCGCTACAAAGAAAACAAAGGCCATATCGTTCAGACCATTGGCGTTGATGTGGTCAATCACAGAGTGATTTTCCGCCGCATCAGTCAGGGGTATGAGCACCCATGCGCGCTCGCGCGCGAGACATGGGGAAAGAGGTTCAGGAAGGTAGCGTCATGAATTTATTGATGAAAGTTAAACCTTTGGTGGTGAACCCTGAACTTGCAGCTCGGATTGGGCTGAACGAGGCCATTGTTCTCCAGCAAATCTGTTACTGGCTGGAAGAGACCGAATCTGGTGTTGAGCGGGATGGCGTCAGGTGGGTTTATAACACGCATGAGCAGTGGTGTGAGCAATTCCCGTTCTGGTCACTTGATACTGTTAAACGCACATTGAACAGCCTCAAAAAACAGGAACTCATCCGTTCAGAACAGTTGAATAAGTCGCGTCATGACAGGACTAATTTTTACTCAATTAACTTTGAAAACCCGATTCTGTCCGATGAGTGCAATTTGCCCTCATCGAGCAGTGCAAAAACCAACAATCGAGAAATGCAAAATGCACCAGTCGAAGATGGCAAGCTGCCACCATCGAACAGGTGCAATCTGCCCTCATCGATGGGGGGCAAATTGCCCTCATCTCTTACAGAGAATACAACAGAGAATACTACAGAGATTACAGGTAAAGACTCTTGTCAGGTTTCTGCGAAACCCGACGACGAAGTTGATTTTTTATCCTCTTACCCTGAAGCAGCCATCTACAGCGCCAAGAAACGCCAGTGGGGTACAGCAGAAGACCTTCGCTGCGCCAAATGGATCTGGTCCCGCATTACCGACCTGTACGAGAAAGCCGCAGAGACCGATGGGGAGATCAGCAAACCCAAAGAACCCAACTGGGTGGACTGGGCGAACGAGATTCGCCTGATGTGTACTCGTGATGGCCGTAATCATCGCCAGATATGTGAGCTGTTTGGGCGTGCGCAACGTGATGCATTCTGGTGCCGCAATGTATTAAGCCCCTCAAAGCTGCGTGAAAAGTGGGATGAGCTTTCCCTCAAGTTAAGCCCGGCAGTAGGCCCGCGTGATGTTAATCAAACCGCGAATGTTGATTACACCATTCCTGATGGCTGGCGGGGGGCATGATGAACACAGAGACGTTAATTCTGACTCACCTGATGAGCTTTCCCGGTCAGACCCCAGCGCAGATTGCCAATGCAATCGGACGCACCCGCAGCACTGTTGGCGCATCTCTGCCAGTGATGGTTGCTGTTGGTGACATCTGGAGTGATGCCGAAGCTCGCTATTACACCGCAGAGCCAGCAGGCGAGGGTGATGAGAAATACATTGCGCTTTGTGACGAGGCATATCGCCTTCAAGAGCGGAATTTATGGAACCCAGCCGCGCACGTCTGGCATCAGGCCCAAGAGGCAACACTCAAGCCGGGGCTACGCGAGAAGGCACGAATCAAGGCAATCCTGTGTGTCGAGAGGGCCAGAGAGAAAGACCCTCGACCTGGTCCTGATCCTTTCTGCCGTAGGGGTAACTTCCGATGAAAGCAGCCCTATATCGCCACTGGCGGCGCAACGAAGATTTCTACCGTGGAGCACGTCCTGCGGTCCTGATGATAACCGGTCTGATTATTACCCTTGCATGGGAGCTGGCAACCAAATGACTACACTGGCACGGATTTACGACAATAAAGCAAAAACCGAAACCAACATCACCACGCGTAAAACCTACCTGCTGGGCGTGGATGAACTCTACATTGAGCCGGGTTACAACGTGCGTGAGATTGACCAGACGCACGTTGAAGAATTCCGTGATGCGTTTATCGCTGGGGAACACGTACCCCCCCTGACCGTTCAGGTGACAGAGCAGGGCGTTAAGATTATCGACGGTCATCACCGCTGGCATGGCGCGAAGCTGGCACAGGCAGCAGGTCATGAAATCCGCCTGGAGTGCAAAGACTTTGTAGGCAGTGAAGCCGATCGCATTGCCTTCATGGTCACAAGCAGCCAGGGCAGAGCGCTGGAGCCGCTGGAGCGTGCCGCCGCGTATCAGCGCATGATCAATCAGGGCTGGGAACCGGCAGAAATTGCCAAAAAGGTGAAACGCTCTCCCGCCGATGTTGATCATCACCTCCAGTTACTGACCGTTGGTGATGGCCTGCTTGCGATGGTCAAAACTGGCGAAGTTGCCGCAACTACGGCAGTAGCGTTAGCTCGTGAGCATGGAGCGAAAGCCGAAAGCGTTGCCAAAACTCAACTGGAGAAGGCCAAAGCCAGCGGGAAGAAGAAACTGACCCGCTCCGCTGCCATTCCGCAGTTTAGTGCAACCCAAATGCGCAAGTTGGTGGAGTTGCTAGCCAAAAACTGCGAAGCGCAGTTGGCGGAGGAAACATTCGAAATCAGCCTCGACTTTGAAACCGGCCTTCAGGCGCTGGAAGTTATGCAAATTATCAGGGAAGCCAAAGAACATTACGGATCGTCAGGCTCACATGATGACATTGGTCTACATGAAACCCCATTACCACTCAAACGCTCAGATATCCTGGAGTGTAGCGGTATTGAAGTTCTGGCCTGTGTAGTTGCCGCGTTCGGCGATAAAGAGACTTACACGCATTCGGAATCCAAGTACGCGCACACATGGGCCGCTGATAGCGTAGCATCCCCTGAATTCCTTGTTATACCTGCCGAGACCATCGACAAAGCAGTCTCTTTCATCAGCAAACACATTGCGCATGAAGAGATTTCGGGTTGGGTGTCGGATAAATATCAGGGCGATCCAGATATTGAAGGGGTCACGAAGCGTTACGCGGATGTGATTTCAGAAACCGATATGCCTCTCGACCAGATTCTGGCGCTGCTGGATGGTATCAACCTTGAATGTGGTTACAACATCCGAGAGTTACGCTGTGAATTCAGCTCCCGCCTGTCTCGCATTGCAATTCCAGATATTGGGGAGGGCGCGGCATGAAATTAACCCTGCCATTCCCTCCAACAGTAAACACCTACTGGCGTAACACGCCAAAGGGAGTATTAATCAGCGCCTCCGGGCGCTCTTTCCGTAACGAGTCTATTGCGTCGGTCTGGAAGCAGTTAAAGCGCCGACCAAAGCCTATCACCACTGACGTTCAGGTGAATGTGATCCTGCACCCGCCAACAGCGAGAAGTCGCGACCTGGACAACTACCAGAAAGCGCTATTCGACAGCCTGACGCATGCCGGTGTATGGCTGGACGACAGCCAGATTAAGCGAATCATCATTGAGTGGGGGCCGGTCATCAAAGGCGGCAAAGCTGAGGTGACGATCAGTGAATACCAAGCGGTGGCCGCATGAGAGCAATTCTCACACCTGATGTTGCCATCAATACCGGAATTGTTCTGTTAAAGCCTGGTCGCGACCTGATGCCGATGTTCCGCGAGCGTGTCTTGGTCTGTACGATGCCCCGTGACATGTCACACCTTCCATCAGGCTTAGTCAACGACAGCAGCCAGCCATTACTGGACGAAAAATCACTGGCAGGATTCTTTAATGATGACCGGGTGATTAAAGCCGCTGGCGGATGGGAAGCGCATGACGCGTGGGTGCAAAAAATTAACGCCTGCCAGCTTCAGAAAAAGGATTCGTATCATCATCCGCATTACACTACCTTGCGGACCGAATCTGGAACGGTTTGCCTGTGTTATCACGATGATAATTACTGCCGTGAGAATGGCTTACCTGAATCACTTGAAAGTGTTGCGGCTGGTAATATGGCGCGGTGGATTATCGAATCCGCCTGTATTCAGATGGGGTTAGGTTCGGACCATCGGATGACATTACCAGAGCTGTGCTGGTGGGCCTGTCTTAATGACGTTACGGACCTGATACCTGAAGCACCAGCGCGCCGTGTGCTGCGTATGCCAGAAGAGAAACCGGCTACAGGAGCACTGAAGGAATCACGCATCCAGCCGGAACGTGCCGCACGGGAAGTTATACAGGAAGCGGCTGAGGTGGTTAAAGCCGTCATCAACCTGGCTATCGACCCGGAATCACCAGAATCATTCATGAAGCGGCCAAAGCGCCGCCGACTGGAAAACGAGAAGTACACGCGTTGGGTAAAAGCGCAGCCATGCGCCTGCTGTAATAATCCGGCAGATGACCCGCACCACATCATCGGACACGGACAGGGAGGAATGGGAACCAAGGCACACGATTTGTTTGTGATACCGCTTTGCAGGGCGCATCACGACGAACTCCATCGCGACCCGGTGGCATTCGAAAACAAATACGGGAGCCAGTTAGAGCTGCTGTTCAGATTCCTTGATCGCACGATAGGCATCGGCGTGATCGGGATAGCGAAAAAATAAAACGGTATGGAGAAATAATAATGCGTGACATGTCACGAGTATTAGAACGTTGGGCAGGCTGGGCGCGCTCGGAAAATAGCGGTGTGGATTATTCAGCGATAGCTGCCGGTTTCAAAGGGCTACTTCCCCAAACATCAAAAATGACCCTTTCTTGTAGTGATGATGATGGGCTGGTTATTGAATCCTGTTTAGCCAGGCTGAGAATCAAGCGGCCTGATGAGCATCAGCTTATCGTTCTGCATTACTTTTATAATATCCCAAAACGCAAGCTGGCGCAGCGCGCGAAACGTGACGAGAAAATGATTCGCATACAAGTTCAGATGGCTGAAGGTTTCGTAGAGGGCTGTCTCGCGTGGCTTGATACAAGGCTTGATATGGATGTTGAATTCGAAACATCAAAATCAAATTAGATGTATTAGCTTAGATTTTACCTGACACAGCTATGGCACAGAGCCAAACCTAATCTGACAGGCAGCTCTGTGCCAACAGCGGACGTTGCGAAAGCAGAGTGGTTTAATCGAAAGGAAATGGTCCATACATCCTATTGTTGCATAAAAACAACTCAGCAATATATTTGCATAAACATTGTTGGTGCATTCACCAGCCGAAGAAACTACAATTAAACATCATAAACAATCTCAAGACTTTCAAGGCTCTACCGTATCATGGCTAAGCGGATTCCAGGGGTTAGTAAAGAATGGTCTAACTATCTCCTTTGTCTATTACTACACATGTGTTTACCTCTCCTGCCTTTAGGTTTTGAGATGCTTGTGCGTCCCGAGCACTCGCCATCAATACAAACGTTAAACATCACAGCAGCGTTTTATGCTATCGCGATTGGACTTTCTTCTAAGAACGTTGCTATGTTTGGTTTGAGCATATTTGTAGGTGTTTGTTTCTCTGCTTTGTTTGGGATCGTTACGTCAAATCCTAATCTTAATGAGAACATGTATTTTTATTCTCCAATTGTGTGTATTGTTGCTATATTTATTATACATGCATGTGAGCGTTACAACAGGCATGTTGCTGATTGCACACCATTTTTTGAGTTTTAAGGGGGCGCTATGGTCGATACAATTCTCCCGGCAATACTATCTATATCCAGCTTAGTAGCTGCTTTTATAGGTGCACTTATATCTATCAGGTCTGTTAGAAAAAGACGTGAAATTGAAGTTAAGCTTTTTAATGAAATAATAGATCAACAAATCAAAAAAAATACGAATAAGAATAAAAAAGATATAGAAAATTGTTTCGTTGAAGTAGGGAATGAACTTAAAATCAGGGTTGATATTTTGAATAAAATTCAAATGGACCTGGAAAAAATTTCAGAGAGCAAGCGAGATTTTGATAAATCAAAATATATTCGGCATGTAAAATATGACAAATATTTATTAGAAATAAACGAAGCTATAGAGAAAATAGATAGTAAAAACAGACACTTACTGAGTAATGCACTTAATCAAGGCTCTGAGATTGGAAAAGTAAGATATCTTGAGAAGATTACAAAGGAAGCACTTGAAAAAACAGTAGGCTGAACATTACCCCAGTCTGTTAATAGATAAACTCAAAGTTTCCACTTGAGATACTTTGAGTTCAATCTCAACGACATTAATCACCACTACTTTAAAAGTCATTTTTTGTTAGGTCTCTAGTATAAATTTCCGCTTTTCGCTCTAAGCAGACTGTCAGATTTGATTGTGTGCTGCCGGTCAAAACTGTCAGCTCAAGTCTGAGCTAATACAAATTAGAGTGTGTATGAAGCCCGATTACTCGGGCTTTTCTTCAACGTCTTTCACATAAAGAATTACAGCTGATTTTATGTCTCCATCAACATGCTTGGCGTTGATGCTCAGGTGAACTGGTTTGCGTTCCCATTCGGCCTGCTGTAAGGCTTCCTTGTTTCCCGATTCATCCAAGAAAATGTCTTGAACTAGACAAGTCAAACGTTGATCTGTTCTTACGTTCCTTACCTTTACCTTGAATGCTTCAGGGTCTGTATTGTTGACTTCTTCAATGCGATAAACACCATCAATACGGACCTCAGTAGAACGACGTCTTGCATTCGTTGTTAATTCTCGCGCCATCTCTGAGTCTAAGGTAACACCATCTATCACTGCTCTGTCTGCTTTGACAAAGGACTTAACCATCTCGCTTTTGGCGTCATAGGCCATACGGTCCATGTTATCAAGAAGAGGCTGGCGCTTGATGAACGTTGACATAATTTCAACGCGTTTTGTTTCTTCCTGACTCATTGTTTGAAGTGTTTTGAGGTGTTCTTTGTCACCATCCTTGTTTATCTCGGCTAAACGCACCTCTTTACGATTATCAATGTATCGGCGAAATATGGAGACGCCGCCCCATATCAGGCCAGCACTGATGACCGTTATCATAATTTCTTGGGCGCTCATCTTACCTACAAGTTCCTGAGATAATTTTGTTAAAAAACCATCCATATCAACCGTTAAGATTGAAGAACCTTTTTTTACCTCAACTTTGATTTCCAGTTCATCGCGGTCTTCTTTTGATAGACGGCGAGGGTCAGGACTCCCAAATTTTGCCAAGGCAAAGGCTCTGTTTATCTGGCTTTGCATTTCGATGAAGCCTTTCATGACCGAAGGAGTCAGGCTTTGCTCAAAATTTTCACCCTCAAGCTTAAACGATAAGTTGGGCCATCCGTCAAATGAAATGTGCTCTGGCAATTGATGACCGGAAAGATAGCTTTCGATCAGTTCATATGCTTGGTCTTCAGTTGTAACGAGGATTTCTTCCTGAGCCAAAGTGGCGTCCTCTTGTGCTGTGTGGAAGTTGAAGCCGAGTGATTAAATTTATTTATGGAAACGGCTCGTGCTGTGGTTCAAGAAAATAAATCATTTTTAGGAAAAAATCATTAGCGCGGTCCGCAAAAAGGTGTGTAGTGTGGTAAGAGTCGTTACTACGCAGTACTACTTATCATCGAAATCCCGCGCAGGACGTGCTCATTTGTGAGAGTCTTTACGATGGACACTATTGTTGCAGTTCTTTACCAGAACTTTAGTAATGGGAATAATACGGCTATAGCCGAAGTTGGTTTGCTTGCTTCAGAAATGTCAGACGGGACAAGGTTTGCTGTCTGTTTTAATAAGGCAAAGAAGAAGTTCATTATCAGATGTATACCTGAAAGGTGCATTGGCTTGTTGTTTGAGAGTGAACGAGATGCGCATAAATCGGAACCCGCTCCATTGCCATCGTGGTTGAGTTAGTTTGACTTAATTCTTTTCCAAACCCTGCCTGATGGCGGGGTTTTTTAATTTCTACACAATACCAAAGTCGCTAAGCACGACGGGTTCATAGCCCAACCCATGCCGGTGACTGCAAATACCCAGCGCCTTTCATATTGTGGGGAATCCACGACAGCATTATCCCTGCGGCTGACGAGCCAGGTAGTTAACGCCGATGTGCGGCAGGGTATTAATAACACGCTAATGCAGCGGGGTAGCGCCCGCACCTTTTCAGATGCCAGCCATAGAGCTGGCTTTTTTATTTTCTGACTACAGACAGCCACCCCAAAAAGCGGGAGGTGGAGATGAAGCGCATGCCGGAAAAAGACGTTGGGTTTTGGGCCAGCCTGATCGCCTGGTTGGTCGCCCACAAAAACGAATCAGGCTATGCCGGTCTGGCGGGTGTTATGGCGCTCCTGAGAGCAACTTACATTGGTAAAGATACATGGCCCCGGCGTCTCCTGGATGCTGCGATGTGTAGCATCTTTGCTTTTTTCCTACAGCCGACGCTACAAGTGATCGGCTCAGTATTTAACTGGAACTTCAGCCCTGGTGCGACACAGGTCGCGGCTGTGTTCCTCGGGTTCCTCGGTGTCGACTGGCTTTCTACGAAACTGCGCCGGTTGATTGATAAGCGATTAGGGGACAGCAATGCTGACAGCCAATAAATTTCAGATGGCGACAGGTGTATCCCTTGGCGCTGCTGCTTCCTGGTTCCCGTATATCGCCGGGGCAATGACTGATTTCCAGATCAACACGCCATTACGTCAGGCGCACTTTCTGGCGCAAACGGGCCATGAGTCTACCGGCTTCACAAAGGTTGAAGAAGGTCTGAATTACAGCGAGAACGCGCTAACGGCAATGTTCCGCAAACGCATCACTGCTGAGCAAGCCCGACTATATGGCAGAAATGCTATGCATGCCGCGAATCAGAAGATGATTGCCAGCATCATCTACGCCAGTCGTAACGGCAATGGTGATGTTAATTCCGGCGATGGTTATCGATATCGCGGAAGGGGGCTTATTCAGATCACCGGCAAAGCCAACTATGCAGCACTGGTTAAACAGCTTGGCGCTGACATTGTGGCGAATCCTGATTTGCTGACCGGTTACCAGATGGCAGCAGCATCAGCGGCGGCGTGGTGGAAGAATCACGGTTTAAACGAGCTTGCTGATTCTGATGATGTTGACCGCATCACCAGAATCATTAACGGCGGCACGAACGGACTGGAAGACAGGAAATCCCGCTTAACCAAAGCTAAGGGGATTCTATGCTCAACGTAATCAGCTTCATCCGAAATTATTCTCACATCATCATCATTGGCCTGGTATGTGTCTGCCTGTGGGGACTTAACGCCCGTAATTCACAACTGTCAGCAACCAATGACCGGCTGGAAAAACTGACTGACAGCAAAGACAGCCAGATTAACGATCTCCGCTCCAAAAATGACGACCTCGCATCAAGCGTTAATGACCTGGTAAAAGCAGTGAACCAGCAGAACGCGGTGATGAGTGAGGTAGCAGAACAACGCGCCGTTACCGTAGAGCAGAACAGGAAATTACAGAATGAAATTAAGCGCTATCTCGCAGCGGATAAATGCGCTGCTGCTCCTGTTGACAGTCGCGCTGTTGAGCGGTTGCGGGACGCGGCAAAGTCAGCCAGTGGTGGAGTACCGGACAATCAGCCAGCCCCGGTTAAACCTGCCAGCGGAACTGACAAGCCCGATTGAAGCTCCCGAGCCAAAACCTGGCCTTTTGTATGGCGACAGCGTTGAACTAAACGCGTTGCTTTATGGCGTTGTGAAGCAATGCAACATCGACCGGGCTGGTATCCGCAAGATAGAGGCAGGGCAAAAATGAAAATCCTCGAATGGCTTAAAAGCCAGTTCACTAAACCCAAAGAAGAGAAAAGCGAAATGCCTGATGAAAATGAAGTAGCACAGACTGAGCAACCGGCAGTAACTGACAACACCGATGTGGTCCTGGCAAAACTGAAAGAGCTGGTGGTAGCTGCTGGCGATAAGGCGCATACGGTGATTGATGACCTGATCGCCGTGGTGAAAAAGCTGGTGTAGTCATCACAAGGCGCATTCTTGCGAGTGCGTCTGATGATGTAAAAAAAGCCCCCTGGACAGAAGGGGGCTAACCAATTGAGGGAAGGGATCGAAATTCCGTTTTATATTTACGGATAAATTATAGTACACAGGAATTCAGTTGATGGTGTCATCCGGGGTTAGTTGGACGACCATCTCAAGAGCTTGACGATAGACATCAAGCTTTATCACATCTTTTTCGGTCTCAAGCTTTTCAAGTAAGGAATGGATGATGTCTTTGTTGCCAACAACCGCCTTACGAGAGGATAAATCCTGATAAATCTCTACTAAAACAGCTTTCTCGCTTACGAATTGTGAGTCCATACTTTTTAAGTAAACAGAGAGCTGAGATTCCATCGATGTTATCTGTTCCATCTTAAGCCTCAAATGAGTGGCTGCTTTATGAAGCATACCGGGCTGTGGGAATAGTAAGTTTAGCTGTGTATCTGTTAGTCGTTCAAAAAATAGCCTCTGAAGGTGAAAATCCGCAACACCTTCAGAGGCGATGCAAAGCACCATTCGTTCAAGGAACTCATTAACACCTGAAAAACTTATGCAATAAATAAATTTTTGTACAATTTTTTTTGATCATTGTGTGTGGTCATATGAGTTGAGAGCAAACTGATTCAGTGTATTAAGAAGAATCTACCGGCAAGGGATAACGGTTAGCCATTCTGCGAAGCTGGAGAAAACACTTGAGGGTACTCTCATAACTGGATTGCTCGGTCAGCTAAGTAAAAATTAATCAGCTATGCTTTTTATTAAACCCAACAGAAAGCTTATGAGCTGATTTTGAAGAATATTGATATAAATTTTTTCGCCATTGAAATCAAAAAATTAGCCGCTGAGCATCAATCGGGCAAAGCTCTTAAAGAAGTGAAAGCAGATGTGGATGGATTAATCCAGTCAATCAGAGAAATTATTGGCCCTGATAAGGAAGTCCAGATTGAGAAATGGTCATTTCTGCTCGACGCGTTAGAGGGGTACCGGAATAGCAGAGCTGACCCAGCCTGGAGCATAGTGATATCGCATGCAGTTAGGAGGATAAAAAGTCGCAGAAGTAGTGCGGAGTTCAGTAGAAGGCGGTTTGTTAAAAATCAAAAATTCACTGATTAGTGCATCTCCACTCAAATATACATACCAGCGTACTAACCGCCCAAGTGGCGGTTTTATTTTGTGCTGAAAACTGCATTCACTGAGTTCACTTTTCAGCATAAACACAATGAATCATCGGCTGATGGTCTCACCATTGCCGAGGGTTATATCTATCTGACCAGATAAATATTCTAAATAAACGCTGTTGTTTATGGTGTGAGTTACGCGCCAGAGATAAACCGCGTTTCAAATATCAGCACCGGTAAGGAGTGTACCTGATGGCAACGCAAATAAAGTTTGTGGTGGTCGGCCATCACACCCGAAGCTATTCAGCAGTGCGTCTTGCCAGTTCAATCGGTGCGCATTTGCTGATTGATGATGAATGCAGGGGTGCTAACTGGAATCACCGCCGAGCTGTTGAGTGGGCTGCACAACAGGACTGCCGGGTTGTCATCCTTGAAGACGATGCAAAGCTGGTTGACGGCTTCCTGTCTCTGGTCGCGAAATGGGTTGAACGATTCCCCGATGATCTGGTGAGCTTCTACCTCGGCACCGGCAGGCCGCCACAGTATCAGGCGGTGATAGCGCAGCGACTCATTGAGGCCGACCGCCATTGCTGGGACTGCATAACGCTGCCGCGCCTGATTCACGGCGTGTGCTACAGCCCGCCACAGGCTGCGCTCTCGGGCATACTGGCGCGATGGGACACTGCGAAGCCTGCTGACTTTGCTGTTGGTGACGCGTATGGCGCAGGCATCATTTACCCGTACTACTCGCTGGTCGACCACGCAGATGGCAGCGCGGTCGAGGTGCATCCTGATGGTGAGGGCAGGGCTGAGCGGCGGCGGGCTTGGCGGCTGGCGTGCGTGGCTTCAAATGCGAACGGGTAGCAGTTGCACTCACGCATAGATGATAATGAGAATGATTCTTATTTCAATGGGTCCCTCCAGAGGGGGAGCCATCCACGGGGCGGCACACTCGCGGAAAACGGCTAGTTTTCTGCATTTAATCAGAATCATCATCATCCTATTAACTCTCTGATATTTCAGTCGTGAAATTTTTCGCGATGTCGAAATGATTAAATTTTGTTCATCATCATGGATAACGAATTAAAGAATTTCCGACTCAATATCAACCAGATCGCCACGCTCACCGATTTGCACCGTCAGACGGTGTCCAGCAGGCTCAGTAATGTGCAGCCTGCGCCGGGGAGTAACGCAAAACTCAAACTGTATTCACTGCTGGATGTGCTGAAAGAGCTGCTCAGCAGAACTACGTCTGATGAACTGCTGGACGTGGACAAAATGCTGCCGCCAGACCGGAAAGCCTGGTTTCAGTCAGAGCGTGAAAGGCTCAAATTTCAGCAGGAGACAGGTGAGCTGATACCGGCCTCTGAAGTCGCCAGAGAGTTTTCTTCGATGGCTAAAGCGGTGGTGCAAGTTCTTGAAACGCTGCCCGATATCCTGGAGCGCGACTGCGCCATGACCCCGGCTGCGGTTGTGCGTGTCCAGAAGGTTATTGATGACCTGCGTGATCAGATCGCTTTGAAGGTTGAGATGGCCGATACACCCGAATACGAGGAGGATTTGCCAGAAGAGGAGTAGCCATGCGTCAGGCCACGGCAGCAGCGATCAGGAAAAATACTGCCACGATATTACGTGCGCCTCGCAAGTTACCCGTTGCGGAAGCAGTGAATAAGTTTATGCGTGTTCCTGTCGGGGTGGGTAACTCTGTTGAATGGGACCCCGATGTCGCTCCTTATATCATTGAGCCGATGAACTGCCTGGCGTCCCGTGAATATGATGCTGTGGTTTTTGTCGGACCGGCGAGGACGGGTAAAACAATCGGCCTGATAGACGGCTGGGTTGTTTACAACGTGGTCTGTGATCCTTCTGACATGCTGGTTGTTCAGATGACAGAGGAAAAGGCGCGTGAGCACTCCAAGAAACGCCTTGCCCGAACCTTTCGCGTCAGTCCTGAAGTCGCTAAGCGACTCAGCCCGCTGCGCAATGATAACAACGTTCATGACCGTACTTTCCTGGCGGGCAACTACTTAAAGATTGGCTGGCCGTCAGTCAACATCATGTCATCGTCCGACTTTAAGTGCGTTGCGCTGACGGATTATGACCGCTTCCCGGAAAATATTGACGGTGAAGGGGATGGATTCTCGCTGGCTTCAAAACGTACCACAACGTTTATGTCAGCCGGTATGACGCTCGTAGAAGGTTCGCCGGGCAGGGAAATTACCGATACAAAATGGCGTCGGCAGACCCCGCATGAAGCGCCGCCGACGACAGGGAGCCTTTCTCTGTATAACCGTGGAGATCGCCGCCGACTTTACTGGCCTTGCCCACACTGCGGTGAATACTTTCAGCCGTCTATGGATGCGATGACCGGCTATCGGGATGATGCTGACCCGGTCAAAGCCAGTGAGGCCGCACACATCTGCTGTCCGCACTGCAATAAAGTCATCACGGCAGATAAAAAGCGGGAGTTAAACAAGGCGCACGTCTGGTTGCGTGAAGGGGAGAAAATCGACGCGGCTGGCAACCGATCAGGTGAGCCACGTCGATCACGCATCGCTTCCTTCTGGATGGAGGGTCCGGCAGCGGCTTATCAGACTTGGGCGCAGCTGACCTATAAACTGCTTACCGCAGAACAGGAATACGAGACGACCGGCAGCGAGGAAACGCTGAAGGCAGTTATCAATACTGACTGGGGTCTGCCTTATCTGCCACGGTCAGCGACCGAAACCCGTAAAGCTGAAACCCTGATGGCGCGAGCCGAGACGGTTAACCGCCGCACGGTGCCAGATGGTGTGCATTTCCTGGTGGCAACGGTAGACGTTCAGGGCGGGAAAAATAAACGCTTTGTCGTTCAGGTGGTGGGCTACGGCACGCACGGAGAGCGCTGGATTGTGGACCGCTACAACATCCGTCACTCGCTGCGCTGTGGCCCGGATGGTGAAAGCCTCCCCATCGACCCGGCAGCGTACCCGGAAGACTGGAATCTGCTGCGATCAGATGTGCTGGATAAGCACTGGCCGATGTCCTCTGACCCGTCTTCCGCCCTGCCGGTGCTGGCAATGGCCGTGGACTCAGGCGGCGAGGATGGTGTGACAGATAACGCTTACAAGTTCTGGCGCAAATGCCGCCAGGACAGCGTTCACAAGCGTGTGTATCTCTTCAAAGGTGACAGCACCAGCCGCAGCAAGCTGATCACCAAAACGTTACCTGACAATACCGACAGGCCAAACAGGAGCGCTGAAGCGCGTGGCGATGTGCCGCTGTACCTGCTTCAGACAAACCAGCTTAAGGACAGGATAAATAACGCGCTTCTGCGTGATTCTCCCGGCCCTAATTACGTGCATTTCCCTGACTGGCTGGGTGAATGGTTCTACGACGAACTGACCTACGAAGAGAGAAGCACAGACGGCAAATGGCATAAACCGGGCAAAGGCGCTAACGAGGCTTTTGACCTGCTGGTCTATGCCCAGGCGCTGGTAATCCTGCGTGGCTACGAGCGCATTAACTGGGACAGTCCGCCCGAGTGGGCGCGGCCACCTGAAAGCGCATCTGCACCACGCAGAATTCAGCAATCTCAACCGGTGGCCCGGCAAACCGAACCCGAATCAAAACCAGTGGAGACACGCCAGGCCGCAGCGCCTTCAGCGTGGGCACCCGCATCTAACGGAGGCTGGCTGTGAATCAGGCCGATATCGAACGCATGTTACAGAAATACATTGATGCGGAAATGGCTGTACTTGATGGCAAGTCCGTAGAAATCAACGGGCAGTCCATGACGATGGAAAGCCTCAGTGAAATCAGAAAAGGGCGTGAATCGTGGGAGCGCCGGTTGCAGCAGGCTATCGATGCGCAACGCCGCCGACCGCAGTACAGCCTGGCGAGGTTTCGATAATGACGCTACTGGATAACGCCATCGGGCTGATTTCCCCCGGATGGAAGGCGGCACGCCTGCGCTCCCGCCTTGAAATTAAAGCCTATGAAGCAGCCATGCCGACCCGCACGCACCGTGCGAAGCGTGAAAACCGCAACGCCAACCAGGTAAACCAGTTTAGCGGTCGCTCCATCCGGGAACAGGCCCGCTGGCTGGACAACAACCATGATTTGGTCATCGGCCTGCTGGATAAGCTGGAAGAGCGCATTGTCGGCGCGCGCGGCATTGTTGTTGACCCACAGCCGATGCTAAAAGGCGGCCTGCTGGCTGATGACCTCTCCCGGCAGATTCGCACAGCCTGGGCGGAATGGTCTGTTTCGCCTGATGTGACCGGACAGTTTACCCGCCCGGTCCTTGAACGACTGATGGCCCGCACCTGGCTACGCGATGGCGAAGTGTTTGCGCAGTTAGTGCAGGGCACAGCGGCAGGACTGACGCCGTCAAACGGGATTCCTTTCTGGATAGAGGCGCTGGAGCCTGATTTTGTCCCGATTGAGCTTTCCGAACAGAGCAACAACCTGGTCCAGGGGATATACCTCAATGAATGGGGATGTCCGACCAAATACGCGGTGTGTAAGAACCTGATCACCAAAGGCATTGCGCTTGGCGATGTTAAGCAGGTCAGCGCAGACAACATGCTACATCTCAAGTTTATGCGCCGACTGCATCAGATTCGGGGTAACAGCGTTCTCACGGGCATTCTGATCCGCCTCAGTGCCCTGAAAGAGTACGAGGATTCAGAGCTGACGGCGGCACGTATCGCCGCTGCGCTGGGCATGTACATCAAGAAGGGTGACGGGATGACCTATGACGATACGAGCACGTCAGGAAAGCGTGAACTCGACATACAGCCCGGCATGCTTTTTGACAACCTTCTGCCCGGTGAGGATATCGGCATGATCAAGTCTGATCGCCCGAACGCCAACCTTGAGTCATTCCGTAACGGCCAGCTCCGCGCAGTGGCCGCAGGCAGTCGGGGAAGTTTTTCCAGCATTTCACGTAATTACGATGGTAGTTACAGCTCACAACGTCAGGAGCTGGTGGAGTCTTTTGAAGGCTACAGCATCCTTCAGGATGCCTTTGTTGCCGCCGTCACCCGCCCGATGTACCGGAGCTGGCTGAATATGGCAATGGTATCCGGGGTGATCAAGGTTCCCGGTGATGTGGACCGCGCAACGTTACTGAATGCGGTTTACAGCGGCCCGGTCATGCCGTGGATTGACCCGCAGAAAGAGGCAAACGCCTGGAAAACCATGATTCGTGGTGGTTCTGCGACGGAAAGTGACTGGGTACGCGCACGCGGCGCGAATCCGGGCGAAATTAAACGCCGCCGTAAAGCGGAGGTTGATGAAAACAAAGAGCTGGGCCTGGTGTTTGATACCGACCCGGCAAACGACAAAGGGGCGACCAGTGGTCAGCAAAAAGAAGAGTAAAACACGCTTTTCTCCGCGTGCGTCATCCGGTGATCACAGTTGGTTTCGCATGAAAGCCAGCGGTGAGAGCGCAGCGGATATCTATATCTACGATGAGATTGGTTACTGGGGTGTCACGGCTCAGTCATTTGCCGCCAGCCTGAAGGCGCTTGGCGACATTGATCACATCAATCTGCATATTCACTCACCTGGCGGCGATGTGTTTGACGGCATTGCCATTTACAACCTGCTGAACGCTCATTCAGCGACCAAAACGGTGTATATCGACGGCCTTGCCGCATCGATGGCATCCGTGATTGCGATGGTGGGTAACCCGATCATCATGCCGGAAAACGCCATGATGATGATTCATAAGCCCTGGGGCATTACCGGTGGTGATGCCAATGACATGCGCGATTACGCCGATCTGCTGGATAAGGTTGAGGCGGTATTAATCCCGTCTTACGCCAAAAAGACCGGTAAAACCACTGAAGAACTGGCCGGTATGCTGGGTGAAGAAACCTGGATGACCGCGCAGGAATGCATTGAACACGGTTTTGCCGACCAGTTAACCCCCGCAGTGCAGGCAATGGCCCGCATTAACTCCAAACGTATCGAGGAATTCGAAGCTATGCCACGTTCTCTGAAAACCCTGCTGAATACTGCACCAAAAGCAACGACCCATGCCGCACCGCAACCGACTGCACCGGCAGCACCGGCCAATCCGGTGGCGGTTCCCGATGAGGCTGCAATTCGTGCTCAGATTCTGGCCGAACAGCGCCAGCGCTCGGAAGGTATCCGAAACCTTTTTGCCAGCTTTGGCGGTCGTCACCAGGAATTGCAGACGCAGTGTCTGGAAGACATCGACTGCACTGTAGATGATGCGAAAGATAAGCTGCTGGCGGCCCTCGGCAAAGAGGCTACGCCGACCAACCGCAGCGCAGCGGCTGCACATATTCACGCCAGTAACGGGAACTTTACCGGCGACAATATCCGCCAGGCGCTGATGGCGCGTGCGGGATATGAAAATCGAGACGGCGAAAACCCGTTCAATGCCATGTCCATGCGTGAATACGCCCGTATGTCACTGACTGAGCGCGGTATTGGTGTGGCATCGTACAACCCGATGCAGATGGTGGGTCTGGCACTGACGCACAGCACCTCGGATTTCGGCAATATTCTGCTGGATGTGGCCAATAAATCCATCCTGATGGGCTGGGATGACGCACCGGAAACGTTTGAAGAGTGGACCAAGAAAGGACAGTTGTCTGACTTCAAAACTGCGCATCGCGTTGGCCTGGGTGGTTTCCCGTCACTGCGTCAGGTGCGTGAAGGTGCGGAATATAAATATGTCACCACGGGTGATAAGGGTGAAACCATCGCGCTGGCGACCTATGGTGAAATCTTCTCCATCACCCGTCAGGCGATCATCAATGATGACCTGAATCAGCTGACGGACGTTCCGCTGAAGATGGGGCGTGCTGCCAAAGCAACTATCGGCGATCTGGTTTATGCCATCCTGACCGGCAACCCGAAAATGTCTGATGGCAAAGCACTGTTCAGCTCTGATCACCGCAATCTCGCCAGCAGCGGAATTACTGTAACCGGCCTTGATGCAGCCCGTCAGCTGATGCGCACGCAGAAAGAGGGCACAACCGGTCGCACGCTCAACATCCGCCCGGCCTTCCTTCTGGTGCCAACCGCGCTGGAAACTCTGGCGAACCAGACCATCAAATCAACAAGCGTCAAGGGTGCTGATGTCAACGCCGGTATCATCAACCCGATCCAGAATTTCGCCACAATCATCGCTGAGCCGCGACTGGATGATAAGAGTGCAGTCCAGTGGTATCTGGCTGCTGCGCAGGGTATGGACACCATTGAAGTGGCTTACCTCAACGGTGTGGACGCGCCCTATATCGATCAGATGGAAGGGTTTAACACAGATGGCATCGCTACCAAGGTGCGTATCGATGCCGGTGTGGCTCCGCTTGATTATCGAGGTCTGGTCAAATCAAACGGTGAACAGGGTTCCTGACAGTCAGCCAGCAGTTAACCGCCCGTAAGGGCTTTTTTTATACCTGAAATCCGGTTTCCGGGCCGGATGGAGAAAAAACATGGCTAAGAATTTCGTACAGAACGGCATGACGATTTCCATTCTGAATGCAGGAGCTGAGGCTATTGCGAGCGGTGATGTTGTGCTGATCGGCAATATTGTGGCCGTTGCCATCACCAATATTGCGGTACAGGACAGCGGCGACGGATTCACAGAGGGCGTTTTCCAGTTACCGAAAGCCAGCGCTGATGTGTTCACACCCGGTGCAGCAGTGTATGTCAGTGACGGTACAGCTCAGGCCAGTGCAGATGGTGGCGTGTATGCCGGTATTGCCTGGGAAGATGCCGCCTCCGGCTCCACAGTGGTTAACGTGAAGATCAACGCGGGTGCGGCTCCGGCTGTGACGGAAAGTGGCAGCTAATCCGTTTGAACGGCTGGTTGCGCGTATGGATACCGTCACTGCCAGCCGTTTAGGACGGGATGCAACCATTAACGGGCGGGTTATGACGGCTGTTGAAAGTCATTTCCTGCCGGAAATGGGAGCGCTTAGCGGCGACGGTCTTTCCCTGGTGGTATTTGATGCGGGCTACAGCGCCAGAACAGGCGACACCGTTATTTATAACGGCAATGAATACAGCGTGACACGTCACGTTAAGTTCAACGGCAAGCCCCAAATCTGGCTGGAGTAACGGATGAGCATAAAAGGCCTGGAGCAGGCGATTGCCAACATGAACAGCATCAGTCAGACCGCCGTTCCGCGTGCATCTTCGCAGGCAATTAACCGTGTAGCTGTGCGTGCCATCGGGCGCAGCAGTTCAGTTGTCTCGCGTGATACCCGCGTGCAGCGCAAGCTGGTGATGCAGCGATCGAAGCTGAAAAAAGCCTCCGCCAATAACCCTGTCGCCACTTTGCGGGTGAACCGGGGTGATTTACCCGCCATCAAACTGGGGGCCGCCCGTGTTCAGTTGTCCAGACGTATCGGACGGACACGCGGCGCAGACAGCGTGCTGAAAATCGGGAAATTTAGTTTTCCGCACGCCTTTATTCAGAGGCTTGCAAATGGTCGCTGGCACGTATTGCGCCGCACGGGCAAAACCCGCTATCCGGTCGAGGTGGTCAAAATCCCGATGTCGATGCCGCTGACCACAGCTTTCAGAGATCAGCTACCGAAGCTGATGGAAAGCGATATGCCTAAAGAGATGGCCGCAGCCCTTAAAAATCAGCTCAGGATCATCATTAAGCGATGAACAAACACACCCTTATCCGCCAGGCGGTCATCAGCTCGCTGAAAACGGTCATCACTGACCCTTCAGTGCGCTGGTATGACGGTCGCCCGGCTGTAATCAACGCCGAGGAGCTGCCAGCCGTAGTCGTTTATCTGACGGGTGCCCAGCCAACAGGCGGCATGCTCGATGAAGATGAATGGCGGGCCACCCTGCATGTAGAGGTATTTCTGAAAGCCTCAAGCCCGGATTCAGTCCTCGACCTGTGGATGGAAAACAATATTTATCCGGCATTTTCAGACATGCCGGAACTGACGGCTCTGGTCGAACTGGTAGTTGCTGACGGCTACGACTACCAGCGCGACGAAGAAATGGCGACGTGGGGATCAGCAGACCTCCGTCACAATCTGAATTATTACCTGTGAGGCAATTATGGCGGCAAATGACCCAACCACACCTGTAAAAGGTGCCCGTACCACGCTCTGGATGTACAGCGGCAACGGGGATGCATATACCAATCCGACATCAGATGATGACTGGACCCGCCTGGCGCAAATCAAGGACCTGACACCTGCTGAGCTGACTGCTGATTCTTATGATGATTCCTACCTGGATGATGATAACGCAGACTGGGCGTCCACGACTCAGGGACAGAAATCAGCAGGGGAAGCGAGTTTTACACTGGCATGGAAACCCGGCGAAACCGGCCAGCAAACGCTTATTGCCTGGTTTGATGATGGCAGTGACAAGCCTTACAAAATTAAATACCCCAACGGTGTGGTGGATGTGTTTACCGGATGGGTCAGCAGTCTGGGGAAAGCGGTCGCAGCCAATGAGGTGGTAACCCGCACGGTTAAAATCGCCAATAAAGGCAAGCCGCTGCTGGCTGAGAATCAACTTGCTGAGTCTGGTTCATAAGGAGCAACCATGTTTCTGAAAACGGAAGAATTCAGTTTCGCCGGGGCAAGTCTGACGCTTTATGAGCTGTCAGCGCTTCAGCGCATCGAATACCTGAGTTACCTGGCGGAGATGGAAAAGAAGTTACCTCCGGCAGAAGGTGATCCTTCAGTTCGTCACGCTGAGCTGGTGGCAATGGGTATCCGGTCAAGTGCCATGCTGGTGGCTATGTCAGTGTGGCACGAGGACAGGAAAGGCCCTCCAGTGCCGGAGCTTTATGACGAAATTCTTGCTACGTGGCCGGTAACCGCACTGGGTGAGGCCGACCGGCAGATTAAAATCCTGTCGGGAATGGTGCCACCGGATGACAAGGAACAGTCTGATTCTGAAGGTGCACCAGTCTCTGAGGCTGTCACAGCGGAAAAGTCATAGCCGGGGAACTGAGGTTCGTGATGCGGCTGGCCCGTGAGTTCGGACGTCCGGACTGGCGGGCAATGCTTTCCGGCATGACTTCGACGGAGCTGCGTGAATGGTCACAGTTTTATCGGGACCACTATTTCAACGACCATCTTTTAGATGCGCATTTTGCCAGTCTCAGCCACCTGGTGATTTCTCTTATGTGCAAAAACGACATGACGCCTGCCAGTTTCAGTCTGCTGCACCCTGATAAAAAAGATGTTGAACCCAGCGATGAGCAACTGATGTTGCTCGCTGAAGGTATTTCCGGAGGTGTGCGTTATGGCCCAGTCAGTGGGTGATCTGGTCGTCAATCTCGATCTTAATTCCTCATCCTTTACTGAGCAGACAGCTTTTGTACGCAAACAGTTTGTCGGTATGGGTAAGGATTCTGACGCAGCAGGAAAGGCCGGTCAGGATGCATTCAGTAAGCAGGAGCTGGCCGCAAAACGCGCCGGGATATCCGTAGGTCAATATAAGGCAGCTATGCGCACGCTGCCTGCACAGTTCACCGACATCGCGACTCAGTTAGCGGGGGGCCAGAGTCCCTGGCTTATTCTGTTGCAGCAGGGCGGCCAGATCAAAGACTCTTTCGGCGGTCTGCGCCCGACTTTTAGCGCGCTGTTTGGGGCCATCAATCCGGTTATGGCCGGTGTTGTTGGGCTGACAGCAGCAGCCGGTGCACTGGCTTACTCTTTTGCCACCGGTCAGGCGGTTACCAGTGAGTTTAATAAAGCCCTGGTCATGACGGGCGACCGTGCCGGTCAGACTGCCAACAATCTGTTATTTATTTCTGAGTCAGCCGAAAAAGCGGGCAGCTCGTTCAGTGGTGCTACCGCAGCTGTTACTGCTCTTGCCCAGGCAGGGGCCAATCTGGGGAGTGATTATCAGGTAGTCGCTGAATCCATTTCCTCGCTGTCAGATGCAACCGGCGCTAAGGTTGCCGATTTGGCTGCGGTTTTTGGCCGGATAACATCAGACCCGACCAGCGGTCTGACTGCAATGGCGAAGCAGTACGGTAACGTTACTGCTCAGCAGCTGGATTACGTCAAATCCCTTCAGGACGCCGGTAAGTATACCGACGCCCTCAGTTATGCCAATGGTATTGCTGCACAGGGATTTAAGACAATGGCCGGTGATATCCAGAACAATATGGGTACGCTGGAAACAGCTGCTGACAGCGTCGGTAACGCCTTCAAATCCATGTGGAATGCGCTGCTTGATATTGGCCGTGCCAAATCACTTCAGTCACAACTGGCGGATGCCACAGATAAGCTCTATGAGCTTGATCAGGCTCTGCGATCTACCAGCGCACAGGGTCAGCAGCGTGTGGGTCTGGAAAATGCGCGCGATCTGGCCCGGCAGCAGGTGTCATCGTTAACTGACCAGCTTCATGCCGAACAGCAGAAAACGGAGGAAAAGCAGAAGCAGGCCACGCTTGAACAAAGCTCGCTGTTAAATCAGCAGCATTTTCAGTCCATCTCTGATGCCGGTCTGACAAAGGAACAGCAGCGCACCGCTGAATATCAGCGTCTGAATCAGTATATTTCTGAGCGCAGAAAACTTAATCAGGCGCTGAGCGATGAGGAAATCGCGCAGATTAAAAAGGGGATTGAAGAGAAGTATAAGGACCCCAAGACAACAAAACAGAAAGGATACAGCGTTTCAGCCGGTGATCAGGCTGCTGACAGTGTAAATGCTGAAACCCTGGCGTTGCAGACCCAGCTGAAGGTGCTCCAGCAGCATGCCGGTATCAATGACACCATCAGCCAGCAACGTAAAACCCTGTGGGAAACCGAAGCGAAATTTTCTGTACTGGAAGAGGCAGCGAAAAACCGTGCCCTGAGCAAAGACGAGCAGTCATTGCTTGCCAGTAAAGATAAAGTCCTGGCGCAGGCAGAGGTTAATGCACGTCTTGGTGACCAGATTGTAGCGCAGCAGGCGCTGGCTAAGCTCCAGGAAGACCTGCGCGGTAAAGAAGAGAAAACGCTCAGCATCACCAAACAGCGGCTTGATTTACTGGATCGCCTGAAAGCAGAGGGTGGCATATCGCAGGCAGATTACGATAAAACCTCTCGGGATGTGGCGAGTAAATCCCTTACGGATTTGCCTAAAGACGTTCAGCGTTCTGTGAGGAAATCCAGCGAATTTGGCGGCACGCTGTCGGGTACGTTTGCCGGAGATGCCAACCAGTTATCGCAACTGGATCAGCAATCCTCAGAGCTGGAAAAATGGTATCAGAGCAACCTGGCCTCGCTCGCACAGTACAGGCAGCAGCGTTCCGATCTCAATGTTCAGTGGGATGCGCAGGAAGAGGCACTGCGTAAGAAGCACTCACAGGCCGAGCAGAGCATTGAAGATCAGAAAAATAAAATCATCAGCAGCGCCACGCAGTCCAGTCTGGACTCTGTTGTGGATATCACACGCACGGCATTTGGCGAGAAATCAGCAATCTACAAAGCAGCTTTTATTGCGGATAAAGCCTATGCAATTGCTCAGTCTATGGTCGCTATCCAGACAGGCATCGCTCAGGCAGCGGCAAATCCGTTCCCCTACAACCTGGTCGCAATGGCCTCTGTGGCCGCAGCCACGGCAAGTATTGTTTCAAATATCCAGTCAGTGGCGCTGACGGGGATGGCGCATGACGGTATTGATGCTGTGCCGGAAACAGGCACATGGTTGCTGCAAAAAGGTGAACGGGTGATGACAGCTCAGACATCTGCAAAACTGGACTCCACTCTGGAGAGTCTGCGCGGTCAGCAGCAGGCAAAGGCTGGCGAAAATGCATTCCATTATTCACCGACCATCCAGGTAAATGGAGACCCGGACCAGCGCACAATGCAGATGATTCAGGACGCTGTTGCGCAGGGTGGCAAAGAGACCTACCAACTGGTTACGGATCATATTGCGACCGGTCGGGGGAGAGTATCAAAGGCATTAGCAGCAGGATGGTCCAATAAAAGGAGAACAGGTTAATGGCTGATATTTATTATCCCCATGATTATCTTCCTCTGCCTCTTCAGTCCGATCTGTCATTCAAGCCTGTAAGCCCTTTTTTGCGAACTAATTTAACGTCAGGTCGTGCAAGGCAGAGGCGGCTTTACACCTCAGTTCCGACTCAGGTTCCGCTTAAATGGTTTTTCAAAAAACAGGGCATGGCGCAGTACTTCGAAGCCTGGTACAGAGACCGTCTTACTGACGGTGAATCATGGTTCTATATGAAAGTGAAAACACCGCTTGGTGTTGAACTGTATAAGTGCAGGTTTACTGATATTTATGAAGGGCCAATGTTGCTGGCGGGTAAATTCTGGCAGTACACGGCCACGATTGAATTATGGCAGCGTCCCATTATTTCACCGGAGTGGACCGATTTCCCGGATTTTGTCGTTAACAACGACATTATTGATCGTGCAATGAATCGTGAGTGGCCTGAATCATGACGGTGCTTAACCGGCTTTATGCCTCATCCGGTAATGAAGTCATCATTGAAACACTGGAAATCAGTATCGGTGATGAGGTCCATTATCTTTGTAAAGGTTATGAGGACATTACGGCAGTGACCGAGGATGGCGATACTGTAACATTCAAGGCATGCGCTATTGATATAGCCCTTCCGGCAAGAAACAGTGATGGTACTCAGGATTTACAGTTTGCCATCAGTAATATCGAAGGTGTGGTATCCACAGCAATCCGAGCAGCGCTGGATAACCTGAGCAGCGCCACGCTCAAGTATCGCAATTTCATCTCGACTGACCTCAGTGCACCTGCATCCAAACCCTACACACTGGCTGTGAAATCTGGTTCCTGGACGGCTTTGAAGGTGCAGATTAAGGCAGGCTACATGAACATTCTTGATACTGCGTGGCCGCGTAACCGATACACGCTTCCGTATTACCCTGGGCTTCGGTACATCAGCTAAGGAGAATCCTTTGTTTGATCCAGATAAATACCGTTCAGTCACCTGGCTGAAGGGTGGCCGCGTATATCCTGAACTTGACTGTTTCGGCATTGTGAATGAAATCCGCCGTGACATTGGCTTTTCTGAATGGCCTGATTTTTCAGGTGTAACTAAAGACGGGAACGGTCTCGACCGTGAAGCCAGAAAGCTAATGCTGTCTCTTGAGAAATGTGAGCCATGTGCAGGCGCAGGTGTTGCTTGCTATTCAGGGGCAGCAGTCACGCATGTGGGTATTGTGGTCGAAATTAACGGCCTTCTGCATGTGGCTGAATGCAATCCTGGCACCAACGTGACTTTTCTGCCGCTTTCCCGTTTCAGGCGTCGCTTTGTTAAAGTGGAGTTCTGGCAGTGACAATAAGCATATTTCCTTCCCGTCTCCCTGGTGAGCCTCTGGAGGTGCATCAGCATGGTGAAACAACAGTTCATGGCTGGTTGACTGCGAATGTTAAGGGATTTCACTCTGATGTAGCGCATCCCATCAGCATTGATGTTGACGGTAAACAGATACCATCATCTGTCTGGTTTGAGTGCCATATTTCGCCGTCCAGCGATGTGCGTATTTACCCGGTCCCTTACGGGATAGAAACACTGGCGTGGATAGCCGTGGCGGTGTCAGTAGCTGCGGCTGCGTATTCCATCTTTATGATGGCAAATATGGACACCGGTTCATATACATCATCAACCGGGAAAAGCCTGGACCTGAATCCGGCTGAGGCCAACTCAGCAAAACTTGGCGATGCGATCCGTGAGGTCTTTGGGCGGACCCGTATTTACCCGGATTATGTTGTTTCTCCCGTAACCCGATTTGATTCCACCGATCCCACTATCATGCGTGTCAGCATGTTGATCTGCGTCGGGATGGGTAATTTCGCGTTTACTGATGGTGATATCCGGGTAGGGGATACGCCAGCATCATCTCTCACGGGTTTCAATTATACCGTTTACCAGCCTGGTGCGAATGTTTCTGGTGATGAGCGCAGTGAAAACTGGTTTTCATCTACCGAAGTCGGAGGCACGTCATCAGGCTCAGGGCTGGATATGGCGCAGACTGCCCCGGAAGCCGATGACATCATTGCAGACAGTATGACGGTTTCCGGTGCCAGCGTGTCCTTCACCGGCCTTGATACTGATGATGACGATGATACGGACGATGATGATGAAGCACTGCCGGATTCGTGGGTAGAGGGGGCGACCGTTGAGATTATTGCGCCGACGACCTTCAACGTCAGCTCATCTTCCGGTTACAGCGTGCTGGCGAGTGACTTCCTGTCTGAAATAAATCCATATGTTGGTATGCCGGTGACAATGACTTACGGCAGCATCGATTATCAGCTTTTTATTGCCAGCTATACACCGACACAGGCAGCCGTTCCAGGCTCGGGTGGGAGCGCGGCATCTGTTCAGGCCAGCGCAGCGCCGACAACGTATGATTTTTCGACAAATACAGCCACGTTTGACGTGACCTGGCAGGGTATAACTTACACCGTATCCCTGATAGCTGATTACGTCACGATGTCCGGTCTGGTTGCGGCCATTACCGAAGCGCTGGAAGGTTCCGGACTGGCCGCGCAGGACATCAGCGGTACGGTGCTGATCACTGAGCCATCAAGCCCCTATGCTGGCGGCAGCATCACGACATCGTCACTACCATCAGGCGTATTCGGAGCATCCCCTGTAAACACGGCTGGTACAGCATCATCGGGCGGCAGTGCTGCAGTAACGGCTAATGTCACTCTGGGTTACGACAGCGCTACCGGCACAGCATTTACCGGCGTTCCAACCGGCCAGCAGCGTCTGTCAGTTTCCCATCGTGGTTATGAATACCAGATTGTTTCTGCCTCCGGGGCCACAGCTACAGTTCAGCGCCTGATAGATGGTGTGGTTGATGAGGCATGGCCCGGTTTTTCGTCCAGGACGATGATCGATTATGAAGCCAGCGGCATCAATGATAACGATACCTGGATGGGACCTTTTCTGGCCTGCCCTGAAAATGAAACCTGCGATATGTTTGAGGTGAATTTTTCATTTCCGAGTGGCATATGTGGATTTAACAGCAAAGGGAAAAAGCAGAGCCGTACCGTAGAGTGGGAAATTCAGTATCGTGTCTATGGCTCGGGCACCGGATGGATCAGCCATACCGGTAATTACAGTCTTAAGAACATCAACGGACTGGGGTTCACGGAGAGAATTACACCGTCTGCTGCGGGTCTGATTGAAGTTCGCTGTCGCAGGCTGAATGAGCAGGGAAGCGATAACGCCCGTGATTCGATGTACTGGCAGGCATTACGTGGGCGACTGCTTACCAGGCCATCATCTTATACAGGCGTAACACTTATGGGTGTCACCGTTGAAACGGGTGGAAAGCTGGCCGCACAGTCAGACAGACGGGTTAACGTAGTCGCGACGCGACAGTATGACACCGGAACGGCAAGAACGATCTCCGGCGCTCTATTGCACGTTGGTAATTCGCTGGGTCTTGATATGGATGAGGAAACCATTGTGGCGCTGGAATCAGCTTGGTGGACTCCCGAAGCGGATTATTTTGATTTCTCTTCCGATTCATCCGGTTCCGACTCATCGTCAGCTCTCGACATTCTTCAGAAAATCACGAACGCGGGTAAAAGTTATTTCCTGTTAAGTGATGGACTGGCATCGGTAGGACGTGAAGGGGTGAAAACCTGGACCGGAATTATCAGCCCACAGGAAACCACCGACCACCTTGAAACCTCTTTTTCTGCCCCTTCGGATGATGATTATGATGGTGTTGATGTAACCTACATCAACGGCAGTACCTGGGCAGAGGAAACCGTGCAATGCCGGTTGCCGGGGAATCCAACACCGACAAAGATCGAGTCCTATACCCTTGATGGCGTGTTAGATCAGGATAAAGCCTATCAGATTGGCATGCGCCGCCTGATGAAATATCAGCGGCAACGACTGACGTTCACGGCCACAACTGAAATGGATGCGCTCTGCTACAACGTTGGCGATCGCATCATCTTCACGGACGATATTCCGGGAAATAAAACGGTTTCATGCCTCGCTGTTGCAATGGCCACTGTGGATGACGTAACGACATTTACTGTCAGTGAACCGCTGGACTGGTCTTTTGATAGTCCGCGTGCAGTTCTACGCTACCAGGACGGAACAGCATCTGGGCTTATGGTGGCTACCAGAGTAGGGGATTATCAACTGTCGGTGCCTTATCTTACGGCATTCGATGAAATTGTTATGAATGATCCGGCCATTGAGCCACCGAGGCTGATTTTCTGTGATTCTTCCCGTGTCGGGTATGACGCGCTAATCGCTGAAATAGAGCCTCAGTCTGATGGAACATGCCAGGTAACAGCAAACGAATACCGCGATAGCTTCTACAGCTATGACGATGCTGTATACCCCGGCGACACCGATTCAACGTCCTCAACCTGACCAACCTAAATCCGGCACACCCCGTCTTATGGCGGGGTTTTCTTTTTATGAGGCCCGCATGACCACTTACAACACCAGAAACCCGCTGGGGTCTGCTGCTGCGAAAGATTTGTATGACAACGCGCAGAATCTGGATCACCGCGAAAATGATTTAAGCAACGAGACGTGGCCGGACCGCCTGGGTGTTTCCCGATTAACGTGGTTTGGTATTGAAAAACAGAACCAGCGCGCCATTGCCAATTATGGCTACATCACGATGGACAGCTTTCAGGCTGGTGCAACGCTGACCCTGCCAAATCAGGTTCTGCGCGATACCTCTACAGGGGAATACTATCGCTGGGATGGCACGTTGCCGAAAATCGTTACGGCTGGTTCAACTCCGGCAACTGCGGGTGGTGTGGCTATTGGTGCCTGGGTGTCTGTTGGCGATGCATCTCTTCGCGCAAACCTTGGTTCAAGCGACGGCTTAAAATACATCGGGCGCTGTGCGAATATCGCAACACTCCGGTCCGTTGAACCTACTATAGACGGGCAAAAGATCGAGGTTGTTATCTACGCATCCGGGTATAAATCATGGGCAGACGGAAACTTTTATTGTGATGCCTCTGATTCGACATCCGCAGATGATGGGTGGAGCGTTATTGTTACAGCAGGCGGAAAACGGTGGAAACGTAAAATCGCTGACGCTGTATATGTTGAGTGGTGTGGTATCCCGGCATCAAAGAATATTGATACTGCCTATGCGCGCGCTGCTGTGTATGCAAAAGCCAATAAAGTTGGCATTTGCATTGGTGCCGGAGCTTACGTAGCCACACAGACAATCGCTGTTGATATCGGGTTTTTCAGCTTAACCTGCCCGTTTGGGGCGGCGCAGATTGATTTCACCGGCCTGAGTAACAGCGCGGGATTACGTGTATTCTCGTCTGCCGGATACCCTGACGGGATGAACCGCAATACCACCAACCGCGTGATCGGCATTCATGGATACGGCAGCAGGACATCAGGCCAGACCGGTATTTTAACCGGGCATGATACGAATGATTACAATGGGCAGAGTATCCTTGAGAACTGCTCTTTCCATGATTTTGGTAAAAATATTAACTGCGGACCTAACACATGGCGATATAAATTCATTAATTGCGGATTTAACTCACCTCTTGAGCATCAGTTTTATGCACCGTATGGGATTGCCAACTCAGGCGAGAATATCTCTTTTGATGGATGCTGGTTTGCTGACAGTAAAAACTGCCCGATTGAAGTTGCATGTAGCAACTTTTCTATAATGTTTGTAAACACATCGATAGTGAATACCCGTGTTCTCATGTCAGGTAATGCATCTCATTTTTTCTTTAATCTTGGAAATATTGAGAATCCGAAAGCAGAGAATTTTTATAACTATGTTGAACTCACTGGTTTGCATTCTGAAGCCTCGATAACTGATGCAACAATTGTAATGAACAGCCCTGAGCTATTTACTGATGCTCCTTTCAAAGGTGTCGCTAACTCAACGTTCAAATTTACCAATGTCAAAGTTCAGTCAAATAATTACCCTCTGGAAACAACTAATAGCATTCGCGCGTGGGTAAACGATGCACCTTTTGTGTTTGCAACCGGATGCTCTTACGACTACACGTCTGGTGGTGTAAAGGCCCCGCTGTCCAGAAGGCGTAGCCCAATAAGTGATCCGGGCTTTGAAACTGGTGGCCTGACACACTGGGAAATTAACAACGCATCTCAGGTATCACAGACCGCTCAGGTTATTGCAGAGGCTGCTAAGAACGGGAGCTATGGATTAAGACTGACATCCATATCTGGATATTCCATTTACGCAGTTCAGCGTTTTCCTGTGACGCCAGGAGTGACGTTTTCCACGCAGGCATGGGGAAGAGTTATAACTGCTGCGGCCAGTGGAAACTCAGGAACGTTAAGTATTGATTTCTATAACTACGAAAAAGTGCAAATTCCCAATGCTTCTTACAGCTCAAACCTTACCGCCGCAAATACTGACTGGACAGTGATCGCGGGGTTTGTGAGTGGTGTGGTTCCTGCCGGTGCTGCGTATGCGCAGATTAACCTACGTGCCGCGAACGGCGCTGTCGTTGATTATGACGATGTAATCCCGAATCTTATTTAAGGTGACTTATGACAATTCAGGTACGAGTCTGGTATACGCAGGCAGATGGTTCAATTGCAGGGCCGATGCCGGTTGAAAAAAACTATGATGTTGACCTTAGCAGTGCAACGACAACGGAAGAACGGTTTGACATGGTCAGTAATGCTGTATCGGAAGATACCGAACTGACAGAAAAGACCAATGTCACCTGGCAATTAGTAAGCTGAATAAATTATGCAAACCATTCTGAATGGATGTTGTCAGCATGGCAACTAATTAACTAAGTTATAGAGCAGCTATTTTAGCTGCTTGTTTTTGCTCTTTCTTTTTTTACATGTATCAAATGTTTTTTATGAACGAGTAAGGTTCTTAATGGTGTTAACTGCGTCAGCAAAGTCTAGCTTCCAGAAAAATGTATTTTTTCTATTGTATTCATTTTTCCATGCATTAAATTCATTTTCGTCACTTTGACGCCCAAAATAGTGCACCTCTGCTTTAGAGTCAGCTATCATCTTCCAGATGTGCACATCTGCTTGATGAACTCTCACCCCGATAATGAATATCTTTGAAGTCGATGTAAGAGTTTCGTTCCACATTTGTTGTTGTTTCTGTATGTATCTTGGGCAAACTTTTATTGCTTTACCTTCTGCATACATGGCAATTGCCGGAGCTACGCTATTTTCAAAAATAGCTCTCCTTTTTGACTCCTCCTGACTCACTGGTTCTGCCAAAGTATCTATATCAGCGATCCCGCCTCCGTAAACTTCGCAATTTCTAAATGTTGTATTACCGAGGTCAGGCCAGAAGTTACTTGAACCGTGAATTTTTAATAGCCTAATGTAACCATCTTCATGTTTATTGTGGTAAGTGATATTATGATTTAATTGAAATGCAGAAAGTTCAAATAATATATCGTAATTTAAACTGCTATAAACAACCCTTTTGTTATTTAGTGAGTTGATAAGGTTTTTGTAATGATTGTTATCTCCAGGTGTAAAGCTGACAAGGTATCCAGCCAGTTCCCGCTGGAAGCTCATAATATTTTGATTGTAACGAACGTAGTAATCAGCCATTCCTTCTTCAAAGTTATTAATGAACTTGTCTTTTAAATCTTGAGGTAGTTTTGATGCAACCCCTCCTTTCCCATCAAGCTTTTCGAACAGACGGTTTCCTAAAGGTGGTGGGTAGGGAGTAACGTCGCCACTACCGAAGCTTGCACCTGCACCAAGAAGAACCATGTATCCCATTTTAAACATCCTTAATGTCATGTTGGTGTTTTTTAATCATACTAAATAACAAGATTGTGGCTAATAATTATATCTATTTCCATATGCATTTACTAATGAGCTATATAAAGTAGAAAAAGATACTTGCTTATATTTGCAATTCAAATTTAAAAATTAGAATATCATTTTTTACTATTTAATAGTATGATGAAAATTAAAAAACATAAGCTGTTTAATCCTCATTTGAGATTTAATATCAGAATAATCAATTGCTAAGATAACCATATTGCATATGAGTTAAATATTCCAACAAATTATTTTCATAAATCTAAGGTAAATCCTGGGTTTCTATAGCGGATGTTAACGATATGCGTTGCGTCGTATTATTTGTCTGCTGGTAATCTAACCCCATACGGGACAACGCTATAGAGCCGCATTAGTGTAGGCTTAGTTGTGGGAAAAAATCCTTAGCAGTGAGAGAAATGCTTTACATGGGATCATCCATATAGGTTATGACCTGTGATGTCAATCATGGTGCAACCATCCTCAGTTTGCGCCACATCTAAATATCCTTTCCCGACAACCCCTTCTTAAAAACCTCCGATGATTTACTTGATCGATTCTATCGATCAATAATACTGTTTGCATATACAGTAATCATCAAGAGGTAGCAGGCGATGCCACGCGACTATGAAATCATGATTGCCTTCAGACAGGCGATAAAACGCGATGCCTCTGGCCGCTTCACTATCAGCACTCTCGACTTTGTGCAGGAACTCGACCGGCTAAACTGGCATTACACGCTGCGAGCCGCCAATAAGTGGATCGAGACGCATACAACCACTTTCCGTGATATCTCCACTTCAGAGGGGGAAGAACGTCTGTTTCAGGTGTTCAACCCGAACGGAGGGATATGATGTTTGCCCTGGTTGATGTGAACTCGTTCTATGCGAGCTGCGAAACGGTATTCAGGCCAGACCTGCGAGGCAAGCCGGTAGTGGTTCTTTCAAACAACGATGGTTGCGTAATAGCGAGATCGGCAGAGTCTAAAATTTTGGGCATTCGAATGGGCGACCCATATTTCAAGATAAAGAACGAGCTGCGCCGCCACAAAGTGCATGTCTTCAGTTCCAATTATTCGCTGTATGCCGACATGTCTAACCGCGTGATGTCCACCCTTGAGGAAATGGCACCGGCAGTGGAAATCTACTCCATCGATGAAGCCTTCATGAATCTTTCAGGCATGGAGAGGCATCACTCACTGGAAGAATTTGGACGGCAAGTGCGCGCACGGATAAAGCGGGACACGCATCTTACTGTGGGCGTCGGCATTGCGCCGACCAAGACACTGGCAAAGCTGGCAAATCATGCCGCCAAAAAGTGGACTAAAACCGGTGGCGTGCTTGATCTGTCGAATGTTGACCGCCAGCGCAAACTAATGGCGTTGGTGCCGGTCGAGGATGTGTGGGGCGTTGGCCGCCGTATCAGTAAAAGGCTCAATGCGATGGGTATCACAACCGCGAGAGACCTGTCTGAGCAGAGCACTTACATCATCAGGAAGCATTTCAATGTGGTGCTGGAACGTTCTGTGCGTGAATTACGTGGCGAGCCGTGTCTTGAGATGGAAGAGTTCGCGCCGACAAAGCAGCAGATTGTGTGCTCACGCTCGTTTGGTTCCCGTATTACGGAATACAGCGACATGCGGCAGGCCATCTGTGCTTATGCGGAGAGAGCGGCTGAGAAACTGAGAGGCGAAAAGCAGTATTGCCGCCAGATTGCCGTATTCCTTCGCACCAGCCCGCATGCTGAAAACGAGGTGTTCTATGGCAACCAAGCCACAGGGAAACTGCTGACTCCATCAAATGACACACGGGACATCATCCGGATGGCAATGGAAGCACTGGAGCGTATCTGGATACCCGGACACCGTTATATGAAAGCAGGTGTGATGCTGGGCGACTTCTTCAGCCAGGGTGTTGCTCAGCTCAATCTTTTTGATGAAATCCAACCACAGGCTAACAGCGAAGCGCTTATGAGAGTCGTTGATGGCCTTAACCAGAGCGGGAAGGGGAAACTATGGTTCGCAGGTCAGGGCATTCAGAAAGCGTGGGATATGAAACGCTAGATGCTGTCTCCGGCATACACCACCAGATTTTCGGATCTGCCAGTGGTGAGATGACACACATACTTGATACCCCTGATGGATATGTGGTCGTGGACAAATCAGTTAAGCCGGTGCTGGGTGACACAATCTATTTTGAAGCCTGGGATAAGTATCAGATTGGCCGACTGGAGAAAAGCGCGATCATCTGTGAAGACGGCGACACGATAGAGGGTGAATCGCTGGAAGAGGTTACGGTGATCGGTGTTATTACCTGGGTGATCACAAGAACCAGGGATGGGGAAGGGCCGACGATTTAAAGGAAAAACATAAAAAAGCCCGCGCTGCGGGTGGAGTGCAGGAGCGGGCAATATTTATCATGGATACGATACTTGAATTGAAAGTGTCATGGTGGTTCAACATGTCACCTCTTAACTTTAGCAGAATGCCAATGACGCGCAAAAAAATACCCGCCCAGAGCAGGTATAATTAATTCAAATTGCAAATCTCTCATGTTCGCTACGCATGCTGTGTGTAGCTTGCCCATACAATGTATGAACAAGCATTATACATAAATATTTTGAAACTGGTACAACCTGTCCTTGCTAAGTGAATAAATGCTGTTTTAGCAGGTACAGAAATCCTCATAATGATTAATCTATATGATTTTTAAGGAGTTCATTCTAGGGAAAAGTTCATCGATACGTTCTATGCTTATTACTAAGTCAAATTAATGGTCGTAACGTATACATGAAAGAACTGAAGTCTCAGAGAGCAGGGATGATAGGTTGTGCAATAGGAACAGCAGTGATTGAGTTGAGTGCGAAAGGTATCCCACTGAACCGGGCCAATATTTTGTACGAACTAGAGCGTATCGCAGCTGCATCGAAAGAATTGCCCGTAAAGGCCATCGCAAAGGATGCAGCAAATCTTCTTAGAAGAGGGTGTAATTAAAGCTACCTATGCTTGAGGTTGTCCGACCGGCCCCTTGCTCATCGGCCCCCCAGGAATTGATTGCTCAGCTGGTACATTTGGGCGACCATCAGGGCCAATCGGTCGATCAGAGTGATAACATCCCGCCAAAGCAAGCAGACTCACAAAGATAATCATCAGCCAACTTAACGAACGTCTCATATGTGGAATTCCTTTCAAGCAACTTAATGTTCCTACTTAAGCATAGTTCATTCCCGACACCTATGGCTGCAACAATGGTTGCGCCGACAGTTGAGGGTTTATTCTGGCAAACGAATTTGTCCGGCCAAAAGAGGGATTTAAGGATTACTTTGAAGCGTTAAGGGATTGTCAATTTGGGATGATCGGACCCAGTTACATCATCTTCCAGGACGGAGACACACTTGAGGGCGCGCCGCTGGGGGAGGTGACCGTGACCGGTGTTATTACCTAGGTGATCACAAGAAACTGGGATGGGGAAGGGCCGACGATTTAAAGGATAAATATAAAAAAGCCCGCGCCATACCATCAGCACGGGCAATTTCATCCATGTATTTGGTCATCACGGCTAATGGACAGAAATGCCGCATAGGTAATTTTAGCCATCACAGTAAAATGCGCAAAAAAAGCCTGCTCTCAGCAGGCATGAAACAAAGAATGGAAACCATCTCGGCGCAACACATTACTTTGTGCTGCGCATCACTATAATAGCGACATTGAATTATTGGTACATATTGTGAACTATGATTTTATTCTATTAAGTCGAATCATTTTTTTGTGAATCCGAAAAGAAGCCCGGGCAGTGGGATAAGTTTGTCCGGGCTAAAGGTGTATCATGACCCTTTGAGTTTAAACTCAGATGCTGACTGTGCAAGCCAGGCGGCATTCGTATTAGCCATGAAACCATTCGTCAGCGGATTCCCACGCATCCTGAAGTACCTGCGAAACAATTTCTTTGTCGCCTTCCTTATCTTTCGCTCTCAGCACTGACAGTCCGTCATTACTCGCGGTCTTCACTACGACATTCAGATCGGGATAGCTCCGGCTGAGTCGCTTTATGAGTTCCTCCCGCAGCGCATCCATAGCGCCCTTTGGCATACCTTTGGCCTTCTCCTTCGCGATCATCACTTCAACAACCATGCTTCCCCCTGATTACTATTTTAATGTCCACTACCTGAAACGGGTGCTGGATAGATGTACAGTTAATTTATATGCTGTGATTTTATACAGTTCAACAGCAGAGGTAAAAATCATGGAATTTCCGTCTGCGGCTAATGACTACCGGGATATGCTGGCTCTCCCGAAAAAGTAAGTGCAGGAACTACGAAAAAGTGCAGGTGGTGCAGGTGTCAGCGCAATGGTTTTGGGATCTCGCCCATTATAGGCACAAAAAAGCCCGCTCAGCGGCGGGCTAGAATGTATGCTGAATGCTTATTCAAAGGGGAATTCTATCTGGCGCTGCGGGTTGATCTGTTTTTTTACCTTGGTAACCTCATAAGAGGTTTTTATCGAGTCGCCTGACATGTACTGAGTCACTTTCAAATCCGTTAAAAGCATATCTCCTTTGGAGAAATTTAATCTCATAGTATCAATGTCATGCAAGAAATTTTCATCGGTTATTTCAGCTAAGAAAGAAGCTGAACCATCAGAGAACCTCCACTTATTGCCTTCACTAAAAGAGATGCTTATTACTTGCAAGGCTTTCTCAGCCACGCTTTCAGACAGAATCGAGTCGACGGGTCGATCTACGTAAAAATATTCAGATTCTGCACGGGTGACAGTTATGAAAGTTTTCCCCTGATCAGCGGTGGCAGCAAATGAGTCAATACCCTCCCTCTCAAGAGGCTTGGCTATGACATCCTGCAGTGCTTCTCTAAGCTTATAATTTTTATAGAGTTCAACTACTTCCTCTTCAAAAACCTCCTCTTCATCATCAATGAAAATCTTGACGTTTCTGTTCGGAAGCTTATGAATTGACTTTACTTTTCTTGGGCCAATCCATTTGATAAGGTCTAATAGACCTTTTGATGCCTGCTTTCCAGCAACCTTTGTTAATCCCAAAAGGGTTATCAAGTTAAGAGTTGCGGAGACATTCTCACCAGAGAGAAATTCAACAGCTTGCTTGATCCATGACGGTGAACTGGCTAGCAGATCTATGCCAAAAGAACCGGCTTTAAAGGAAGCATTCACCTTCACGCTTACTGTCGCTTTCTTGCCGTAAAGGGTTTTTGCTGCCTCCTCGAAAACATCGGAAAGTGCAATCAATGCCGGAGCCAAATCACGAACATCCATATCGTGATTTTCCAATGCTGGACCGTCATAAATTATACGAAACTTCATATCATCACTTTCCATAAATGCCTATCCTGTGCATTAGTCTAAACCTGTTTTTTTATACAGTAAATCGGGGATTCAGCTAAACGTCTCTTCCGGCCACTAACCTATAGTCAGACCGAGCACTAAGTTAACGAAGCCAGCCAATAGCATGGCTAGCCCCGGTATCTTAAAGTTCTTATCACGCCTCTTGCGAGCCAGGTAGAACATGGCAAACGCTACGCAAAACATCGGTATTGCTATCTTCGTGTAAACTGACATGCCATTTCCTTAGCAAAGCGTCTCTTCCGGCCACTGAGATGCCGCTGATAAATTATCATTAACTCAGTTACATACCCTAAATAATATCTTGGTCCGGGCGGTTAGCCCATCCTGACAGATGATCAGTGATTGTCAGGTATGTATCGAGGTGACTGCATCTTGTAGCGTGGCGTGGGGGTTAGATAGGTAATGGCTGCCGATTGGATATTGAGGCATGCATGGGGCACCAGTGGGGCAAAAATTAACGCCTAAGTTCGACTAAGTTCATAATCATGCTTTTGTAAGGGGTTGTCCAACCGTGATAAATCGGCGCTCCTGGACGTTCTTAGATGATTTTCTAACTCATAACATCACATTCATGATATGCAAAAGTTAAAACCAGGAAGGGGAAGGAAGCTCGGAAACGCATATTTCCGAGCTTCTTTGGGAGTAATTAATGTTTTGGCATGTAGCGGCAAAGACTGTCGTACAAGCTAATTATATTTTCTATAACTCGACTTCTAGTCATCTGATCCATAGCTCTGACTGCGGCATTCACACGGCCTTCTGGTGCATCAGCATTAGTCATTAGAGAAACTACCTCATCAAATTGCTCATGTAACTCTATTGGAATGTCGTTCTCTTTTCTCAGGTGTATGATATGAAAAACGTATGCATTCTCTAGCCGCTCCAGAATGGTGCCTTCCCCAGAGAGAGAATGAACGGCACCATGAAACTTCTCCCAACCATATCGGTATTTAAAAAAATCATCGACCATATAACACCTCAATGCAGTTTCTGTATGTGCTAAACAGTAATAGCAGATGATTTGTTGGATGAATGATATTCAGGAAAATAAAAGCCCGGCAGCGGTGGCTGGCCGGGCTAGGCACAATCCTATGCCAAACATTTCCAATGAAAGCATGGTCAACATCACAGGGAAGTAGAAGTGACAACTTGATGACAGGCGGCCTTTTACCAAACGCTAGCGAAGTGGCAGAGTGGCAGGGAAAATCTTCATAATATCAGGGCATCATGACCCGCAAGCTATTGATAGATGGTGTGAGGTTATTGGTCTCATTTTATGAAAATATTGTTTATAGCATTGTTATTAATAAGAAAAGCGCCTGATTTAAAATCCCTCGATCGTAAGGTCGTGCGGGTTCAAGTCCCGCCCCGGGCACCATATTTATCTGCCGATAAAACCGAATAAAATCAAAGCAATAAGCAGTGATGTCGTGACCGCCCAAGGGCGGTTTTTTTGTTTTTGTTCTGGCGTGACTGTGCGGTCTGAATACCACGCAAGCCAATCCCTCATGTAATATCTGTCAGGCTAATATTTCATCGCTTCCCACGTACAGATATCCTGGAGATCCAGGAGAATGCCTAATGATTTTTCGGCTTATTAGTCGGATATATACCGGTTATATTGTTAAAACTATCGCAACAGTATCTTCACAAATCACAACCGGGTCATGATCCGCGGCGTGTCGGGGAGTTAGTCACCTGTCACAGATGCGGGAAACGTTGGGGAAATATGAGTGACTACCGTTAGCAACTTTTGCCGGGAGAACTTAATGATTATTTCACTGGAGAAAAGTAACGCCCTACAACGCATGCTGAAAGGAGCGAAATATTTACTCCGCGGTGACAAAGCAATAGGGCTGGAAGTCAGACGTGATGACAAAACTCGCAAGCTAAAGGAAGTTAATTGCCGCAGTCTGGCACCACTGCTGCGCGATGGTCTGGTTGAGTTTGCCTATTTGCCAACTGATATCACACGGTACTATGAAGTCAGGCTGACAGAGGCGGGTGTGAGATTGGTAAGAGAACTGACTTAATGGACGCAACCTGTGCAAACGTTTGTTTGCACTGAATCGTCGCGGCGTAATTACGCTCGCCGCGACAATATACCTGGCTTGTTGTTATTGATTAAGCGACCGCTCATAGATATCGATGGCTGCCGTTATAATCGCTCCCTGGGACATACCACCCTGGCTGGCGAGTAACTCAATCCGCGCAATTGTGTCCAAAGGAAGCTTATAGGTTTTGGGTTTGATGCCGCGCTTTTCATCGCTACGTTTCTGAATATCACTGGCTGATTGAATCATGATTAACCCCTTGGTATCAGGGACATGAACGGCTAAAAGTTCCCTTCTCATCCTGAGCACTTGCGTGATCCCGTAAAGCGTCTTGAACATCGAGTTAATTGTAGCTGATTTCGTGTTTTACTCTTTGTTTAGAAAAGTTTTTTTCAATTATGTGCACGACTTAAAAACTCCGAAATTATGTACGCCGGAGGAAGAGGGGGGAGAGAAGTCAGTCCCCCCTCAAGATGCGAATGTTTCTCTCTTGTTATGTTTCAGGGCGAAGATCAAACCAGTCAAAGATCATACTGGCAGTTGCCACCAACTTAACGTTATTGCTGTATATGTCATGTTGGGCATTGACCGTTGCAACCTGGTTGTTATAGCGATCGTTTTCTGCCGTCAGCACATCCAACAGGGTTCTTTTACCCAGGCGTAACCATTGCTCATAGTAAATTTTGCTCACCTGATCGGTTTCTTTACTCAGCTTCTGATATTCCCGGCTTTGTGCTTCGGCGGCATCGCGGCTTTGGGTCAGGTTATGCACCTGATACTCCATATCCATTTTGGTCTGGGCATACTGCGATTTTTTGGCTGAAGCACGGGCAGCAGACGCCTGAGCAGCCGCTTTTTCTGAACCACCGGTAAAGGCATTCCACTGAACATTCAAGCCGGTGTACCACTGTCCGGCTTTGCCATTGCCATCTTTTGCCGTGCTTTTTGACACCACCCAGTTGAGCTGCGGCAGGCTGCTCGCTTTGGTTGCGGCAGTCAAGTGCTGAGCAGATTGCGCTTCCGCCTCGGCTTTTAACAGGGAGGGATGCTTGCTCACCCTGCTCATTACCAGGGCGGTCGAAATGGGCTGCATTGTCCAGTCGAGTTTTTCAGGTAACGTGACAGCATCGCCAGTCAGGCGTTGCAACATGATCTCTGATTGCCGACGCTGATCGTTAATTCGCTCCAGGGACGTTTCAGCGGAGAGCAGTTTGGCTCTGGCCTGCACCAGCTCACTGTAGCGGCCTGCATCCGTCTGGGTAATTTCACCCAGCATATTAACCAGCTCACGCATGCGCTTGACGTAACCCTGCGTAATTTTTTGATTTTGCTGATAACGGCTCAACTCAATCAACTGACTCAGGGTGTTGAAGGCAATCTGTTGTTTCTCAAATTCATATTGGTGTGCTGCGGCATGGGATTGCTGCGTCGCGCTGCCAATATTTTCGCGATTTTTCCCCCAGTCAAAAATTGTGGTGGTGACATTGACTGAAAAGCTACTGTCTTTCAGCCGATTATTGGTCGTTTCACTGCCACCGCCAAAAGAGGCCATCGGTGCCGTGCTGCCCAGCTGAATCTGCGGCCAGCGCGCACCTTTTACCTGATCGATGTCGTAATTGGCCGCCGTTTTATCCGCTCCGGCAACCTGAATTTCCGGGCTGTAACTCAATGCCTGATTAACCATCTTCGCCAACAAAGTACGCGTGTCTTTGTTCATCACGGTATCGAAGGTGCCGGACTGGATGGCATCCGGTGAGGCAATCACCCCGGTGCTGCTGGCAAGTAGTGCCAGCGTAATGAATGTCTTGCGCATATTATTATCTCTCCCTGAATGCTTCGCGCGCTTTTAAAACCGGCTTGAGCAGGTAAGACAGGATGGTTTTTTCACCCGTTTTAATCTCTACACTGGCCGTCATTCCCGGAATAATGGGAAAATTTTTCTCTTTAACCTGTAAATCCGTGCCGTGCGTGCGGACATAAACACGATAGTAAGTCGCATCTTCGCGGCCAGAGCGCATTTTGGTTTCATCAATAATGGTGTCGGGGCTGATACTCTCGATAACACCGTCGAGCCCACCATAAATGGCGAAGTCATACGCCGAGATTTTTACCGTGGCGGGTAGACCCGGACGTAGAAATGCCACTTCAGCGGGTTTGATACGCGTTTCCAGCAGCAGATTATCCTCAGAAGGGATCAGCGACATGATCTGCTCCCCACGAGAAATAACGCTGTCGATGGTCGTGGTTTTGATACTGTTAATGGTCCCTTTAACCGGTGCCGTAATCAGCGCATGGTTAATGACGTCCTTACGTCCTACCAGACGGGCTTCGACCTGCGCAAACTCGGACTCCAGTCGCGTTAACTCGCTGTTGGCATCAGAACGATATTTGTTGGTACGGTCGGCGATTTGCACCCGGAGATCATTCGCCTGACGGCGCAAACGCAGGATTTCCATGTCAGAGATCAGTCCACGCTTCGCCAGCGGTTCGGACAGGCTCACCTCTTTTTCCGCCAGCTCGAGGTTATGTGAGAGGGAGCTGATGCTATCGTCCAGCAGCTTGCGTCGGGTTTGATACGCCTTGGTTTCATCCTGAACAATAGTATGGAAATCTTTTATCTCGTCCGGGAAATCCAGTGGCAAGTCATAGGCTTCAGCACGGGCACGGGCGATGGAACCCTGAAGACCGTAGGACTTGGACAACTCCTCCTGATAGTTGGCTTCTGAGCGCGTTGAGTCGAGTCTCAGCAGCGGCTGTCCTTTTTCGACCAGTTGGCCTTCTTTTACGTACAGCTCCTGTAGTGTGCCATCCTCAAAACTCTCAATGGTTTGCTCATGGCTGGCAGGGATCACCTTAGCTTCGCCTTTGGTAACCTCTTCAACCACAGCAAAATGCGCCCACACCAGTGATGTTACGACCACAATCACCAGCAGCCAGAGCACCAGCATACTTTTTGGCGTCTTCTGCATAATGATGGCGTTTTGCAAATCGTCCAGGAAGGACATATCTTCCGCCTGAAGACGCGTTTTCGACTCTTTAGTGTTACGCATTCGTCGTCTCCTTACGTGGCGGTGCGGTGCGTGATGAATTTTTAGCTACTGAAGCCTGCGAGAGTTTGGCCATAATTTGCGCCTTAGGTCCGTCGGCCAGAATTCTCCCGTCTTCCAACACGATTATGCGATCGACCAGGCTCAACACCGGGATTCGATGGGTCACAACGACCAATGTTTTCTGTTGAATAACCTCCTTCAGACGAGCAATAAACTGCGCTTCTGAGTTGCTATCCATGGAGCTGGTGGGTTCGTCCATTAACATGATGGCCGGATCGAGCAGTAAGCATCGGGCAAGCGAAACTTGTTGTTTTTGCCCACCGGAAAGTCCTTGTCCCATTTCGCCGATCGGCATGTCATATCCTGCGGGATGGCGGCGGGCGATAGCATCGATACCGGCAAGTGCTGCGACTTGTAAAAAGCGTTCCGTGCTCACGGCGGGATTACCCATGATGATGTTTTCCCGCAGCGTTCCCTGGAACAGGCGATTGTCCTGACAAACATAGCCACAGGCGGAACGCCAGTCGGCGGGATCAATCTGGTTCACGTCAAGACCATCCATCGTCATCTTTCCTGCGGTGGGGAGGTAGAGACGGGCGAGGAGTTTTAACAGCGTCGATTTTCCACTACCAATAGTGCCTAAAATGGCTACTCGTTCGCCGGGGCGGATATTGAGATTCAACGGGTGCAGAATTTTCTCTGGCTCCTGGATCCCGGTTTTCGGGTAATGGAAGCCCACCTGACGCAATGCGATCTCGCCTTTCAGCGGTGGTGAGGGTAAGAAATGCGCCTGCTGGTCACGCTCTGTCGGCATCGCCATTAACTGGTTCAGGGAAATCAGGGCGGTTTTTGCCTGCTGATAGCGAATGGCTAGCCCGACCACAGCCGCCAGCGGCGATAAAGAACGTCCGGAAAGAATCACCATCCCCACCAATGAACCCATAGTCAGGTCACCGGCATGAATCAGATACACACCCCACAGAACGATCAACACGGTACAAACCTGTTGCACGTAACTGACAAAGTTACTGGTCAGGGTTGAGAGGTAACGGGTTTTCATTGAAGAGGCGGCAGCCAGCGCGCTGAAGTCGTTCCAGCGTTTTTGCATCACGCCTTCACCTTTGGCCGCTTTGAGGGTTTCCAGCCCCACGATAGTTTCGATCACCAGCCCTTGTTTCTGCGAAATTTCACTGATGTTCTCTTTCATATAACGAGACAGTGGCCACTGGATCGCCACGGCAGCGATGATAATGACCGGGATCGCCATCATCGGTATAAACGCCAGTGGTCCACCGATGGCAAACATAATGGCGATAAACAGTAAACAGAAGGGAAGATCGGACAATGTCGCCAGGGTTGCAGAGGAGAGAAAATCCCTCACTGACTCAAATTCACGCAGTTGGTTAGCAAAAGAACCGGCCGACCGTGGTTTGCACTCCATACGGATCGCCAGTGTCTTGCGAAATAGCAGTGAACCCACCACCAAATCCGCTTTTTTCCCGGCGGAATCCACCAACCACGAACGGATTTGCTTCGCGGTGAACTCAAAGCTAATGGCGATCAGCACGCCAATCGCTAATGACCATAAGGTGGCGTAAGCACCGGTTGGCACAACGCGGTCATAAACGTTCATGGTGAAGAAGGTGGTCGACAAGGTCAGGATGTTGGCGAGCAGTGCTGCCAGCGCGGCGCTATAGAAATACTGGCGGTAACGCCATAGATTGGAAAATAGCCAGTGACCAGTTTGGTCGATCTCCGGCAGGATATCTTTTTCTCCGCGTGCAGTCGGCTGGATCTTCACTTTCGACAGCAAAGCAAACCCGGCTACTTCCTCTGCCATCGTCTCCGCAGAAAGATGGCGTATCTGGCCGTCAGCGGGCGACAGCAGCGTATACTGTTTGTCCTGCTTTTCCTGGAGGATGCAATATTCACCGCGTTTGTTGGTGATAATCAGTGGGTAGAGCGATTCTGACAGCATCAGAATATCGCGCTCAACCCAACCGGCCTGAATTCCGGCCTGCTCCAGCATGCGCACAGCAATATCGGGTGTGAGTCGTTCGCCGCGCGGCAGCCCGGCATAGAGCACGTCTTCACTGGCGGATTTCCCGTGGTGTTTCACCAGCCATGTGACGGCATGAAGTAAAGTATCAATCTCCGTCTTTTCAGCCGGAGGGGGACTTAGATTTTCTGGATTTGACCCTATATATCCAGACGCCTTTTCTCTCTTACGGTTGTGATAACTTTCTGCGTATATATTCCCGCGGCGAGCGATATCCCAGCGCGCTGTGCGGGTGATGTTCGTTGTAATGACTGAACGCCTCCGCCAGGTTCATCACCGCTACCTGGCTGTCCGGTTTTGGCATCACACTGATGTAATCCCGCTTTATCGTTTTCACGAAGCTTTCTGCTATGCCATTGCTTTCCGGGCTACGAACTGCGGTCGTACATGGCTCAAGCCCCAGCATCCGGGCGAACGCCCGCGTTTC